>NZ_PEMX01000003.1:0-370665 GCF_002759075.1 Pseudomonas sp. 382
CACCTTCTGATCTCGAGTTTGGAATTTTTCAATCTGATGATCTCGTCGCGATCATCGTGGTGGATAACCAGCTCAGCTTTTGCGACATCCGCACCCACGATCAACTTTCCTACCTGCATTGCCATGGGCGGCTCCTCACGTTATGGTTTTTCGGCTTGAAGGGGTTTCACCAAGAGGCGCTGGCTTGCTTCTATCGTCGCTTGCAAACGATGCATTCTTTATCGGCGCTTTGGTGGAAGGGGTGGGGCGATGTCTCCCACGGTCTGTACTGCTGCGAACAGTCAGAATCGGGCATTTAGTCCCACCACCCCTTCAAGTCTAACCATACAAGCGGGCTTGCCCGCGAAGAGGCCAGTACAGGCTTCAGACATGCCCGCTGCTGTTCACGATCCTCAGGCACAGCGCTTCATAAGGGTCCAGGTTGACAGTCAGCCGCCCATCCTCGGTCAGGTCGCCTTCGACCGTCTCGTTGATCATGTCCACCACCGGCCCCGGGGTGAAGCCGGTCAATTGCAGCTCCTCGGCAATCACCGCCTGGCCGAAGTTCAACGCGCTGATCTGGATGCCACGCCCGGCCGGCAGCTCATGCACCATCACCAGCAGCCCCGGGCTGCTGACCTCGGGCACCAGCACCTGGCGGCTGGTGGCGATGCCATAGGCCTGACGCACGGCCAGCAGTTTCTTCACCTGGCTGGCGAACGACGCGGGGTTGTCCAGCTGGCTGTCGAGGCTGCCATACAGCGAGCGGGCGCGCGGCATGCCGCGCACCGATGTCTCTGCCTGCGGGGCGAGCCCGGCCAGGTCGTAGCCGCCACGGTGGATCCAGCGGGTATCGCCGTCGGCCATGCGCTCGGCCACCGCCTCGGCCGGCAGCGGCAGGGCGCCGACCATGTCCCAGCCGGACAGCGCGACCACGCCCGGTTGCATGGCGTTGTACATCACCAGCAGCAGGTGCACTTTCTGGATCAGTGCGATGTCCGCCGGGCTGATCTGGTCGAGGTCGCGCATGCCCAATGCTGCAGTGATCAGGCTGGCGGTGGTGCAGGCGATGCCGTTGGTGACGAATCGCAGGTTGTACGGTGCATGCTCACCGGACAGGCGTTCGTAGAGTTCCTCGCGGATGTGCTCGCGCAGGATGCTGCCAGGCAGCGTCTGGCCCTTGTACAGGTACATGTCGTGGGCATGCAGGGTCCAGAAGTGCACCAGCTCGACGGTCAGTTCGTCGTGGTTCTGCAAGGCGTGGATCAGCGACGCCGGATCGATGCCAAAGGCGTGCATTTCCTTGAGCATCAGGCGCAGGAATTCGGTGTCGCCGGTCAGCAAGGCGTGCTGGTAGGCCGGGCGGGTGATGAAGTCGTAGGACAGGTCGGCACCGCCCTTGGACATCTGCGCGATGTCGTCCAGGGTCAGGTTGAGCTCCTGGAAGCTGAAACCGCCGGCCTTGCGGATCATGCCGCCGATCAGCTGGTTGCCGACGATCGACAACGGATGGCTCTCGGACCAGGCACTGCAGCTGGGGCGGGTTTCCACGCCGAGAAAACCGTTGGCATCCAGGCGCAGGCCGCGGGCACCCAGGCAGTCCAGCGCGTGCAGGGCGTCGCCGATGATCATCTGCTGGGCGGCGAAGCTGGGGTCGAGCCAGTTCAGGGATGGCTGGCCTTCCTTGAAGTAATGCAGGTACACCCAGCGCCGGGTCTTGCCGTCGACCCCGGTGATGGGCGCGGTGGCGCTCCAGTCGGTTTCCTTGACCCCGGGTTCGAAGAAGATCACCCGCTGCAGCTGACCGACGATGTAATGGCGCGCCTTGAGCTCGTCGCACACCGCCGGCGACAGGTTCACGGCATCGCGGCCCTCAGGCACCTCGGGCAGCAGCGGCCAGTCCTCCTCACGGATCTCGACCATGTGGTAGAGCCCGGGGTAGGCACCGTGGGCCAGCTCGGCCAGGCGAAAGTCCGCGCCCTTGCCGGTGTGCGAGGGGATCAGATCGTCGATGGTCACGGCATTGTGCGCGGCGGCCAGGCGGCTCATCTGCACCAGCTCCTGCTCGGTGCCGTAGAGCGGGTCGATGTCAAAGCTGATGCGGTCGAAGTTTCCGTCGATGCTCGGGGTGAAGTCACGCCCGCGCACCCCGCCAGACTGCTTGATCGGGCCGGTGTGGATGCCTTGCACGCCGATCTCCGACAGGCGTTTCCACAGCGCCTCGTGACCGAGGGCAGACAGCACCGAGCAGCCTTCGGGGGCGATGATCGCGTCGGGGTAGACCGTCAGCCATACCGAGGCGATTGCAGTAGCGCGGCGTGGCTGGGCTTCGGCGTAGGGGTTCTGCCACAGGCGTGACTGGCCGGAGTACAGGCGGGCCCGCTCCTGCGAGGCCTTGAGCATCGAGCGGTCTTCGAGCCATTGGAGGTATGACGGGTCGGGCTGGGTCATTTCGCGTCCTCTTTGCGTGGCGGCACCGGCCAAAGTTATGACGGCATCGTGGGCGGATCGTTCGGCTGGAGCATAGCGTTGGCTTCTTCGCGGGCTTGCCCGCTCCCACAGGTACCACACAGCCTTCGATGTTTGTGGAATACCTCTTGGAGCACGGCGCGGGTGTTGTGGTCGGCGCGGGAAATGGGCCGGCATGTACCATGCCAAGGGCGTCGAGCGGTTGGTGCGCAACCAGCTGTGGCAAGGGCGCTCGCAGGCGCAGTTCCAGGATGCGGTGCAATGGTTGTATGGCTGGAGTGTCGATACCTGCCTGAAGCACTGGTCCCAGGCCCGGCCTCTTCGCGACTAAGGCCGCGAAGTGGCCAGGCCTGCAACCAGATATCTTCCTGGCGACACAAGGCCGCTTCCGCGGGATTTGCGCACGGACTCAGCGCCGGGCCGAGAGTTGCTGTGGAGCCAGGAAGGCATCGTGGAAGTAGGTGCGCAGCGCCTGCATCGCCGGGCTGAAGGCGCGCTCGCGGTGCCAGGCCAGGCCCACGCTCATCGGTGTCACCGGGTCAGTGATGGTCACTGTCTCGATGCGCTTGCCTTCCAGCGACCAGGGGCGGTGCACCAGGTCGGAGAGGATTGCCACGCCGCTACCATTGGCGACCATGCTGCGCACGGCCTCCACCGAGCTGGTGCGTACCCGCACGTTCGGCCGTTGCCCGGCTTGCTGCCAGTACCGCATGGCGCTCTGTTCGGCCTCGTCCACGGTGAGCAGGATGTACGGCTCCCGGGCCACGTCGGCCAGGTTCACTGCCGAGCGTTCGCACAGCGGATGATGGCCGGGCAGCCACAGCCGACGCTCGGAGTTGAACAGGGTTTCCGAGACGATATCGGGGTGGGTGAGGTTGGCGGTGAGCACCACTGCCATGTCGAAACGGCCTTCCAGCAGCCCTTGCTCGATGGCGCTGCGCTCCTGTTCATGCACTTCCAGGGTCACGTCCGGGTGCCAGTGCTCCAGGCGCTGCAAGTGGTGCGGCAGGAAGTAGCCGATCACTGTGTAGCTCGCCGCCAGGCGCAGCAGGCCGCTGGCGCGCACATCGGGAAGCGGGCTGTTCAGGGCGTCGTCGACGCTGCGCAGGATCACATAGGCGCGATTGAGGAAGTGCCGGCCGGCCTCGGTAAGGCTCATGCCCTGGGCCGAGCGCTGGAACAGCAGCACCCCCAGCATCGCTTCCAGTTCCTTGATCGCGGTGGTCACCGCCGACTGGGAAATATTGAGGTGGATCGCCGCCTGGGAGATCTGGCCGATCTCGGCGGTGGCGACAAAATAGCGGACCTGGCGCAGGGTCAGTGACACAGTGGGCTCCTTGGTATCTGATTTTCAGAAGACACCCTATCTGTTTATAGATCTTCCCAAGGGGGTTGGGAGAATCTACCGTGGCTTGCATGCCGTCACAAGTCAGGAGAACAGCGATGCGCGCAGTGGATTTCAACTCTGACATGGGCGAGGGTTTCGGCCCCTGGACCATCGGCGATGGCGTCGACCATGAACTGATGGCCTTCATCAGCTCCGCCAACATCGCCACTGGCTTCCATGCCGGCGACCCCGGCACCATGCGCCGCACCGTCGAGCGGGCCAAGGCACTGGGCGTGGGCGTAGGGGCTCACCCCGGTTTCCGTGACCTGGTCGGCTTCGGCCGCCGCCACATCAATGCCCCGGCCCAGGAACTGGTCGACGACATCCTCTACCAGCTCGGTGCGCTACGCGAGATTGCCCGGGCGCAGGGCGTCCGGCTGCAGCACATCAAGCCCCACGGTGCGCTGTACATGCACCTGGCCCGGGATGAGGAGGCCGCGCGCCTGCTGGTGGAAAACCTGCGGGTGATCGAACCGGCGCTGTTGCTGTATTGCATGCCCGGCTCGGTGATCTGCCGCATTGCCCAGGAGCTCGGCCAGCCAGTGGTGCGCGAGTTCTACGCCGACCGCGAGTACGATCTGAGTGGTTCCATCGTGTTCACTCGCCATGTGCGAGGCTACGAGCCGCAGCGGGTCGCCGAGCGGGTGCTGCGGGCCTGTCAGGAGGGCGTTGTACGCACGGTGGAAGGCCAGGACTTGGCGATCGAATTCGATTCGATCTGCCTGCACAGCGACACCCCCGGTGCGCTCGACCTGGTCGAGGCCACCCGAGCGGCACTGGACGCGGCCGGCATCGAGGTGCGTGCACCGCGCTGAGTTTCGATGGCTGCTGGCGCGAAGACGCCACGGCCTGCCGTTTTGCCTGCCGTTCGATAATGATTCCAAAAAAGGAGCAGACATGGCCAGTACCCCTATCCGCTACAGCTTCGGTGCCGACGAGCACCTGTTCGCCGAAGTCAGCGACAGCATGTCGCTGGAGGCCTTTTTCAAGGGCATGGCGGTGACCCGTGCGGTGGAGCGCCTGGCGCTGGAGGGCGTGCTCGACATCTGCCTGGCCAATGCCTCGTTCCAGATCCGCTTCGACCCCGACCGCATTGCCCCCGAGGCGTTGCTCGAAGCCGTGCGTGGCGCCGAGGCCGACGCGGTGGCCGAGCGTTCGTTGAGCACGCGGATCATCGAGATCCCGGTGCTGTACAACGATCCCTGGACCCACGAAACCCTCATGCGTTTCCGTGACCGCCACCAGGACCCCGACAGCACCGACCTGGAATACGCCGCCCGCATCAACGGCCTTGCCGACGTCGAGGCGTTCGTTGCCGCGCACAGTGGCGCGCCGTGGTTCGTGTCGATGGTCGGCTTCGTCGCCGGCTTGCCGTTCATGTTCCAAATGGTTGAGCGCGAGCGGCAGTTGCAGGTGCCCAAGTATCTGCGCCCACGCACCGACACCCCCAAACAGACCCTCGGCCATGGTGGCTGCTTCGGCTGTATCTATTCGGTGCGCGGGGCAGGGGGCTACCAGATGTTCGGCGTGACCCCGGCACCGATCTACGACCCGCAGCAGTCGCTGGCCTACCTGAAGGACCACATGGTGTTCTTCCGCCCTGGCGATATCGTGCAGTTCAAGCCCATCGACCGGCAGGCCTATGACCAGGCCGTGGCGGATGTCGAGGAGGGGCGCTTCGACCTGCGTATCCGCCCGGTGGAGTTTGCCCTGGATGCATTTCTCGCCGACCCGGTCGGCTACCCCAAATCGCTGCAGGAGGCGCTGGCATGATCAAGGTCATCAAACCCGGGTTGGCCACCTCGGTGCAGGACATGGGCCGCGAAGGCTATTACCACCTAGGCATCCCGCCTTCCGGTGCGCTGGACCAGTATGCCTTGCAGGCCGCCAACCACCTGGTCGGCAACCCGGCCGGCGCGGCGGGCCTGGAATGCACGTTGGTCGGGCCGGAGCTGTCGTTTCAGCATGACGCCCTTGTGGCGGTGTGCGGTGCGCAGATGCCAGTGCTGCTCGATGGCCGTGAACAGCGCCCGGACACCGCCTTCGCGGTGCGTGCCGGGCAGGTGCTGCGCTTCGGCTTCCCGACGGCGGGTGCCCGGGCGTACCTGGCCGTGGCGGGCGGCATCGATGTCCCCGAGGTGCTGGGCAGTCGCTCGACCTATGCGTTGGGTGCGCTGGGTGGCTTGCAGGGGCGCAAGCTGGTGGCCGGTGATCTGCTGCCGATCGGTGTGCCGAGTGGCAAGAGCCGGGCCGGGGCCAGCCTGCCCATGGCTTTGCGCCAATCGTTGGGCGGCGAAGTAGTGTTGCGGGTGGTGCCGGGGCTGTATTTTCACCGCCTGACCGAGGCGGCGACGAAAAGTTTCTTCACCGATGCCTGGACCGTCGGTTCAGAGGCCGACCGCATCGGCTATCGCTACAAGGGGGGCGGTGCGCTGAGCTTCCAGCCGCGTGAGCAGCCGTTTGGCGCAGGTTCGGACCCCTCCAATATCGTCGACAGCTGCTACCCGATCGGTTCGATCCAGGTGCCGGCGGGGCTGGAGCCGATCATCCTGCATCGCGATGCCGTGTCGGGCGGTGGTTACGCCATGATCGGCACGGTGATCAGTGCCGACCTGGACCTGATCGGGCAGATGCAGCCGAACCAGCAGGCGCGGTTCTTGGCGGTGAGCCTGGGGGACGCGCTGGCAGCCCGGCGTTCGTACAAGAAGAAGCTCGGTTGCCTGGCCAGGCTGTTTGGCTGACTGAATCAATAGCCTGTACCGGCCTCTTCGCGGGCAAGCCCGCTCCCACAGGTACTGCACAGCATTTGAATATTGTGCAAATCCTGTAGGAGCGGGCTTGTCCCGCGAACACCGGCCAAGCCGGTGCCATCCAGCAAGGTCTTCAGAAGCTATACTTGGCCGTCATCATCAGGTTTCGCGGCGCGCCCCAGGTGTCGCCGGCGTAGTCCACCGAACTGGCAACGGCCGAGTAGTACTTGCGGTCGAACACATTGTTGGCATTGAGCTGCAGGTCGAGGTGCTGGTTGACCCGGTAGCCCGCCATCAGGTCGGTGACGGCATAGGCGCCCTGGACCAGCCGGTACTCGCTGCCATCGGCCACGGTGAAATCGTTGTAGATACGGCTCTGCCACGAAATGTTGCCACCCACGCGCAGTTTCTCCAGCGGGCCCTGGAAGTGGTACACGGTGTTCAGCTTGAACATGTGCTCCGGGGTATCGGTGTCGAAACGCTGGTTGACGTTGGCAGGGTTGGCCGCGTCCTTGATGGTGTGTGCCCGCGCATAGGTATAGCCCGCGCCGATCTGCCAGTCAGGCGTCAGCGCCCCTTGCAGCTCCATGTCGATACCCTGGCTGCGGACCTCGCCCGAGGCCTCGTAGCAGGAGGTTTGCGGGCAGTTCGCGACGTATACCTGGGTGGCACGGTTCTCCTGGTCGATGCGGAACAGCGCGACGCTGGCATTGAGCGCGCCGCCGAAGTATTCGCCCTTGATGCCGACCTCGTAGTTCCTGCCTACGATCGGTTTTACCGGGGTACCGGAAGTGTCCTTCGAGCTTTGCGGGGTGAAGATGTCGCTGTAGCTGACATACACCGAGTGATGGTCGTCGAGGTCGTAGATCAGGCCTGCATACTTGGTGACGTTGCGGGTGACCTTGTAGTCGCCGTCGCCATCGCGGTTGTCGTAGTCGTACCAGTCCAGGCGCCCGCCGAGGATCAGCTTGAGCGGGTCGGCCAGGTTCAGGCGGGTGGTGATGTACACGCCGTCCTGGGTGGTCACTTCGCGCTGGTTGCCGGTGTGCACGAAGTTCGGCTTGCTGCCGTTTAGCGGCCAGAACCTGTCGTACGGGCTGTAGTTGCGGGTGTCCATGTCGTAGATGCGCTTGCTGGCGCCGACCACCAGTTCATGGCTGCGACCAAGCAGTTCGAACGGGCCGCTGACGAAGGCGTCCAGGCCTGCCTGGTTTTCCTGGTGCCTGGACTGGTAGACCGTGCGCGCAATCGGCGCCTGCAGCCCGCCCCAGCGTGACTGGTAGGACCCGGTGAAGGTAGCTTGCTGCTGCGCATAATTGGCATTGACCTGCAGCTTCCAGTCGTTGGCCAGTAAGTGGCGCAGTTCGGCGAACAGGGTATCGATCTGCTGGTCCTTGTTCTCCCAGTCGCTGCCGGGGTTGTAGGAACGTGAGAAGTCCAGGTGGTGACCATCGACCGCAGTGGGCATGGCGCCCCAGAAATTATTGGTCTTGTCCTTCTGGTGCGAGAAACCAAGCATCAGGCTGGTGTCATCGGACAGGTCTGCCTCGGTCACCGCATAGAACAGGCCGTGGTCTTCCTCGACATCATCGATGTAGCTGTTGGCGTCACGGTAGGACGCCACCACGCGCCCGCGCAGGGTACCGCTGTCATTGAGCGGGCTGGAGGCATCGACCTCGCCGCGGTAGTCGTCCCAGCTGCCGGCGGCGCCGGTCAGGGTGACCTTCTGCTCGGCCAGCGGGCGCTTGCGCACCAGGTTGACCGCCGCCGACGGGTTGCCAGCACCGGTGACCAGGCCGGTGGCGCCGCGCACCACTTCGACCCGGTCGAACATTGCCAGGTTCGGCTGGGCCCCGACGAGCCAGCCGGTATAGCCACTGGGGATGCCGTCGTACATCAGGTTATCGATGTTGAAACCGCGTGCCGAGTAGCTCTGCCGGCCCGGGCCGCTGGAGTAGTCGAGGAACAGGCCAGGCGTGGCCTTGACCACATCGTTGATGCTGGTCATGGCCTGGTCGTCCATGCGCTGGCGGGTGATCACGGTTACTGCCTGGGGCGTTTCGCGCATGCTCAGCGGCAGCTTGGTGGCGGTAGACATGGAGCCGGTCGTGTAGGAGCCCGAGCCCTCGGTGGTGCTGCCCAGCCTGTCCGAGCTGATTTCAGTCGCGCCCAGCTCCAGCGTGGTCGGAGCGTCTTCGGCCAGGGTGGGCGTGGCCATGGCCATGCATACGGCCATGGCGAGCAGGTTGCGGGCGGCGAGGGGGCGCGTGTGCGCGAGGGGTGAAAGCATGACGGATGGGCTCCTGGCGTATGGCTAACGTAACTAATTATGAGAATGATTAGCAGTTAGTTTGTCAGGATGTGTCGCACCTTGGGAAGGTGGTATGCCAGATCCATTACAAAATTTTCACAAATCACCCGGTGCGGGTGATCTTCTTGCCACGCTGGCCGGCCACTTCGATTGCCTGCCCGTCGCGCTGCTTGCCTTGTCGTGCCAGGCCTTCCAGCTGCGGAATCAGCATGCCTTCCGGCAGGTGCCGCCAGAACCGACCCGGCATGTGCAGGCGCAGCGCGTCAGGGTTGAGCCGGGCAGGATTGAAAGTATGCCGGTAATAGGTACGCCACAGTTCAGCGCCGGGGTCGTCGGCATTGTGCGCCCATTGCCGCCAATCGTCCGGGCAGCGGCGTCGATAATCGAATACCTGACCATCGAAGCGAATGCCATCCTGCTGGGTTGCGATCAGCCAGCGGTGGCGCCCGAGGCGGTCAGCGAAGTGCGCGCTGGCGCTTTCCAGGATGTCGTGAGCGGGTTCGTGGTAAGCCACCAGGTCCAGCTGCAACCGCTCGGCCAGCATCTGGGGCAGTGGCACGAAACGCACGAATGCGTGGAGGTGGTGCGCCTCGCGGCTGACCTGCTTGATGCGCCGCTGCAACTCACTGCCCAGGCGGTCACCCGCCAGCATTGCGGTACGGTCGCCATGGGCCACGCGCCAGAGCACTTCGTACAACAGGTTCCAGCGTTGTTCGCCGCGGTAGCGGGCAGCCTGCTCGAGTTGCGTCAGCAATGCGGCCGGCACCTTGGCACGAAATGGGCCGGGGCTTTCGGGCAGGGGAGTGGGCTGCGCCAGCAGGTCCTGGATCGGGCCTTGTGCCCAAGTCACGTCGGCGGGGTCGATGCCATGCCCCAGCAGAGTACGCGCCTGGTTGCGCCACGTGGCGAACAGGTCATCGCAATCGAGCGCAATCACCCCCACAACCCCATCTGCTGCGGCGCCTGGGGTTCGCGCAGGCGTGCCCTGAGCAAGCCACTGCGCAGCTCGCCATCGGCGGGGCGGTAATCGCTGGTGACGATGAACGGCCGCGCCTTGTCCAGCACGCAGCGCAGCTGGATCAGGTCGTCGTAGCGCACGCGCCGCTCGCGACGCAGCGCCACCAGCCGTTGCACGCTGCGCAGGCCGATGCCGGGAATGCGCGCCAGCAACGCAGGCTCGGCACGGTTCACATCCAGCGGGAACAGCTCGCGGTTGGCCAGCGCCCAGGCCAGCTTGGGGTCGATGTCCAGCGCCAGGTTGCCAGCCTGGCCGAGCAGCTCACCGGCTTTGTAACCGTAGCCGCGCAGCAGGAAGTCGGCCTGGTACAGGCGGTGTTCGCGCAGCAGTGGCGGGGCGGCCAGCGGCACACTGCCAGGGCTGTCGGGGATCGGGCTGAAGGCCGAGTAGTACACGCGCTTGAGGCCGTAGCCCTGATACAGCGATTCGGCGTTGCGCAACAGGGTGCTGTCGTCGGTGGCGTCGGCGCCGACGATGACCTGGGTGCTCTGCCCGGCCGGGGTGAAGCGGGGTGCCTTCGGTTCACCGGCCACGGCCTGCTGGCCCTGATGGATCACGCCCATGGCCTGGCGTATGGTATGTGCCTGCTTTTCCGGGGCCAGGCGCTTGAGGCTGGCGTCGGTAGGCAGTTCAATGTTGACGCTGAGGCGGTCGGCCAGGCGCCCGGCTTCTTCGATCAGCAGCGGGTCGGCGTCGGGGATGGTCTTCAGGTGAATGTAGCCACGGAAGTGGTGTTCCTCGCGCAGCAGGCGCGCCACACGGATCAGCTGTTCCATGGTGTAGTCGGCCGAGCGGATGATGCCCGAGCTGAGGAACAGGCCGCTGATGCAGTTGCGCCGGTAGAAATCCAGGGTCAGGCGCACCACTTCCTCGGGGCTGAAGCGCGCCCGCGGGACGTTGCTGGAGCGGCGGTTGACGCAATACTGGCAGTCATACAGGCAGAAGTTGGTCAGCAGCACCTTGAGCAGCGATACGCAGCGGCCATCGGGGGTGTAGCTGTGGCAGATACCCATGCCATCGGTCGCGCCCATGCCGACGCGGCCCCGCGAGCTGCGTTTCGGCGCGCCGCTGCTGGCGCATGAGGCATCGTACTTGGCGGCATCGGCGAGAATGCCGAGTTTGGCAATGAGTTGCATGGGGATGTCTCGAAATACTGAATATTCATACAGTATTTCGAGACCGATACATTTGCAAGGGCCAGCGCCGGCTTCAGGGCTTGCTGAGCATGTAGAACAAGTTGGGCTCGCTGACGACGTAGAGGTTGCCGGCGCTGTCCATGGTCATGCCTTCGGGCTGCGGCGCGTCACGGTGCAGCCCGCCAAGCCAGGCACGCAGTGAACGGATACTGACGAAGCGGCCATCTCCATCGAGCTCGGTGATGTTCTTCGACTGGTCGCTGAGTACCAGCAGGTGGCCGGTACGTGGGTCGTAGTAGCCATCGGACAGGTCGGTGGCGAACACGCTGCGCTTGACCCAGTCGCGGCGGTCACTGACTGTCAGTTGCAAGGGCCCGCCGCTGAGTGCGCCGAGCATGCCGGTGACTGTGAACAGCTGTCGTGGGTCGCGCTCCTTGATGGCGAAGAGGCGGTCATGCTGGCGGTCGTAGGTCACCCCCTCGAAGCCCTTGTTGCGCAGGGTCGGGTTGATGTCGAGGGTGATCCACTGAGCCTCGCTGGCGTGGATCGGCTGCGGGTGGTCGGGCAGGGTGATCACGTCCAGGCGTTGCTTCTGCTCGTCGCTGATGGCCAGGCGGCCATTGCCCAGGTAGGCCAGGCCTTCGGTGTCTTCGAAGTCCACCAGGGGATAGCGCGCCACGATGACGCCGGTCTTGCTCAACTCCAGCAATTCCATGGGCACACCATTGGTGATCGCCAGCAGCCGGTCGCGGTCGTAGTCGTAGGTGATGCCGGACAGGTTGGTCAGGTTCGGGTCCACCACTTTGGCGTCGATCGTGACCTTGAAGTCCGGCAGCCAGACGTTCTTGCCGGGTGCGGTGTCGCCCGTCAAGCGGTTGCTCAGGTGCGCGTAGAGTTGCTGAGGCCAGAACGAGCGGGCGGCCTCGATGCCCACCAATGCCATGGCCACCAAGACGCCGACCGCGCCGATCTGGCCCCAGCGGTTCAAACGTCGCCACACATGCCGGCGCGGTGCTGGCAGGGTTTGAGTCGTCATTGTCCGACCCCCTGTGCTGCTGTTTGCAGGTGTGCGGGCGTGTTGGCCCAGGCGAAGTGGTAGACCTGTTCAGGTACGTTTGGCTGGCATTGGCCGTTGTCGGCATCGGCACCGACCACGTACCACTCGGCGCGCGAGGTGTCGCCCAACCGTTGAGCCTTGTCAGCGTTGAAGCAGCGGCCCAGTTCGGTTTGCGGAACCAGGGCGAAGGCCGTGGGGTTCTGGCGTAACCAATACACCGCGGTTTCCGGCTTGGACTGGTTGGCGAAACCGAAATGAACCAGGGGTTGCCGGGCGAACAGCCAATGCCCTTCACGCCAGTTGACCAGCACCAGTTCGGCGCCACCGGTGGCGCGGGCGGCGTCGGCCATCAAGGTTTCGTGCGGGTTGCGGCCCTCCTTGAGCGGCTCGACGAAGCCGCGGGCGAACCACAGGCAGAACCACGCCAGGGCAATGGCCGTGAACGCCTTGCGCCAGCCGGGGCGGCGCTGCAACCAGCGCTTGAGCAGCCACGGCACCAGCGGGGCGATGGCCAGTACCAGGCCGGGCAGGGCCGGGAAGATGTAGAGCTTGCGCTTGCCGCTGCTCAGGCTGAAGAACAGCAGCACCAGGGCCACCCAGCCGAGCAGCAGCAGGAAGCGCCCGTCACGTTTTTGCAGCTGCCTGCGCCAGGCCGGGACCAGCCACGGCAAGGCCAGGATCAGGGGCAGCCAGTATTGCGGGATGACCTTGACGAAGAAGTACCAGAACGGCTCGCGATGGTCCCAGGCATTGGCGTAACGGTTAGCGGTCTGGCGCAGGAGAATCTCCTTCAGGTAGGCCAGTTCCGCGGCACCGCCGCCGTGGGCGATCGATATCAGCAGCGGTAGCAGCCACACCGCGCAGCCTGCCAGCAGCCAGACGAAACCCAGGCTCCAGCGCCAACCCTGGCCGGGATACGCCACCACGCCGCGCCAGCCTTTGCGCACGGCCCAGGCATAAGGCAGCAGCATCAGTGCGGGTACGAACCCCACGCCCTTGCTGATGATGCCCAGGCCCATGGCCGCACAGGCCATGTAGAACCAGCCCCAGGCAGGCCCGAGCAACAGATGGCGGACCATGCCGTACAGGCCCAGCGCCACCCACAGGCACAGGTAGCTGTCGATCTGCCCGGTGCGCAGGATGCTGTAGCTCTGGTAGGTCGCCAGGAACAGCAGCGCGGCGATCATGCCGATGCGCCGGGTCCACAGGCGTCTGCCCAGGTCATGCAGCACCAGGGTGATGGTCGCAGCGGACATCAGCCCTGGCAGGTAGAGGGCGACCTTGGGCGAGCCGGTCAGGTAACTGAACAGGGCTACCGTCCACATGAACAACGGGGGTTTGTCGCCATAGATTTCCGCAGCGCGGTGAGGGATGAACCAGTTGCCGCTCTGGAGCATTTCCAGGGCGACGCCGAGGAAGCGCTCTTCATCGACGTTCATCGGCTGGCGCCAGCCTATACCGGCACCGACCAGCAGCACGGCGAGTACAACCAGGGCCAGGCGTTCGGCCCCCAGTGTCTGGAACCTTGGCAAGGGCTATTCCTTCTGCTCTTTGTGGCGGGCAATCAACTGCAGGTTGCGCAGGTAGACCACCAGGCCGAACGACTGGCCGATGATGAATACCGGGTCCTCGCGGTAGATGGCGTAGACCAGCAGCAGGGCGCTGCCGAGCATGCTCAGGTACCAGAAGCCCACCGGGATCACGCTGCGTTTCTTGAATTCGCTGTACAGCCACTGCAGCACGAAGCGGCCGGTGAACACGACCTGGCCGGCGAAGCCGACGATCAGCCAGAGGGTTTCGCGGGTCATCCTTCGAGCTCCTGAGGGTGGGTGTCGAGGCGTGTGCGGCGGATCAGCCACCAGACCCCGACCAGGTCGAGAATGCCGACCAGGGCGCGGTCCAGGTTGCCGTACTTGGACACGCCGGCATGGCGCGGGCGATGGTGCACCGGGTGCACCAGCATGCGGCCCTTGTGGCGCAGGATCAGCGCCGGGATGTAGCGGTGCATGTGGTCGAAATAGGGCAGGCGCAGGAAGGCTTCGCGGTCGATCAGTTTCAGGCCGCAGCCGGTGTCCGGCGTGGCGTCCTTGAGCAGGCGGCTGCGCAGGCCATTGGCGAAGCGCGAGGCCCAGCGCTTGCTGGCGGTATCGCGGCGGTTGACGCGGTGCCCCGCGACCAGCTGGATGCCGCCGCCGAGGTCTTGGTTGCCGCGCACCAGGGCGAGCATGCCGGGGATGTCGGCCGGGTCGTTCTGCCCGTCGCCGTCCAGGGTGGCCAGCCAGCGGCCGCGGGCAGCCTGGGCGGCGTGCCAGATCGAGGTGCTCTGGCCCAGCGAGCGGTCGTGGCGCAGGATGCGCAACTGGGGAAAGCCTTGCTGCTTGAGCTGCTTCAGCCTGTTGAGCGTCTGGTCAGTGCTGCCGTCGTCGACCACCAGCACTTCATAGTTTTCGGCGGCCAGCGCCGTGCGGATTTCCGCCAGCAGCGCCGGCAGGTTGTCGACCTCGTTCTTGGCGGGGATCAGTACCGAGAGGTCAAGAGGATCAGTCATCGAGGCTACCTGTGTGCTTGTATGGATTGCGTGGTCAAACCCGGTAGAAGTCCCGGTACCACCCGACGAAAGCGGCAACGCCGTGCTCCAGTGGGGTGCTCGGCGAAAAATCGATCCAGCGCGTCAGTGAGTCCACATCCGCCCAGGTCTCCAGCACGTCACCGGCCTGCAACGGCAGGTATTCGCGCCGGGCCTTGATGCCCAGTGCGTCCTCAAGGCACTCGACGAACGCCAGCAGACGTACCGGCTGGCCACGGCCGATGTTGAACAGTTGGCAGGGCGGTTGCCCGGCATCAGGCTGAGGCGGTTTCTGGCGCAGGCGCAGGATGCTTTCGACGATGTCGTCGATGTAGGTGAAGTCGCGCGCCATCTGGCCATGGTTGTAGATCTCGATCGGCTGGCCTTGGAGCATCGCCCGGGTGAACTTGAACAGCGCCATGTCGGGGCGGCCCCACGGGCCATAGACGGTGAAAAAGCGCAGGCCGGTGATCGGCAGCTGGTACAGGTGCGCATAACTGTGGGCCATCAGCTCATTGGCGCGCTTGCTCGCGGCATACAGCGAAATCGGCTGCTCGACCGGGTCTTCGACGCTGAACGGCTGTTTGGTGTTGGCGCCATACACCGAACTGCTGGAGGCATAGATCAGGTGGCGCGGCGGGTGCTGGCGGCAGGCTTCGAGCAGGTTGAGAAAACCGGTCAGGTTGGATTGCCCATACACCGCCGGGTTGTCCAGTGAGTAGCGCACGCCCGCCTGCGCCGCCAGGTGGATCACTTCGCTGAACGGCTGCCCGGCGAACAGTTGCTGCATGTCGGCGGCGTTGGCGATGTCGACCGTCTGGAAGCGGAAACTGGAATAGGCGAGCAGCTGCTGCAGGCGCGCCAGCTTGAGCTCGACGCTGTAGTAGGCGTTGAGGTTATCGATGCCCACCACGTCGATGCCGGCTTCGCACAGGCGGCGAGCCAGGTGGAAACCAATGAATCCAGCGGCGCCGGTGATCAGTACGGGCATGCTTGTTTCACCTGGCCACGGCCAATACCGTAATACGTGAGGCCGGCGGCGGCCATGTGCTCGGGTTCGAACAGGTTGCGGCCGTCGAACACCACGCGGTCAGCCAGTTGCTGCGGGACCTTGTCCAGGTTCAATACCCGGTAATCCTGCCACTCGGTGACGATCACCAGGGCATCGGCCCCCAGCAGGGCGTCGTCCTTGCACGGCACCAGTTTCAGGTCGGGGCGAGCGCCGTAGAGCCGCTGGATCTCTTCCATGGCTTGCGGGTCGTGGGCTTGCACGCGGGCGCCGGCGGCCCACAGGGCTTCGAGCAGCACCAGGCTGGAGGCTTCGCGGATGTCATCGGTGTTGGGTTTGAACGATAGCCCCCACATGGCGAAGACCTTGCCGTGCAGGCCGTCGGGGTAGTGGCGCTGGATCTTGCTGAACAGCCGGCTCTTCTGCCGCTGGTTGACGGCCTCCACTGCGCCGAGCAACAGCGGGTCGAAGCCCTCGGCCTCGGCAGTCCTGCGCAGCGCCTGCAGGTCCTTGGGGAAGCACGAGCCGCCGAAGCCGCAGCCGGGGTAGATGAAATCGTAGCCGATGCGCGGGTCCGAGCCGATACCGCGGCGGACCATTTCGATGTCGGCACCCAGGTGCTCGGCCAGGTTGGCCATTTCATTGATGAAGGAAATCTTGGTCGCCAGCATGCAGTTGGCAGCGTACTTGGTCAGCTCGGCGCTGCGCGCGTCCATGAGCATGATTTTCTCGCGGTTGCGGCTGAATGGCTGATACAGCTCGCGCAGCAACTCGACCTCGGCCGGTTCGGCGCCGCCGATGATGATGCGGTCCGGGCGCATGCAATCATCCACCGCCGAGCCCTCCTTGAGAAACTCGGGGTTGCTGATCACATGGTAGCGTTCAGCGTCGGCCACCGCCTGGCTGATCCGCGCCTTGATACGGTCTACCGTGCCGACCGGCGAGGTGGACTTGTTGACGATCACCTTGGGGCCGTCGGCATGTTCGAGAATGCTGTCGATGACGCTGAACACATGGCGCATGTCGGCGCTGCCATCGGCCTGGGGCGGGGTACCGACGGCAATGAACTGCAACCTGGCGTACTGCGCCGCTTCAGCGGCATCGGTGGTGAAGCGCAGGCGGCCGCAGGCCAGGTTCTTCTCCAGCAGAGGCGCAAGGCCGGGCTCGAAAATCGGGCAATGTCCCTCGCTGAGCGCCGCCACCCTCGCGGCGTTGATATCCATGCATAACACCGAGTGCCCCACTTGGGCCAGGCACACCGCCTGGGTAAGGCCGACATAGCCGGTACCGAAAACCGTAACCTTCATTCAAAGCTCCATGGTGTGAACCTGTACGGGCAGTACCCCTGCTTACGCAGGTGCCGGGATGCGGCCGCAGAGATCCTTGGCGAAAAAGCTGAAAAAAAATGTCACATTTTTGTTTAAATTTTGTTACCTGAGTGCGGTTCTCAGGGCCCTTGTGTGATGCACACGTTTGCTATGTAAATGAAATGCAAACTCATCTTCCTGACGCACGGAAAAGCGCCCGGCGCAGGCCGGAAAGTTGAGCGATGGACTACTTGATAATTGCGACTTTGAACATAAGCCGGAAAAGGGTCGACACAGTGCAAGAGCATAGACAGTGGACTGCGAAGTGCCAGAATATGTGGTGGGTTCGTTAGGATAAGTTGCACTAACAAGCGAAAGTTGTAAGCCCGTTAAGTTGGTGTAGCCCATGAACGGCATCGAGGGGCTAGACTCATAACGGATGTCCATCCATTCAAACCACTGACCACCGCTCCCCTCGAACCGGACTTCCTCGTCGACGGTGGCCTTCTTGCAGAGGAGGGCAGGTCATGGACGAGACAAGGCTTCACGCATTCATGGGCAAGCTGGTCGGTGACATGGGCGCTGCAGCGACCCTGGCCAATGTCATCCTTGGCGATGAACTTGGCCTGTACCGGGCCATGGCCGACAGCCAGCCGACCAGCCCCGAGGCCCTGGCGGCAAAGACCGGCTGCCACCCACGGCTGGTGCGCGAATGGCTCAACGCCCAGGCAGCCTCCGGCTACATGGTGCATGACAAAGGCACGTTCGTTCTGCCTGAAGAGCAGGCCATGGCGCTGGCCCTGGAAGACTCGCCGGCCTACATGGCCGGGGGCGCGGCGGTCATCGCGGCCTTGTTCCATGACAAGGACAAGTTGGTGGCGGCCATGCGCGGCGATGGCGGGCTGGCCTGGGGTGACCACCACCCGTGCATGTTCAGTGGCACCGAGCGGTTCTTCAGGCCCGGTTACCGCACGTTTCTCGTGGCGGACTGGTTGCCGGCGCTCGAAGGCGTGGTGGCCAAGCTGCAGGCCGGGGCCAAGGTCGCAGACGTCGGTTGTGGCCATGGCGCTTCGACGCTGGTCCTGGCGCAGGCGTTTCCGGCTTCTACCTTCATCGGCTACGACTACCACGCACCGTCCATTGCCACGGCCAGTGAACGTGCGCGCGAAGCCGGGCTGGCGGCGCGTGTGAGCTTCCAGCAGGCATCGGCCAAGGACTACCCGGGGCATGACCACGACCTGGTGTGCTTCTTCGACTGCCTGCATGACATGGGCGACCCTGTGGGCGCGGCGAAGCATGCCTACCGGGCGTTGAAGGCAGATGGCACGGTGATGCTGGTGGAGCCCTACGCCGAAGACTCGCTGGAGGGCAACCTGACGCCGGTCGGGCGGTTGTTCTATGCGGCGTCGACGTTCATCTGCACGCCTAACTCGTTGTCCCAGGAAGTGGGGCTGGGGTTGGGGGCTCAGGCTGGGGAGGCGCGGTTGCGGGCAGTGTTCGAGGAGGCAGGGTTCAGGCAGTTCCGGCGGGCTACGCAGACACCGTTCAACCTGATTCTGGAGGCCAGGAAATAGATGTAATCCTGTGCCGGCCTCTTCGCGGGGCTTGCCCGCTCCCACAGGTACTGCGCAGTATTCGAGGCCTGCGCAGTACCTGTGGGAGCGGGCGAGCCCGCGAAGAGGCCGGGCCTGCAAATGCAGAAGGGGCGCCATGTTGGCGCCCCTTCTGGTTTACGGCTCAGGCTTCAGCGTCCCACGGACGATCGCCATTTTCATCTTTCACGCGGGTCGGCAGGCCCATCACGTCCAGCGCCTTGAGGAACGGCTCGGCTGGCAACTCTTCGACGTTGACCATGCGCTTGGCGTCCCACTCACCACGGGCGACCAGCAGAGCCGCAGCCACCGGCGGTACACCGGCGGTATAGGAGATACCCTGGCTGTCGGTCTCGGCGTAGGCTTCTTCGTGGTCGGCCACGTTGTAGATGAACACTTCACGCGGCTTACCGTCCTTGGTGCCCTTCACCAGGTCACCGATGCAGGTCTTGCCGGTGTAGCCCGGGGCCAGCGAGGCCGGGTCAGGCAGTACGGCCTTGACCACTTTCAGCGGGACCACTTCCAGGCCCTCGGCCGTCTTCACCGGTTGTTCGGAGAGCAGGCCAAGGTTCTTCAGCACGGTGAACACATTGATGTAGTGCTCGCCGAAGCTCATCCAGAAACGCACGTTCGGTACGTTGAGGTTCTTCGAGATCGAATGAACTTCGTCGTGGCCGGTCAGGTACAGGTTCTGCGAACCGACCACCGGCAGGTCGTCGGTACGCTTGACTTCGAACATGGTATTGCTGGTCCACTGGCTGTTCTGCCAGCTCCATACTTGCCCGGTAAACTCGCGGAAGTTGATTTCCGGGTCGAAGTTGGTGGCAAAGTACTTGCCGTGCGAACCGGCGTTGACGTCGAGAATGTCGATCGAATCAATGCTGTCGAAGTATTGCTGTTGCGCAAGTTTTGCGTAGCTGTTCACCACACCCGGGTCGAAACCGACACCGAGAATGGCGGTAATGTTCTTTTGTTGGCACTCTTCGAGGTGTTTCCACTCGTAGTTGCCGTACCACGGCGGGGTCTCGCAGATCTTGCCCGGCTCTTCGTGGATGGCGGTGTCCAGGTAGGCGACACCGGTATCGATGCAGGCACGCAGCACCGACATGTTGAGGAAGGCGGAACCGACGTTGATCACGATCTGCGATTCGGTCTCGCGGATCAGTGCCTTGGTCGCCTCGACATCGAGGGCGTTGAGCGAGAAGGCCTGGATGTCGGCGGGCACCTTGAGGCTACCCTTGGCCTTGACGCTGTCGATGATGGCCTGGCATTTGGAGATGTTCCGTGACGCGATAGCGATACGACCCAGTTCGTCGTTATGCTGCGCGCACTTGTGGGCCACCACCTTGGCGACACCTCCTGCACCAATGATAAGAACGTTCTTCTTCAATTTACCTGTTGCTCCTTACTTGGGTAGCCGGTCTTACGACAGGCTGGAAACGTAGTCTTCGAAACCGAAATCGCGCACCACCTCGACGCTGCCGTCGAGCTGCTTGACCACGATCGATGGCATCTTCAGGCCGTTGAACCAGTTTTTCTTGACCATGGTGTAGCCGGCGGTGTCGATGAACGACAGACGGTCGCCGATGGCCAGCGGACGATCGAATTGGTACTCGCCGAAGATGTCACCGGCCAGGCACGACTTGCCGCAGACCATGTAGGTGTGCTCGCCGTCGTTGGGGGCCATCTTGGCGTTGAGGCGGTAGATCAGCAGGTCGAGCAGGTGCGCTTCGATCGAGCTGTCGACCACGGCGAGGTGCTTGCCGTTGTACAGGGTGTCGAGCACGGTCACTTCCAGCGAGGCGCTGTTGGTGATGGCCGCTTCGCCCGGCTCCAGGTACACCTGCACGCCGTATCGCTCGGAGAAGGCTTTCAGGCGTGCACAGAAGGCATCCAGGGCATACCCCTCACCGGTGAAATGGATGCCGCCACCCAGGCTGACCCACTCGACCTTGTGCAGCAGGTGGCCGAAGCGCTCTTCGATGTGTGTCAGCATCTGGTCGAACAGGCCGAAGTCACCGTTCTCGCAGTTGTTGTGGAACATGAAGCCGGAGATCTGTTCGATCACCTGTTCGATCTTCACCGGGTCCCACTCGCCGAGGCGGCTGAACGGGCGGGCCGGGTCGGCCAGCAGGTAGTCGGAGCTGCTCACCTGCGGGTTGACGCGCAGGCCGCGGACCTTGCCTTCGGACTGTTCGGCGAAACGCTGCAGCTGGCCGATCGAGTTGAAGATGATCTTGTCGCAGTTCTCGAGCATTTCCTCGATTTCGTCATCGGCCCAGGCCACGCTGTAGGCGTGGGTTTCGCCGGCGAACTTCTGGCGGCCGAGCTTGAGCTCGAACAGCGAGGACGACGTGGTGCCGTCCATGTACTGCTGCATCAGGTCGAACACCGACCAGGTGGCGAAGCACTTGAGGGCGAGCAGCGCCTTGGCACCGGAGTTTTCACGCACGTAGGCGATCTTCTCCATGTTGCGCAGGAGCTTGGTTTTGTCGATTAGGTAGTACGGCGTCTTGATCATTTAAAGGCCCCCGGCCAGGCCGGCCAAAAAAAAGATCCGCATTGTGCCTTCACTTGCCGCAGATCGAAAGGGCGGATGGTGTATTTCGTCTGCGTGGCGGTTGTTGCAGGTGAAATGATTCGGCAGCGGCGGGTTCAGTAATACAGGGGGAAATGAACATCCTGATGACAGCGTGACCGATGGCATGTGTTCGCCATGGCATTTTTGCGCCTGAGGGACCGAGCGCCGCCCGAGCGGCGCATCGCGGGCGGTGCTAGGTCCCTCAGGCGCCGAAAAGGCCTCGGCGAGCACCCGGCGGCCATACCGCCGTTCATTGCGCCTGCTTCAACCACGCCTGAATCTGCTCCAGCGTTGCAGTAGCTCCCCCACAAACCACCACCAGCACATACTGGTAGCCAGCCAACGCCTCTGCCGAGTAAGCCAGTGCCAATGCCGCGCCACACGCGGGCTCCACCAGTACCCGATGGTCCAGCAAGAAGCGCTCGCAGGCTTCCAGTGCTGCCCGGTCGCTGACCAAATGACAGTGCACCGGATGCTGCCGGGTACAGGACAGTGCCTGTTCGGCCACGCGCTTGGCGCCCAGCGAGCTGGCCACCGAGGCGATGCCCGGCAGTTCCACTGTGTGCCCGGCCTGCATGGCCGCATGCAGCGAAGCGGCCCCGGTGGTTTCCACCGCCAGCACCGGCACATCGCCCCAGCCGTTACGCTGCAAGCCTTCGACCACGCCACTGAGCAGGCCGCCGCCGCCCACCGACAGGACCACCGCATCCGGTTTCAAGCCGCCCGCCGCCACTTCGTCGACCAGGCTGGCATGCCCGGCCCATAGCAGCGGGTCGTCGAACGGGTGGATGAAGGCATCGCCAGCACCGACCAGGGTCAGTGCCAGTTCATTGGCTTCTTGCCACGAGCTGCCATGCACCACCACCTTGGCGTCTTCCAGGCGCAGCAGCTCCTTGGCCCGTTCGGTGGTGGTCTCGGGCACCACCACGGTCACCGGCACCCCCAGCTTGCGCCCGGCATAGGCCACCGCCAGCCCGGCATTGCCGCCCGACGAGGAGACGAAATGGCGCGCGCCACGGGCATGATGCACCTCGCAGGCATGGCCGACACCTCGGAGCTTGAACGACCCACAGGGCTGCAGGGCGTCGATTTTCAGCCAGACCGAGCGGCCGGCGGCAAGCGACAGAGGGCGGGATTCAAGGAGGGGCGTCTGGATATGCAGGGACATGTGAGCCTTCTGGTTTGCGCAATACAAAGGAAGCCTGTCATACCAGCTGGCCCCAGCATCGGCAAGGCGACGCTGGGGCCAGGATGATCAGCCCAGCGGCGGGGTACGCGGCGGTACCATCCGGCGCGAACCGGTCGATTCAAAGGCCGCAGCAAAGCTCAGCAGCGCATTGTCGCTATAGGCCTTGCCTGCAAAGGTCAGCCCCACCGGCATGCCGATATCAGCCATCACACCCATTGGCACGGTCACGGTCGGCACGCCCAGGTGGCGGATCGCCAGGTTGCCGTTGGCCACCCAGATGCCGTTGCTCCAGGCGATGTCGGCAGAGGCCGGGTTGACGTCGGCATCGGCCGGGCCGACATCGGCCACGGTCGGGAACAGTACGGCGTCCAGGCCCTGCGCGTCCATCCAGTCTTCGAGGTCAAGCTTGCGGGTCTTTTCCAGCCCGCGCAGGCCATCGGGCAGGGTCTCGATCTGGTCCCAGGTCTTCAGGCCGCGCTTGGCCATGTTGACGTATTCGTCCATGCCCGCGGCCAGGTCGTCCTCACGGTTGGGCAGGGTGCCCGGGTCGTGGGGGAAGATCTGCGGGCCGTCGACATCGGCCAGGCGGTTGAGCTTGGGGTCATCGTTGGCCCGCAGGAAGTCGTCGAAGGCCCAGCCCGACAGCTCCCACAGCTCGTCATGGAGGAATTCCTTGCTGACGATGCCGCGGTTGTAGACGGTCGGCGCCCCCGGGCGGTCGCCTTCGCAGTTGGACACCAGCGGGAAGTCCACTTCCAGCACTTCGGCGCCAGCCGCTTCCAGGGCCTGGCGAGCCTGTTGCCACAGGGCGATGACGCTGTCGCGGGTGACGATGCGCTGGCCGGTCGGGCCACCGATGCCCGGCTTCTCCGAGGTGCCGGCTTCAGCGTCGGCATTGATGTACATGCGCGGTACGCCAAAACGTTTACCCTTGAGCGAGCTGGCATCGACAGCCAGGTCCAGGTAGGACGCCGGGCGCACCGAAGAGGCAGCCGGGATCGGTACCCATGGCTGCAGGCGCCACAGGTCGCCGCGTTTGTCGGCATCGTCGGCAACCACCACGTCGAGGATTTCCAGCAGGTCGGCCATGGTTCGGGCATACGGCACCACCACGTCCATGGTCGGAGTCAGCGGCCAGTTGCCACGTACCGAGATCACGCCACGCGACGGGGTGTAGGCGCACAGGCCATTGTTCGAGGCAGGGCCGCGGCCGCTCGACCAGGTTTCTTCGGCCAGGCCGAAGGCGCTGAAGCTGGCGGCGGTGGCGGTACCGGCGCCGTTCGACGAGCCGGAGGCGAACGGTGCGGTCAGGAACTTGGCGTTGTACGGGCTTTCGGCGCGGCCGTAGACGCCACGCTGCATGCCGCCATTGGCCATCGGTGGCATGTTGGTCTTGCCCAGGCACACGGCACCGGCGGCGCGCAGGCGTTCGATGGTGAAAGCGTCGCGCTGGGCGACCAGGTCCTTGAACGCGGGGCTGCCGGAGGCGGCGGTCAGGCCCTTGACCAGGTAGCTGTCCTTGGAGGTGTAGGGGATGCCGTCCAGCGGGCTCAGGGTCTGGCCCTTGGCGCGGCGGGCGTCGGAGGCCTCGGCTTCCTTGAGCGCATCAGGGTTGCGTACGACCACGGCGTTCAACGCGGTGGCGGTGTCGGCTCCATCGTAGGCGTCGATGCGCGCCAGGTAGGCCTTGACCAGCTCGACCGCCGTCGTGCGGCCCGTTTCGAGTGCGTCGCGCAGCTCGGCAATGGAAACCTCGGTTACCTCGATCATGCTTTCACCAAAATTTGTGCAGGTTGGGGCTAGTGCGAGGAGTGTACAAGAAGGGATCAGGGCTGGGAGGTTTGCGCGGCAGAAATGGTTTTTTGCAACGGGGCATTGTCGGGGCCGCCCAGCGGCCCCCGACAGCTTCAGTCAAGGTCGGCCGCCGAGTGCCGCTCGGGCACCTGGCTGGCTTCATCGCCCCAGGTACGGTTGACCCGGGTGCCACGCTGCACGGCCGGGCGCTGGGCGATTTCCTCGGCCCAGCGCTTGACCTGTGGGTATTCATCCACCGCCAGGAATTCCGCCGCGCCATACAGGTTGCCGCGCACCAGCTGGCCGTACCATGGCCACACGGCGATGTCGGCGATGCTGTATTCGTCGCCGCCGAGGTAGCGGCTTACCGCCAGGCGGCGCTCCAGCACGTCGAGCTGGCGCTTGGCTTCCATGGTGAAGCGGTTGATCGCGTACTCGATCTTCTCCGGCGCGTACACATAGAAGTGGCCGAAGCCGCCGCCCAGGTAAGGCGCGGCGCCCATCTGCCAGAACAGCCAGTTGAGGGTTTCGGTGCGTGCGGCAGGTGCCTTGGGCAGGAACGCACCGAACTTTTCCGCCAGGTGCAGCAGGATCGAACCGGACTCGAACACCCGCACCGGCGGTTCAGCGCTGCGGTCGAGCAGGGCGGGAATCTTCGAGTTGGGGTTGACCTCGACGAAGCCGCTGGAAAACTGGTCACCGTCGCCGATGCGGATCAGCCAGGCGTCGTATTCGGCGCCGCTGTGGCCCAGGGCGAGCAGTTCTTCGAGCAGGATGGTGACCTTGACACCGTTGGGGGTGGCCAGGGAGTACAGCTGCAGCGGGTGCTTGCCGACGGGCAGGTCCTTGTCATGGGTCGGCCCGGCGATCGGCCGGTTGATGCTGGCGAACTGGCCGCCGGAGGCCGCGTCGTTGCGCCAGACCTTGGGCGGGACGTAAGGGTGCTTGCTCATGCAGGGTTCTCCTGGGAAGTCGCGAAGGCAGTCAGCCAAAGACGTTGACCTGCATCTATGCCACGGGTTCGGAGAAAAGCGCAAATGCATTGGGCGCGGGCACGGGCTGCATGGGGAATGGGTGGGGGCATTCGCGGGGCGTACCCGCGAATGCGCAGGGTCAGGCTACGGGAATGGTCGGGTCCGCCGCCGCCAGGGCAGCCGTACGGTCCGCCATCGGCGGATAGATCCAGATCGAGTTGATCTGCGCTTTCAGCAGCTTGGCCTCGGCCTTGTCGGTCGGTGGCGAGACGGTGCGCTCCCAGCCCTCGGTATACACCGCGCCCCAGGCGCCAAGGTCGAGGCAGGTCACGTACTTGGGCTGGCTGTAGGTCATCGGTGCCACGCCGATCAGCTCGGCCGCTGCGTTGTTGCCGGCATAGCGCCCCAGCGGAATGGCATGCTGGCACGACATCACCGCGAAGTTGCCCTGGTTGTCGCAGGCGGCATAGGCCACGTCTCCGGCCGCGTAGACCGCGTCATTGCCGATCACCTTGAGGTTGCCGTCGACGTGCAGCCGGCCTTGGCGGTCGCGCTCGCCGCTGATCTGTTCGGTCAGCGGGTTGGCCTTGAAGCCCACGGTCCAGATGACCGTGGCGGCGTCGATGCGCTGGCCGTCGTCCAGCAGCACCCCGTCACGGTCCACCGAGGCGACAGTGGTGCCGCAGATCCACTCGATGCCCAGCGCCTCGCAGGCCTGTTCGATGGCCGGGCGGATGCCGTCACCCAGCGCGGCGCCGATCTTCGCCCCGCGGTCGACCACAACCACCCGTAGCCTGGCGTCCTCACCGAGAATGGCGCGCAGGCGCGTCGGCAGTTCCGTGGCGGTCTCGATACCGGTAAAGCCGCCGCCGGCTACCACCACGGTGTTGCGTGCGGGGCTCTCGGGCAGGTCGGCCAGGGACTTGAGGTGGGTTTCGAGGCGCGCGGCGCTGTCGATCTTGTCGACATCGAAGACGTGCTCGATACCCACCATGTCCGGGCGATTGAGCACGCTGCCGCAGGCCATGATCAGGCGGTCGTAGGGCAGGTTGCATTCGGTGCCGGATGACGTGCGGTAGCGTATGCGCTGCTCGGCTTCATCGACATCGAAGGCCGTGCCGTGGACGAAGCGCACGTTCACCGCATCGAACAGTTCCTGCAGCGGTGCCGCCATGGTATGCACTTCAGGTTCGTAGAAGCGCGGGCGCACATGCAGTTCGGCCTGGGGGGCGAGCAGTGTCACCTGGACATCCCGGCGGCCGTGCAGGTCCAGTTGCCGGATGGCGCTCAGGGCGCTCCACAGGCCTGCGAAGCCGGCGCCAATGATCAGGATATTCTTCATCGTTATGCTCCTGGGTAGTCCATGAGGAAAGACCGGTAGACAAGACAGACCGTCATTGCGGTCAACGATGTTACGACCGGCCAGGTGCCGCACCCTAGGCCAGAGAACCCTGGATTTCGGCCAAAGGTACCGTGCGGGCAAAGCGCGCCCGGTAGTCGCGAGGGGTCACCGCCAGGTGGCGCTGGAAGGCCAGGCGCATGCGCTCTTCGCTGCCGAAACCGCACTGGCGGGCAACTTGCTCGATGTGGCCGTCACTGTTCTCCAGCAGCCGCCGCGCCGCTTCGAGGCGGAACACCTCGATGGCCTTGGCCGGGGTGCGGCCGGTTTTCTGCTTGTATACCCGGGTGAAGTTGCGCAGGCTCATGTGCGCCTGTTCGGCCAGGTGCTCGACGCTGAGTCGTGGGTCGTGCAGATGCTGGTTGAGCCATAGGTGCAGCGCCTCGAACGCCCCCGCGTCCTGGCCCTGGGACTTGAGCAGTTCGCTGAACTGGGCCTGGCCGCCGGGGCGCTTGAGGAACACCACCAACTCGCGCGCCACCTGCATCGCCACGTCGCGGCCGCAGTCCAGTTCGACCAGGGCCAGGGCCATGTCGATACCCGCGCTCACACCGGCAGAGGTCCAGACGCTGCCCTGCTGGACGAAGATCGATTCAGGGTCCACTTCCACGGCCGGGAAGTCGCGGCGCAATACCTCGCACATGGCCCAGTGTGTGGCGGCGCGCCGGCCATCGAGCAGGCCGGCACTGGCCAGCAGGAAGGTACCGCTGCAGACCGAAGCGGTGCGCCTGGCGTGGTGGCTGGCACGGCGCAACCAGGTGATCAGCGGGCCGTGATCGGGGAGGCTGCGGATGATGTCGGGGGCGCCGGGCACGATCAGCGTGTCGACGGTTTGCGTCATGACATCGTCCAGCCGCTCGCTGGCGACAACCAGGCCTTCGGCCGTTTGCTGCAGGCCACCTTCCAGGCTGGCGGTGTGCAGCCGGTAGCCTGGCAGGCCGCGCTCGGCCATGGCCTTGGTCGCGGCCCAGAACACGGTCTGCGCGCCACTGAGGTCGAGCAGGCCCATCTGCGGATAGGCGACGAAGACCAGCACCCTTGGGTGGTCGACGGGGAGCAGCGGTGGGTCGAGTTGCTGATTGGGCTCGGTCATTGTATCGGGCGTCGCCTGGTGGTGATGGCGTCCTCGGATTCAGAATGTTGGCGGAGTGATCACCCAGATGATCACGGCATCCACCTCGCCAGGGTTGCCATAGCGGTGCGGCTCCTGACTGGAGAAGCTGAAGCTGTCGCCTTCGCCCAGCAGGAAGTGACGCTCGCCAACCCACACCTCGAAACTGCCCGAGAGCACGTAACCCGCTTCGTCACCTTCATGGCTGTAGCTCTGCTGGCTGTAGGTGCCTGGTGGAAAACGCGAGTGCAGCATCTCCAGCTGGCGGTTGGGTTGCGGCGTGAGCAGCTGGTCGACGATGCCGTCCTCGTAATGCACGCTCAGCCGGCTGTTGCGCCGCACCACGTAACCTTGGTCTTCGGGGGCGGTGGTGGCTTCGCTGGCGAAGAACCACTGGATGGTCACGCCGAGGCTGCGGGCGATGTTGAACAGCGCCGGGATCGACGGGTACGACAGGTTGCGTTCCAGCTGGCTGATGTAGCCGGCGGTCA
Organism: Pseudomonas sp. 382; assembly: GCF_002759075.1. NCBI lineage: Bacteria > Pseudomonadati > Pseudomonadota > Gammaproteobacteria > Pseudomonadales > Pseudomonadaceae > Pseudomonas > Pseudomonas sp. 382. The sequence continues at coordinate 28,121 of NZ_PEMX01000003.1, forward strand.
GCTCGCTGTGCGCCGCCAGCTCCGCCAGGGTCATGCCGCGGCGCTTGCGCAGGCCGCGGATGCGGCCACCGAGGAACTGCGGCGCGCTGCCGCCGTCTTCGGCGGCGGGCGGAAACTGGGGTTGCTGGCTCATGCGCTTCGGTCCATCGGGAAAGCCGCAGTATGGACAGGCTCAGAGCGCCCAGGCAACTGTCAGGCCTTCATGGATCGCCTCCTCGACCGTGCGTGGGGCCAGGCAGTCGCCGATGCGCCGCACCTCCACCAGGCCGGCCAGTTCTGCTGCCAGGGTGTCCTGAGGTTGGTGGCCGAGGCACAGTACCAGGGTGTCGATACCTTCGAAGATCATTGGTTGGCCGCTGGCGGTGTGCTGCAGGTAGACGGTGTTGTCGTCGCACCCGTACAGGCGGGCATAAGGTGTGATCGGGATGCCCAGGCGGTGCAGTTCGCCGGCCATCTGGTCGCGCACGTACAGCGGCAGGGTTTCGCCGCAGTGGGTGCCGTTCACCGCCAGCTGCACCTGGTGGCCATCTCGAGTCAGGCGCTCGGCGATGCCGGGGCCGATCCAGTCGCAGCGCCAATCGATCACCAGCACCGAGCGGCCAAGAGCGACTTCATTGCGCAGAACCTGCCAGGCATCCACCACCTGCAGCCCGCCGCTACGTTCGAACGAGGGCCAGTAGGGCGTGGCGCCGGTAGCGGCAATCACCAGGTCGGGGCGTTCACGTTCGACCAATGCGCGATCAACACGCGTATTACGTACTACGCGAACCCCAGCCAGTTCCATCTCGCGCTGCAGGTTGGTGCTGGCGCCGCCGAACTCGCTGCGCCGGGGCAGCAGCTGGGCAAGCTGTATCTGGCCGCCGAGTTGTGTACTGGCTTCGTACAGCGTGACGTCATGCCCGCGGGCCGCAGCCACGGCTGCGGCTTTCATGCCAGCGGGGCCGCCGCCCGCTACCAGGATGCGCTTGCGCGCAGTAGCGGGGGCTGGGTGTTCGTACTGCAACTCGCGCCCGGTTTCCGGGTGCTGGATACAGGAGATCGGCAGGCCGCGGTGGAAGTGGCCGATGCAGGCCTGGTTGCAGGCAATGCAGGCGCGCACGTCCTCGACCTGGCCGCGCTCGGTCTTGGCCGGCATCTGCGGGTCGCAGATCAGGGCGCGGGTCATGCCACACACGTCGGCCTGGCCACGGGCCAGGATCAGTTCGGCTTCCTGCGGCTGGTTGATGCGCCCGGTGACGAACAGTGGGATGTCCAGGTGCTGCTTGAAGGTGCCGGCCTCGCGCGCCAGGTAGGCCGGGGCGATGGCCATGGGCGGCACGATATGCACGGCACCGCCCAGCGACGCCGAGGTACCGGCGACGATGTGCAGGTAGTCGACCTGGTCTTGCAGGGCCTGGGCGGCAGCGAGCGATTCGTCCTCGCTGAGGCCTTCGCTGTCGCGTTCGTCGGCGCTGATGCGCAGGCCGACGATGAACTGCTCGTCGGTGGCCGCCCTGACCGCTGCCAGCACCTCGCGCAGGAAGCGCAGGCGCTGTTCCAGGTCGCCGTTGTAGCCGTCGGTGCGCTGGTTGACCCGCGGGTTGAGGAACTGCGCCGGCAGGTAGCCATGGCTGGCCACTACCTCGACACCGTCCAGGCCGGCCTGGTGCAGGCGCCGGGCGGCGCTGGCATAGCCCTGGACGATTTCGTCGATCATCGCCTGGTCCAGCGCCCGCGGCATGACCCGGAAGCGCTCGTTGGGCACCGACGAGGCCGAATAGGCCACTGCCAGCAGGCCATCCGCCGACTCCATGATCTCCCGACCCGGGTGAAACAGTTGCGACAGCACCACCGTGCCGTGGGCATGGCAGGCCTCGGCCAGGCGCCGGTAGCCGTCGATGCAGGCGTCGTCGGTGGCCATCAGCACGTGCGAGGTGTAGCGGGCACTGTCATGCACCCCGGCCACCTGCAGCACGATCAGGCCGACGCCGCCGGCGGCACGGGCGCGCTGGTAGGCGATGAGCTTGTCGTTGACCAGGTTGTCGGTGGGCAGGCAAGTGTCGTGGCCGGTCGACATAATGCGGTTCTTCAGGCGTTTGCCGCGGATCTGCAGGGGTTCGAACAGGTGGGCGAAGGCGGTCGTCATGCGGGCGGCTCCGGTGCGGTGTCGTTCTTGTTTTTCTCATGAAAGTGTAGCTACAGTAAAAAATCAACTTGTTTTTTTACTGGCGCCCGACTAGCTTTTTCCCAGCCACGGCAGTGGCGCGTGACCTCACTACAACAAGAAACGGGCCTTCGAGCTAAACGCTGGACGGCACCGACAGGAGGCAACTCGATGCAGGCATTTCCTCGCAGTACCGGCCTTTGCGCAGCGCTCCTGGCCTTCGGCCTGGGCAGTGCGCAAGCGGCGCCGCAGATGGTCGTGGTCGGCTATGGCGGCGCCGGTCAGAAAGCCCAGGATGTGGCGATCTTCCAGCCTTTCAGCGCCCAGGACGGCAGTAAGTTGATCCAGAGCGAATACAACGGCGAGATGGCGCGCATCCAGGTGATGGCCGATACCGGCAATGTCGACTGGGACGTGGTGCAGATCGAGGGGCCAGACCTGATGCGCGGCTGCGACGAGGGCATCTACGAGCACCTCGACTGGCAACGCCTGGGGCATGCCGCCGAACTGATCCCCGCGGCGGCCCAGGACTGCGGCTCGGCGGCGCTGGTGTGGAGCGTGGCAATCGCCTACGACCGCGACAAGCTGGCCCAGGCACCGACCTCGTGGGCCGATTTCTGGAACGTGCAGAAGTACCCGGGCAAACGCGGCCTGCGCAAGCGCGCGGTGTACAACCTTGAGTTCGCCTTGCTGGCCGACGGGGTCAAGGTCGATGACGTGTACAAGGTGCTGTCGACCCCGGCGGGTGTCGAGCGTGCCTTTGCCAAGCTCACCGAGCTCAAACCGTACATTCAGTGGTGGGAGGCCGGCGCGCAACCGGCGCAGTGGCTGACGGCGGGTGATGTGGTGATGACCTCGACCTACAGCGGCCGCATCGCCGTGGCCGCCCAGCACGGCAGCCCGCTGGCGGTGGTCTGGCCTGGCAGCCTGTATGGCATGGACTACTGGGCGATCATCAAGGGCTCGAAGCACGTCGACCAGGCCAAGCGCCTGATCAGCTATGCCAACCAGCCGGATACCCAGGTGCGTTACGTCGAGCAGATTCCCTACGGGCCGACCAATACCAAGGCGGCGGCCAAGCTTGACCCGGCGCTGGCCAGTTGGGTGCCGACCTCGCCGGAGAACCTGCAGGGCGCCTTGGCGATGAATGTGGAGTTCTGGGTCGATCACGGCGAGGAGCTGGAGCAACGCTTCAATGCCTGGGCGAGCAAATGACGTAATTTATCGGGGCTGCTTTGCAGCCCCAGATTCCAACAGGAAGAACAACAATGACCGCCACGGAACATACCCTGCGCCAGCAACTGGCCGCCTGCTATCGCCTGATTGCCCATTTCCGCATGTCGGACCTGATTTTCACCCATGTCTCCCTGCGCTTGCCGGGCCCCGAACACCATTTCCTGATCAACCCCTATGGCCTGCTGTTCGACGAAATCACCGCCTCGAGCCTGGTGAAGATCGACCTGCAAGGCCGGCCGGTGGAGCCTACCGAATACCCGGTCAACCCGGCTGGCTTCGTCATCCACAGTGCCATCCATGCCGCCCGTGAAGACGCCCAGTGCGTGCTGCACACCCATACCCGCGCCGGTTGCGCGGTGGCGGCGCTGGAGTGCGGCTTGCTGCCGGTCAACCAGATGTCGATGGAGTTCCATGGCAAGGTCGCCTACCACACCTACGAAGGTATCGCGCTCGACCTGGACGAGCAGCAACGGCTGGTGGCGGACCTGGGTGACAAGCCGGTGATGATCCTGCGCAACCATGGCTTGATGACTACCGGGCGCTCGGTGGCCGAGGCGTTCTTGCGCATGTATTACCTGGAGAAGGCGTGCGACATTCAGCTGGCGGCGCAGAGTGCCGGGCAACTGGTGTTGCCGCCGGAGGCGGTGTGTGCGCATACCGAGCGGCAGTTCAATGAGCCGATGCGCGGGTTGAAGCAGGGCGAGCTGAATGACCCGGATGCGCTGCAGCTGGCGTGGGCGGCTTTATTGCGGATGCTGGAGCGCATTGCTCCAGACTATCGCGACTGACTGGCCGGCCTCTTCGCGTCGAACCGCCGCGAAGAGGCCGGTGCAGGAAAACTCAGGACACGGCCATCAGCGCGCCTGCGGCACGATCATGCTGGCGGGGGCTTCGGCGGCTCGTCGGCGCGCCACGCAGTAGTACAGCACGCTCGGCACTACCAGCCCGATCAGCCACGACACATCCACACCCCCCCAGGTGCGCGACCATGGGGCCGGTGTACAGCTTGGTGTCGATGAACGGCATCTGCACCAGCACGCCAAGGGTATAGACACTGATGCCAGGCCAGTTCCAGCGGCCATAGCGGCCTTGCGGGTCGGCCAGGGCCGGGATGTCGTAGCGCTCCTTGGTGATGAAGTAGTAGTCCACCAGGTTGACCGCGCTCCAGGGCACGAAGAAGGTCAGCAGGAACAGGATGAACGATTTGAACGCACTAAGGAACGAGTGCTGGCCGAGCAAGGCGACCAGCGTGGCGGCACCGACAATGGCCAGCACGAACACCAGGCGTTGCACGCGGCTGATCGCCAGGTGGCCACGGAAGCCGCTGATGATGGTGGCGATGCACATGAAGCTGCCATAGGAGTTCAGTGTCGAGATGGTCACCTTGCCGAAGGCGATGCTGAAGTACAGCAACGCCGCAGTGGTACCGGCGCCGCCGAGGCCGACGATGTAGGCCACTTCACGCCCGGAGAACTGCCCGCCGGCGATGGCCGCAGCAAACACGCCGAGAATCATCGACGCCTGCGCGCCGACGACCGAACCCAGGCCGGCGGCGAGGAAGGTCTTCACCGGCGAGGTGCTGCTCGGCAGGTAGCGCGAGTAGTCTGCCACGTAGGGGCCGAAGGCGATCTGCCAGGAGGCCGCCAGCGACACCGAGAGCAGGAAGCTGGCCCAGCTGAAGTGACGGTTTTCCAGCAACTGGCCGATGTCGGCGAGCATCAGGATGCGGCTGAACAGGTAGACGAAGGCAATGATGCCCAGCACGCTGGCGACCCGGCCGATCCAGTGGATTACCCGGTAGCCGGCCAGGGTGGCGAGCACGATCACTGAGGCGAAGATGAGGATGCCGGTGCTGTCGCTGACGCTCAGCAATTGGCCGATGGCTTGCCCGGACAGCACCGTGCCGGTGGCGGTGAAGCCCAGGTACATCAGGCACACCAGCACCATCGGGATGGCCGCGCCATACACGCCGAACTGCACGCGGCTGGAGATCATCTGCGGCAGGCCAAGGCGCGGGCCCTGGGCGGCATGCAAGGCCATGACCGCGCCGCCGATCAACTGGCCCAGCAGCAGACCGATCAGCGACCAGAACACGTCGCCGCCGAGCACCACGGCCAGGGCGCCGGTGACGATGGCGGTGATTTGCAGGTTGGCGCCGAGCCAGAGGGTGAACTGACTGTACAGCTTGCCATGGCGCTCGGCTTCCGGGATGTAGTCGATAGAGCGCCGTTCGAGCACGGATTTGCGGGACATTGAGGGCTCCACTTCATTGTTTTTGTGTCAGGGGAGGGCCATCGCCGGCGCGCTGCGCGGATGGCGTCTTCCCGATATCATCATGTCTATACAAGTAGGGTCAAGTGAAGACTGCTGGGCATAACAGCCAATCTGTAGCGCAAGGGTTGGCCATAACTGTGCTGGTCCGTGGGCGGAAAATGGCCTTATGCTGTTACGAAATATGTCTAGAACGCCCGAAGAAGGAAGCTGCAATGCCGCTCAAGGACCTACTGATCGCCCTGGTGGTGATTGTCGCCTGGGGAGTCAATTTCGTGGTCATCAAGGTCGGCCTCGATGGCTTGCCGCCGATGCTGCTCGGAGCATTGCGTTTTCTGCTGGTGGCGTTTCCGGCTGTGCTGCTGGTCAAGCGGCCGAAGCTGCCTTGGGGCTGGCTGATCGCCTATGGCGCGACCATCTCCCTGGGCCAGTTCGCCTTCCTGTTCCAGGCCATGTACAGCGGCATGCCACCGGGCCTGGCGTCGCTGGTGCTGCAGTCGCAGGCGTTCTTCACCCTCGGTTTTGCCGCGCTGTTCCTGGGGGAGCGGCTGCGCCTGGCGAGTGTGCTGGGGTTGCTGGTAGCGGCCAGCGGCCTGGCGCTGATCGGTAGCGAGGACAGCGGCCATGTACCGCTGGTGGCGCTGCTGCTGACCTTGTGTGGCGGGGCCATGTGGGGCATGGGCAACATCATTACCCGCCGCTTTGGCTCGGTCGACCTGGTGGCGCTGGTGATCTGGGGCGGGCTGATTCCACCGCTGCCGTTCCTGGCGTTGTCGTGGTGGCTGGAAGGGCCGGAGCGGATTGGTCATGCACTGGCCAATATCGGCTGGAGCTCGGTACTGGCGCTGGCGTACCTGGCCTTCGTCGCCACCATGATCGGTTACAGCCTGTGGGGCAAGCTGCTGTCGCGCCACCCTGCGGGCAAGGTGGCGCCGTTTTCGCTGCTGGTGCCGGTAATCGGCCTGAGTTCGTCAGCCTGGTTGCTGGGTGAGCGGCTGACGGCCACCCAGGGCTGGGGCGCATTGCTGGTGATGCTTGGTTTACTGGTCAATGTGTTCGGACCCAGGCTGGGGCAGCGTTTGCGGGCAGCCAGTGCGCAATAGCGGAAGCCACCGGCGCTTTTGTTAGACTTGGCCTTTTTTGCAAGGCCAAGGAGCGCAACATGATCATCTCCACCACCAGCCAGCTCGAGGGCCGCCCGATCGCCGAGTACCTTGGCGTGGTCAGCTCCGAATCGGTGCAGGGCATCAACTTCGTGCGCGATTTCTTCACACGTGTTCGCGACGTCTTCGGCGGCCGTTCGCAGACCCTGGAAAGCGCCCTGCGTGAGGCCCGCGCGCAAGCCACCGAAGAACTCATGGCGCGGGCACGGCAGTTGCAAGCCGATGCGGTGGTAGGCGTGGACTTCGAGATCAGCATGCCGTCGGTGCAAGGCGGCATGGTCGTGGTGTTCGCCACCGGTACTGCCGTGCGGCTGAAGTAGCTAAATGCCACTGGTCGGGTCCGCAGGTTTCGTCCGAGCGGTCCGCTTGTGACCGGCTAGTCTCACTGGCACAGGTCGCGTTTTTCAGGTCAGCCCATTGCTGGCTGACGCGGTCGCCACTGAATGGAGATAGGGGCATGAGCGAGTCCTTTTTCGAAGACAGCAACGATGCATTTCCGATCAATAGCCAGGTGCGTTGCGGCCAGGCGGCGTTTCGCCTCGGCTTCATCCACATGACCCTGGAGGAGTCGGAAGACCTCAAGCCTGCCTACCTGCAGCGCATCAAGAAGGGCCGCTTCACACCCCGGGTGCCGGCCAGGAAATAGGCCAGTCAAAAGGTGAACCTGCTCACAGATCCCCGCCCAACGGCGGGGTTTTTGTTGATGTTGCTTGATCCCGCTCATGGTAACCGCGGGTTGCTCTCGCGGCGGCGGCGCAGGTGTGGTCTTCTGGCGCGGCATCCAGGAAAGGGAGGATTGATTTTCCATGCGAGTCAGGGACGAAACCTATTGGCAGTGGGCCGATGCGCAGCTGCATAGCCGCTGCCATGACGAAGTGCTCAGCGACGGCACTTCGCTGGATATCCAGGTGCGCCTGTCGCGGCTCGGCGCGACACAACTGTTCCTTGGGCTTTATGGGCAGGACGGCAGGGCACTGCTGGAGGAGTACTACCCGGCGCGGCCCGGCGAAACCATGACCCGCGCGCTGGTGTGGGGGGTTAACCGGGCTCGGGCGCTGGCGATCGGTGCGTTACCGATGCCGCAGCGCCGACAGCGGGCATGAAAAAGCCCGGCCTATGCAGGCCGGGCTCGCTAAGTGGTGGCCAACCCTCAGTTCAGCGGATCGATCACCTTGACTGCCTGCCGCTCACGGGCGGCGGGCCATTCTTGTTGCAGGGTCTGTAGGACGCGGCCGACGAACTCGGTGTCGGCGGCGGCCTTCTTGCCGACGTAGCCCTGGCCACGGCGGTAGACCTTGAAGCGGGCGCGCATGCTGGGCAGGTGCGCTTCGAATTCATCTTCGACCGTGTTCGGCGGCAGGCGGTCGATGCGCACCTCGCCGGTCTGGCTGACCCACAGCAGGTGGTCGTCGAGGCTGTCCTTGCGTACCGCGAACAGCTGGGCCAGTTGGTCGATAGTCGGATTGTCGTTCAAGTTCATCATAAAGCCCCCATCACCTATTTGTTGTTGATTGTCACAGTTGGCGCCACAGGTTGTAGCGCACTACCAAGGCTGCTACAGCAGCATCGCAACAGGGGCTTTCTCACGCTGCCTTTTGGACAGATTCCCTCTCCACGGACGGCCTGCGTTACCGCGCAAGCCGTCTGGAACACCCTTGCCACCGCTCCCGATCAGGGAGACGGCCTCATCATGCACAAGGCCGACGAACGTCGTCAATGGTTTTGTAGTGAATATTTTTATTCACTACATTCTTGTCATATTGTCTGGCAATCAGTTCGGCGGTGACTCAGCGGTCGAGCCCGGAAAGGATCTGGAAGGCCGCCCGAACTCGGGCTTCGTTGGGGTAGTTGCGGTTGGCAAGCAGGACAATGGCCCTGCCTTGGGATGGGATGAAGGCAGCGTAGGCGCCGAACCCGTTGGTGGAGCCGGTCTTGTTGTACCAGGCGGCAGGCAGGGCCGGAAGCGCCGGCTGCAGGCGCTGGGTGGCCTGGGGTTCACGAATCAGGCGCGGGCTGTTGCCATCGACCAGCGTGTCCAGCGCGACCGGGTAAGGGTAGCGCTCCCAGCCCAGGCCCTGGGTCATGCTGCCAACCCTGAAGTAGCCCGCCTGGGTGATGCCGATGGCTTTGCGCAGCGCCGACGGCAGTTGCGCAGGCTGCATGTGCAGGCGCACGTAGCGCAGCAGGTCGCTGGCGCTGGTCTTGATGCCATAGGCTTCGTCGGCATAGGGACCAGGGCTGACGCGCACCGGGTGGTTTTGCGCGTCGTAGCCCTGCGCATACAAGGCCTTTGCCGCTTCTGGCACCTGCAGGTAGGTGTGCTGCAGGCCCATCTGCGGTAGCAGGTGCTGGGTCATGACGGCTGCGAATGGCTTGTGTTGCGCGCGTGCCGCGAGGTCGCCGAACAGCCCCAGGCTCGGGTTGGAATAGCAGCGCTGAGTGCCAGGTTCGCTGCGGGCCTTCCAGTTGCGCAGGAATGCCAGTGCCTGTTCTGCAGTCTGCACCTCATCGGGAAATTGCAGTGGCAGGCAGTCGGCGCTGTAGGCACCCAGCTCCAGCACACTGGCCTCGCCCAACGGCGCACCGGTCAGGGCCGGCTCGTAGCGCCGGGCAGGGGCGTCCAGGTCGAGCTTGCCTTCGGCACTGGCCAGCGCCACGAGGGTGGCGGTGTAGGTCTTGCTCAGTGACCCGATTTCGAACAGGGTGTCGGCGCTCACCGGCTTGCCGTCGGCCTTGCTGGCCACACCATAGCTGAAGTAGTGGGCCTGGCCGTTGTCATAAACCGCCACGGCCATGCCGGCGATGTCCTGTTGTTTCATCAGCGGCCGGATGACCTCGTCCACCTGGGCCTGCAGCGGCTCGGCCGCGTGCGCCGAGGCAAGGCCGAACAGCATCAGCAGTGGAGCTAGACGTACGCGTGGCATGCAAAGGGGTCCTTTTCGTGGATGTGTCCGTTGAGCGACACCAATGGGGGTTCCGGCGTTAGCGGGAAAAAACCCAAGACCTTATCGTCAGGCCCTGCACAACGACAAGATGGAAACTGTTATGAAGTATTTACGCATGTTGTTCGACAACTTCACGCTGTGCCTGCTCGGGGTGGTACTGATCGCCACCGTGCTGCCTTGCTCGGGCGACGGCGCGGTGTATTTCGGCTGGCTGACCAACCTGGCGATCGGCCTGCTGTTCTTCCTGCACGGTGCGAAGTTGTCGCGCGAGGCAATCATCGCGGGTGCTGGCCATTGGCGCCTGCACCTGCTGGTGTTCTCCTGTACCTTCGTGATGTTCCCGCTGCTGGGCCTGGCGTTCAAGCCGCTGTTCGTGCCGCTGGTAGGCAACGAACTGTACCTGGGCGTGTTGTACCTGTGCGCGCTGCCAGCCACCGTGCAGTCGGCGATCGCCTTCACCTCGCTGGCCCGCGGCAATGTGCCGGCTGCCATCTGCAGCGCGGCGGCGTCCAGCCTGATCGGCATCTTCCTGACCCCGCTGCTGGTAATGATGCTGCTGGGCGCCAGTGGCGATACGGGTTCGGGGCTGGACGCCGTGTTGAAGATCACGCTGCAGTTGCTGGTGCCTTTCGTGGCCGGGCAGATGGCACGCCGCTGGATCGGGGCGTGGGTCAAGAAGAATGCCCGCTGGCTGAAAAGCGTCGACCAGGGTTCGATCCTGCTGGTGGTGTACACCGCGTTCAGCGAGGCCGTGGTCACCGGCCTGTGGCACACCGTGTCGCCGCAGCACCTGGCCGGGCTGTTCGCCGTCTGCGGCATCCTGCTGACGGTGGTGCTGTTCGGTACGCGCATGCTGGGCAAGCTGCTGGGCTTCAACCTGGAAGACCGCATCACCATCCTGTTTGCCGGGTCCAAGAAGAGCCTGGCCACCGGGGTGCCAATGGCCCAGGTGCTGTTCGTGGGCAGCGGCATCGGCGCGATGATTCTGCCGCTGATGCTGTTCCACCAGATTCAGTTGATGGTGTGTGCGGTACTGGCACAGCGCTATGCCAGTCGGGAGCAGGTGGGTGAGGGGGCTACCGCTTCGTCCTGATCGCTAGACGTTGCTTGTACTGGCCTCTTCGCGGGTTTACCCGAGAAGAGGCCGGAACAGGCTATCTCGCTTGCCCGGCACTGCGCTCGCGCAATGCCTTCCCTACTTCGGCCTCGATCTTGTAGGCCGGGCCTTCCAGCTCTTCATAGTTGCGTGTGTAGCGCCGGGCAAACTCATTCACGCCTAGCTGCTGGTACTGCTGCACATGCTTCAGCTCGTGTGCCCACAATGCCACGTTGTCCTCGGCATCGCTGGCGTGCCGGAAGATGATGGTATCGACCAGGGTTACCGCGTTCACGTCCGGGTTCTGCAGCATGGCGTTGGCCGCCGTGACTTGCTGCTCGTCACCGACCCGGTAGCGCGCTGCATCGAGCACGGCAAAATCATACCAGGGCTCCAGTTGTGCGCGGATGTGCAAAGGGATCGGTTGACTGCCGCTGGCGGTGGCCTCGTCGCGTGCCTGCTGCAAGGCAAACGCCAGGCTGCTCGACGCTACGGCTTCGACATCCTGCAGTATCTGCCCGGCCTGGCCAGGGTCGATCGGCGCGCAGAAACAGCCCATCAGGCACACCTGGTACTGCCCGGCCGGGCAGGCCTGTTCGGCCAGGGCGGGCGCTGCCAGCAGTAGCCCCAACAGCAGGTTAATGGCCTTCATTCAATGCCCTGTCGACAAAGCCTTTGCTGGCATCGAGCAACTGCTGTTGCACCTCCTCGCTGGCCAGCATGCGCCCAACCACCAGGGCGCCGACACACTGGCTGATCAGCACCCAGGCCAGCGCCGGGTCTTCCAGGGTTTCGCTCCACGCCCCATGCAAACCTACCAGCCAGTGCTCGGCCTCTTCGCGCACAGGCCGTTCGGCGCGGGCGATTTCCACCCCCAGCGGTGGCAGCGGGCAGCCGCCCTCGGCATTGTGCAGGTGGGCCAGGCTCAGGTACTGCTGCAGGCAACGGGCCAGGCGTTCGCGGCTGGCCCCCTGATTGGCCAGGCGGGCCAGGGGGCTGTTGCACAGCTCTTGGCGGACCACCTCGGTGAACAGGTCGTCCTTGGACGGGAAATGGTTGTAGAAGGCACCGCCGGTCAGGCCGATGGCCTTCATCAACCCGGCCACGCCGGTGCTGGAAAAGCCGCCACGCTTGGCCAGCGCGCCGCTGCTGGCCAGCAGCTTGTCGCGAGTCTGCTGCTTGTGTTCGGTGGAGTAGCGCATGCACGACCTCTTCGCGCTGCTTGACGATGGCGGCGATCATAACATAGCGTTCGTTTACTAAACGATCATTCACCAATGGAGTCAGGCATGCTAGAACAACAAAAAGTGGTGCTGGTGATCGGGGCCGGGGACGCCACCGGTGGCGCAATCGCCAAGCGCTTTGCCCGTGAGGGCTATGTCGCCTGTGTTACGCGCCGCCAGGCCGATAAGTTGCAGCCGTTGATCGATGAGATCCGCGCCGAAGGGGGCCAAGCCCATGGTTTCGGCTCGGATGCGCGCAAAGAGCAGGAAGTTGCCGAGCTGGTCGAAACCATCGAACGTGATATTGGCCCGATTGAAGCCTTTGTCTTCAATATCGGCGCCAATGTGCCGTGCAGCATCCTTGAGGAGACCCCGCGCAAATACTTCAAGATCTGGGAAATGGCCTGCTTCGCCGGCTTCCTCACCGGCCAGGCCGTGGCCCGGCGCATGGTCACCCGTGAGCGTGGCACGATCCTCTTCACCGGCGCCACTGCAGGCACTCGCGGCGCTGCCGGTTTCGCCGCCTTCGCCGGGGCCAAGCATGGCCTGCGTGCCTTGGCCCAGAGCATGGCGCGCGAGCTTGGCCCGCGCAACATCCACGTGGCCCATGTGGTGGTGGATGGGGCCATCGACACCGCGTTCATTCGTGACACGTTCCCCGAACGCTACGCGCTGAAGGATCAGGACGGTATCCTCGCCCCGGCGCACATCGCCGACAGCTACTGGTTCCTGCATGCCCAGCCCCGGGATGCCTGGACCTTCGAACTGGACCTGCGCCCGTGGATGGAGCGCTGGTAAGCCTGCCTGAGCAAGGAGCGTGACCTATGAGCAAGACCGTGGAGTTCTACTTCGACCTGGGCAGCCCGGCCAGTTATCTGGCCTGGACCCAGCTGCCTGCGCTGTGCGCCCGGCATGGCGCGACCCTGGTCTACCGGCCCATGCTGCTGGGCGGGGTGTTCCAGGCCACCGGCAACGCATCACCGGCGATGATCCCTGCCAAGGGCCGCTACATGTTCATCGATCTTGGCCGTTACGCCCGCCGTTATGACGTGCCGTTCGGGCTGCCGCCGGGGTTCCCGGTGAACACCCTGACCCTGATGCGCGGCACCCTCGGCATGCAGCTTCGTGCGCCCGCGCAGTTCGACGCGTTGTTGGCCGTGCTGTTCAAGGGGCTTTGGCAGCATCAGCGCAACTTGAGCGATGGTCAGGTACTGAATGAAACGCTGCACCAGTCTGGCTTCGACCCTGAGGCATTTCATGCTCTGGCGGCCGATGGCGAGGTAAAGGCCGAACTCAAGCGGGTGACCGAGGAGGCGGTTGCGCGGGGTGTGTTTGGTGCGCCGACCTGCTTTGTCGATGGGCAAATGTTCTTCGGCCAGGATCGCCTGGATTTCGTCGAAGAAGCGCTGAGCCGTTGAGGCTGGATGGCCTCTCCATGGGTGAGGCCATCGCGGGCTCAGAAATTCGCCGGGGTGTTGGCGCTGATGATTTCCGCCTCGTCCGGGCCGATGTTCTTGAAGCTGTGCGGCAGGGTAGTAGGGATGTAGTAGCCATCGCCCGAGTTGAGGATGCTCACTTGGCCATCGACCCACAGCTCCACGGTGCCACGGGTAACCAGGCCACATTCTTCGCCTTCGGCATGCACGATCGGCTCGCCGGAGTCGGCGCCGGGGGCATACAGTTCACGCAGCATGCGCATCTGGCGGGCCTCGACGCTGGCACCGACCAGCAGCATGCGCAGGCCATTGCGGCCCAGGTCCGGCTGCTCGCTGGCGCGGAACACGAAGCGCTCTTCGCGCACCGGCTCGTCGAAACTGAAGAACTCGGCCAGGGTCATGGGGATCCCTTCGAGGAGTTTTTTCAGGGAGCTGACCGACGGGCTGACACGGTTCTGTTCGATCTGCGAGATCGTCGAATTGGTCAACCCGCTGCGGCGGGCCAGTTCCCGTTGGGAGAGGTTGTTGCGTTCACGCACCAGTTTGAGTCGCGTCCCCGTGTCCATAGCCGCCTTGTAATCAGAGGTGTTTAAAATAATTAGCGACGCATTAAAACATACTCTGCACGCTTGCGCGCTGTGCTTTCAGGCGCGTTGGTCACGCGGCAGCGGCCACAGCCCGACCAGTAGCAACAGCAGTGCCACCGCCAGGAACGGCAGGCGTGGGTCCAAGGCGTAGACCAGGGTTCCGGCCAACGGGCCGATCACCGCCCCCATGCCTTGGGCTGCGCCAATCGAGCCGGCGGTGGCACCTTGTTCCGAGGCCTGCATGGCATTGGCTGCCAGCGCGGAAAACGCCGGGAATACAAAGCCCATACCGGCTGCAGCGACAAAATAGCAGCTCCACAGCCAGGGCGCCGTGGTGGCCAGCGCGCCAGCGGCGAAACCCAGCCCCGACACGCTGGCACCGACCCGGATCATCTTCAACGGTGGCCACTCCAGCTGGCGCAGCAGCACCTGCGACAGGATCAGCGCCACCCCGACGGTGGTCAGGGCGACACCGGCAGCCTGTGCGGCATCGGTCGGCGCCAGTTGCAGGCGGTCGAGGGCGAAGAAGCCGACGACGATCTGCGAAACCGTGACGCTGAGCATGGCGCTGAACGCCACCAGCAGTGGCCGGCGCAAGCGGGCGTCGCTGAGCCGAACCGGGCTGGGCGCATAGGTTTGGGCAAGGGGCTGTGGTTTGAGCTTGAACAACACCACCAAGAAGGCGCTGGCCGGCAGCAACGACATGATGTGAAAGGGCAGGCTGAGGCTGTGCTGGGCCAGCACGGCTGCCAGCGCCGGCCCCACCACCAGGCCGACGGCATTCGCCGCGCCCAGTGAAGCCATGGCCCGCGCCCGGCGCTGCGGTTCGACATGGTCGGCGATCAGTGCATTGCAGCCCACCGGTATGGCAGCGTAGAAAGCGCCGATGCAACCGCGCGCCAGCATCAGCCCGACGAAGGCCAGGCTTGCCCCTGGCAACCAGCGCAGCGCACCTTCGACGAACAGGCACAGTAGCCAGTAGGCCAGGGTGAAGCCAGCGCTGCCCATCAGCAGGATGCGGCGACGCCCCAGGCGGTCGGACAATCGCCCCCAAGGGCGCGCGAGCAGCACCCAGACCACGCCGGCCACCGTCACCGCCGCGCCGGCCTGCCAGGTGGCCATGCCCAGCAAGCGCGAGATCGGCCCGATCAGCGCGACGAAGGCCATCATCGACATGGTGCAGGCCATGTTGGCCAGCAGCAGCGGGCGCATGTCCAGGGCGTTGGCAGGGGCAAGCAGGGCAGGGTCCTTTGCGGTGTTCATCGGGCAGTCCAGAGCAGGTCGACAAGCTAGCTGTCGAGATGAGTAAGAGTAGTCATCGTGAGCCCGCCTGGCGTCAGCCTGTCATTCGCTGCGCCGCACGTGGCCTGGCCACATGCTACGCAACACGCCGTCCCGACGCACCAACGCATGCATCAGCGCCGCGCCCAGATGCACCAGTACAGTGGCGAACAGCAGGTAGCCTGCCCAGCCATGGGCCTGGCGCAGCAAGGCATACAGCTGCAGGTCGTGCGGGGCGATCGCCGGCAGTTGCAGGGGGCGTGGGTAGCCGCCCGCCGACAGCATCGCCCAGCCCAGCAGCGGCATGGCCAGCATCAGGGCGTAGAGCAGCAAGTGCGAGGCGCCCGCGGCAACACGTTGCAAGGCAGGCAGGTCGGTGGGCAAGGGCGGATGTGGCAAGGTCAGGCGCAGGCCGATGCGCACGATCACCAGTCCCAGCAGTGCCAGGCCTGTGGCCTTGTGCAATTCGACCAGCAGCGGGTGGCGCGGTGACAGGTCGCCGACCATGCTCACGCCAATGAACAGCATGCTGATGATCAGGATCGCCATCAGCCAGTGCACCAGGCGCGCCATCGGGTGGAAGACTTCAGGTTTCATCGCTTTGCTCCTGCGCCGAGGGACTCGCGGCTGCGGCGGTTGAATGATTCCGAATAGGCCGCCGAACGGGCGGCGAGGATTGGGTCGGCGGACGGTTCGATGCCACCGGGCAGGATCAATGGGTCGAAGTTCAGGTCACGGCAAGCGCCTTGTTCGGGGGCGTCGACCTGTTCGATCACCAGGCTGCCGGCATCGACGCGACGGCGTTCGGCCGGCCAGGGACGAGCCGGGTCGTCCACCGCATCGCCCTGGTCTGCCAGCACCAGGCGCAGGGTCCAGCGCAATGGCCCTTGGTCCAGGCGCTGTTGCAGGTCGTGCTGGAGGAACTGTTTGTCGTCGACCTGGCCGGGCAGGGCGGTGAATGGCGTTTGCGGTTCCAGCTGCCAGCGTACCGGGTGCGCGGTGCCGTGGGCGTCGATCAGGCGGAAGGCATTGATGCTGTGGTACTGGGTGCTGGCGAAGCTGTCGCTGGGTTTGTAGCTTGCCGCCCACTGGCGAAATGCCGCGCTCTCCGGGTGGGCGGCGAAAAATGCCTGCAGCTTTGCCGGGTCTGGCTTGCCAGTGGCCGGATCTGGCGCGCCGGCCAGCACCTGGTCGTAGAAGCCTTGCGGTGTGCTGACCGCCAGCACGGGCGGGTTGTTCATGCCGGTACGCCAGACTTGGCCGTCATCGGTACTCAACTGGATTGCCAGGCTGCGCACCGGTATGCCGGTGTCCGGGGCGAACGGGTTGGCACCGCCGATGGCGAAGCGGCCGATCACCGGCACTCGCGCCTGGCTGAAAGCCCGTGCTGTCGACAAGCTCGCGGCCTGGCCACTGGGCTCGAAGTAGCCGCTGACGCACAGGCCCTTGGCGTGGTTCTTGCGATACCCCGGGTAGTGCCCGGCCTGGGCTTCGAAGGTATCGATGATGCGTTGTGGCGTCAGCTGCGGCCCGCCTATCCAGCCTGCGGCATAGGCGAAGCCGGCGCCCAGCGCCAGCAGCACGGTGCCGATGCCGGCCAGGCGCAGCGCCTTGGCAGGGCCTTGCAAGGGTGAGTTCATGGTGGTCATCCGGTTCAGTGAAGGTGGCGGTACGACGGCCTGGGGAAAGACTTATTCCCTGGGCGGGAATAAATTTTCTTGTCGGGCGTCTGCCCCTACACTGACAACCCCAGCGCCCGGTACCTGACCATGCACGATCTGGACGAACAGCAATGGCGTGAGCTGTTGCAGCGCTTGCGCCGCTTTGCCCTGTGGCTGACCCGTGAGCCCGGCAGTGCCGATGATCTGGTCCAGGCCACCATCGAACGCGCCTTGAGCCGCCGAGACCAGCAACGCGAAGCCGAGGCGCTGCGCGCCTGGCTGTTTACCATTCTTTATCGGCTGTTTCTCGATGCCAAGCGCCGCGAGCGCTTGCATGCCCGCTGGCTGTCATGGTTCGGCCGCAGCGCGGTGGAGCATGAAGCACTCGGCGATAACACCGAGGACATCGTCCTGGCCCAGGCCGACTTGCAGGCCTTCGCCCAGCTCTCGACCGAACAGCGGGCCTTGCTGTTGCTGGTGAGCATCGAGGGGCTCAGTTACAAGGAAGCGGCGGCAGCCCTGGAAATCCCTATTGGCACGGTGATGTCGCGCCTGTCGCGTGCCCGTGCTGCCTTGCGTGAACTGACCGAAGGCAACCCCCAGCCGCCGGCCTTGCGGAGACTCAAATGACACGCCTGATTCCTGGTGAAGACGAACTGCACGCCTATATCGATGACCGCCTGGAGCCCACCCGCCGTGCCGAGGTGCAGGCCTGGCTGGCGGCCAACCCGCAGGAAGCGGCGCGGGTCGAGGCCTGGCGCAACGATGCCCGGCGCCTGCGTGCGGCCTTGGCAGGGTTTGCCGAGCAGCCTGGGGCGGCCACGCTCGACCTGCGTCAGGTGCAGCAGCGGGTGCGCCAGCGTCGCCAGCGGCGGCTGGCTTCGGCGGCGGTGCTGTTGCTGGCCATGGGGGTCGGCGGGTTGGGTGGCTGGCAGGCACGCCAGGTGACCTTGGCCAGCCATGTATTGCCGATGGCCGATGCGGTGCAGGCCCATCGATTGTTCGCCGGCAGTGAGGCACTGGATATCCAGGCCAGTGACCCGGCGCAATTGCGCGACTGGCTGGGCCGGCATTTCAACCGCGTGGGCCAGCTCCCTGACCTGGCGGGTTACGGCTTCGAGCCGGTCGGTGCGCGCTTGCTCAGCAACGAGCAGGGGCCGGCAGCGCTGTTGGTATTCCAGGATCGTAACGGCCAGCGCATCAGCCTGTTCCTGCGCTCGCCGGGCGACCGCTATGAACGCATGCCGCAGGGGCAGCGGGTCGATGGGCAACTGGAGGCGCGATACTGGTCGCATGGGGCGTACAACTTTGCCCTGGTCAGCGCGGCGGACGATGGGCGTGGGGCAGGGGTTGGGGAGGCGTTGCGCCTGGGGCTCTAGCGGGTATCGTGTGTGTCTCTTCGCGGGCACGCCCGCTCCCACAGGATTACCACAAGCTCGAGCGTTGTGGGTTCCCTGTGGGAGCGGGCGTGCCCGCGAATGCGTCGGATCAGGTCAGCTCAATTCGAGCCAGATCGGCGCATGGTCGGAAGGCTTTTCCATCCCGCGCAGCTCATAGTCCACGCCGGCCGCCTTGATCCGCGGCACCAGGGCCTGGGAGGCCATGATCAGGTCGATGCGCAGGCCGCGCTTGGGTTCGTCCTCGAAGCCGCGGCTGCGGTAGTCGAACCAGCTGAAGCGGTCGGCTACGTCCGGGTGCAGGTGGCGGAAGCTGTCCACCAGGCCCCAGCCCTTGAGGCGTTCCATCCACTCGCGCTCTTCCGGCAGGAAGCTGCACTTGCCGGTCTTCAGCCAGCGCTTGGCGTTGTCCGGGCCGATGCCGATGTCGCAGTCCTGGGGCGAGATGTTCATGTCGCCCATCACCAAGACCGGCTGGTCGTTCTTGAACTGCGCTTCGAGCAACGCTTGCAGATCGCTGTAGAAGCGCTGCTTGGCCGGGAACTTGGTGGGGTGATCACGGCTTTCACCTTGCGGGAAGTAGCCGTTCATGACAGTGATCGGGTTACCGTCGGCATCGGCGAAGGTGCCCCAGATGAAGCGGCGCTGCGCATCTTCTTCATCCGTGGCAAAGCCCTTGGACAGGCTCAGCGGCGCCTGGCGCGAGAGCAGGGCGACCCCGTAGTGGCCCTTCTGGCCGTGGTAGTGCACGTGGTAGCCCAGCGCCTGGACATCGGCCAGGGGGAACTGATCGTCGCTGACCTTGGTTTCCTGCAGGCCGATCACGTCCGGCTGGTGCTTTTCGATCAGCGCCGCCAGCTGGTGCGGGCGGGCCCGCAGGCCGTTGATGTTGAAACAGACGATCTTCATTGGAAAGACAATCCTGGTAAAAGGCCGGATGCTAGCCGACATCGGCGATGATCACCAGCATGGCGGCCAGGCCCTGGCACTGCTAACGTGCTGGGTGAGGTGAACGATGCGCAGTGGAGCACCTCCAAGGCACTGACATGCCCTTTCCAGGAGGACGACCCGCCATGCTCGAAACAGCTGCCGCCCAGGCGCGTATCTGCACCCTCGATGACGGCTACAGCCGTGAGGCACGCTCACTGTTGTACAACGCCTACCGCCACGAACCGACTTTTGCCTATATCTTCGAAGCCCAGCGCCCAGGCTACGAGCGCCGGTTGCGGGTGATGGTGCGCGAGTGGGTACGTCAACATTTTTACCTGCAGCTGCCGGCAATCGGCCTGCTGCTGGAAGACCGCCTGATCGCCATGGCCCTGATCGTGCCGCCGCAACGTCGCCTGGGTGTGGCCGACAGCTGGGCCTGGCGCTTGCGCATGCTGCTGGGCACCGGCCAGCGCTGTACCCGACGCTACATGGATTACCAGGCCGCGCTGGCCAGCTGCCTGCCGAGCGGGCAGGTGCACATGCTGCCGCTGCTGGGGGTGCATCCGCAATTTCGAGGCTGTCACTATGGCGAGCAATTGTTACAAGCTGTTCACGATTGGTGCGCGGAAGACCCCAACACCCAAGGCGTGGTGCTGGACTCTGGCAACGAGCATTACCTGGCCTTTTACGCGCGCCAGGGCTATGAAGAGATAGGGGAGGTAGCTGTAGGGCCAGTCCGGGAAAGGGTGTTCTTTCATCCCAACCCAGTCTCATCCATGTCATCAATTGCTTGAACTGTGCCGCCAGGCGCCTCCCTTGAGCGCCTGGCTCTGGTAGCATGCGCCGCATGACGTATTCAGGAAGACTTACCTGGGGCCTGGTTTTCTGGGCTGCCAGTGTTGCTGCATGGGGCCAGAGCGAGTTGCTGGTGAAGGTCAAGCCCGCCAACAAGGAACTCAAGGCCAATGTCGAAGGCTATATCGGTAGCCTTGGAGACCGCGATGAGCAAGCGCTGCTGCGTTTCAGTCGCGGGGCCCAGGAGCAGGCGCGCAAGGCCGCGCAGGCCCTTGGCTACTATCAGGCGCAGATCGACACCGAGGTCAAGCCGCCAGCCAAGGCCGACCAGTACCCACAGCTGATCATCGAGATCGCCCCCGGCGAGCCGGTGCGCCTGCGCAACGTGACGGTGCGCATCGAAGGGCCGGCCAGCGAGATGAAAGGTTTTCGCGTACCCGACAGCAAGGCCCTGCGGGAGGGTGAACAGCTCAACCATGGCACGTACGAAGATGCCAAGCGGTTGATCCAGAACCAGGCTTCGCGCTATGGCTTCTTCAGTGGCCACTTCACGCGCCAGCGCCTGGCGGTCGACCCTCAGGCCGGTGTGGCCGATATCGAACTGGTTTACCAGAGTGGTCCGCGTTATCGCCTCGGCGCCGTGAAATTCACTGGTGACACGCCGCTCGATGAAGACCTGCTGCAGCGCATGGTCTCGTTCAAGCCCGGCACGCCTTACGACTCCGAACTGATTGCCCAACTCAACAACGACCTGCAATCGAGTGGCTATTTCGAAGGCGTGCGGGTCGATGCCGCGCCCACTGCGGCAGTGGGCGAGGACATCCCGGTAGAGGTGCGCCTCGACACCCGCAAACCGCGCACCATGGGCCTGGGCCTGGGCTTCTCGACTGACGTGGGGCCGCGTGGCAAGGCCAACTGGACACGGCACTGGGTCAATCCGCAAGGCCATAGTTATGGCTGGGAAACCGAGCTTTCGGCTCCGCGGCAGAACGTGGGCTTGTGGTACGACGTGCCGCTCGATCCACCCTTGACCGACAAGCTGCGCTTCGCAGGTGGTTACCAGAACGAGGAAATCGCCGGCACCGACACCCTCAGCAAGTTGCTGACCGTCGGCCCGGAGTGGCACAGCAAACTGGCCAGCGGCTGGCAGCGGGTGGTCTCGCTCAAGTACCAGCGCGAAGAGTATCGCCTGGGCGATGACTCGGGGCTTAGCAACCTGCTGATGCCCGGCGTGAGTTTTTCCTACCTGCGCAGTGACAACCGCATCGACCCGCACAACGGCTACCGCTTACAGTTTGATACCCAGGTGGCCAAGGAGGGGCTGGTGTCCGACACCAACCTGTTGCACGGCAATGTCCTGCTCAAGGGCCTGACTACGCTCGGCCACAATCACCGTTTCCTCGGCCGGGTGCAGTTCGGTGGCAGTGCCACCAACGGCTACAAGAACAACATTCCGCCGTCGCTGCGCTTTTTCGCCGGTGGTGACCAGAGCGTGCGCGGCTACGACTACCAGACGCTCTCGCCGAAGAACAGCGACGGTGACCGCATTGGCGGGCGCTACCTGGTCGCGGGGAGTGTCGAGTACCAGTATTCGCTGGCCGAAAAATGGCGGGTGGCAACCTTCATCGATCAGGGCAACGCGTTCAACACGCTGGAACTGCCCAGCCTCAAGACCGGGGTCGGTTTTGGTGTGCGCTGGGTTTCGCCGGTAGGGCCGCTGCGCCTGGACCTGGCCAAGGCGCTCGATGACGACGGCGGTATTCGCCTGCACTTCTCCATGGGGCCCGAGCTGTGATGCGTGTGTTGAAATTCGTTCTGCCGGGCGTGCTCGGCAGTGTGCTGCTGGTGGCCTTGGCCCTGGGGCTGTTGCTGGGTACCGAAGGCGGCAGCCGTTGGGTTCTCGGCCGAGTGCCAGGGCTGACGATCGAAGCATTCCAGGGCCGCTTGGCAGGCACCTGGCAGGCCAGCCAGTTGCGCTGGGTCGACGGCGGCAACACGGTGCAGCTGCAAGCGCCGCTACTGAGCTGGTCTCCCGCTTGCCTCATGCGCGCCACGCTGTGTATCGACCAGCTACAGGCTCAGCGGGTCGACATGGCCTTCGCGCCAGGCGATCAAACGGCCGAAAGTGCTCCGCTGCAGTTACCCGCCCTGCGCTTGCCGCTGGCGATCGAGGTCGGTGAGGTGAAGGTGGGGCAGTTGCGCCTGGATGGCAGTGATCTGCTTGGCGATCTGCACCTGGCGGCGCACTGGACCGCGAGTGGCCTGCGCATCGACAGCCTGCAGTTGCAACGTGACGGTTTGCGGGTGCACCTGCAGGGCGATGTGCAGCCTGAGGGAAATTGGCCGGTACAACTTCAAGGCCAGGTGCAGTTGCCAGCGGTGGAGGGCAAGGCCTGGCAACTGGCCCTGACCGCCAAGGGTGAATTGCAGAAAACCCTTACCCTCGACGCCACCAGCAGCGGCTACCTGGATGCCCGCCTGAACGGGACGCTACAGGCCCTGGCCGAACACTTGCCGGCGAAGCTGCAGATACGCGCCGACGCATTCAAACCAATGGGCTCGTTGCCCGACACGCTGCAATTCAACCAGCTTGTGCTGGATGCCCAGGGCGACCTCCTCAAGGGCTATCAACTGTCTGGTAGCGCCAGCTTGCCGGCCGAACAGGCCCCGATCGCACTGGCGCTGGCCGGCAAGGTGGACGCCAAGGGTGCCAAGCTGGATGCCCTGGACCTGACAGCCAGCGACACCCAGCGCGTCAAGCTGCAGGCCAGCGCTGACTGGCAGCAGGCGCTGAAGGCCGACGCTCAACTGGATTGGCAGGACTTTCCGTGGTTGCGTCTATACCCGCTGGAAACGCCGCCGCAGGTTACCCTCAAGCGTTTCAGTGCCCAGGTTCAATACCAGGATGGCAACTACCAGGGCACCTTCAACGGTGATCTCGACGGCCCGGCAGGGGCATTTACCCTGGCCAGCCCGTTCCAAGGTGACCTGGGCCAGGTGCGCCTGCCGCAGCTGGCGCTGACCGCCGGGCAGGGCAAGGCGGCGGGCAGCGTCGTTGTGCGCTTTGCCGATACGCTGGCCTGGGACGTCGACCTGCAGTTGTCAGCGCTGGACCCCGCGTACTGGCTCGCCGAGTTGCCGGGCACCCTGGCCGGGCCTTTGCGCAGCAAGGGTGAGATGAAGGGCGAACAACTCAGCCTGGATGCCCAGCTCGACCTCAAGGGGCGCCTGCGCGGGCAGCCGGCGATGCTCAAGGTCGAGGCCAAAGGGGCCGGGCAGAGCTGGACGCTCGGCGCACTGGCTGTGCAACTGGGCGATAACCGTATCAACGGTAGCGGTAGCCTGCAGCAGCGCATGGCCGGGCGTGTCGACCTCGATCTGCCACGGCTTGGCCAGCTATGGCCGAGGTTGCAAGGGCGGGTTAAAGGGCGCCTGGACGTCAGCGGCACGCTGAACGCACCGCAAGGCAACCTGACCCTGCAGGGCCAGCAACTGGCGCAGGAAGAAAACCACCTCCAGCGGCTCGAGCTGGAGGGGCGTCTGGACAGCGCCCAACGGGGCGTGATCGACCTCAAGGCCAGCGGCATCCGCCTGGGCGACACGGTGCTGGGCACCTTGCAGGCCAATGGCAAGGGTGATATCCGCCAGCAGGCGCTGACCCTGGCCCTGGACGGTCCGCAACTCAAGCTCGACCTGGGCCTGGATGGCCAGCTGAACAAAGGCGACTGGCGTGGTCGCCTGGCCAGCGGCAGGATCCAGGCCGGTGGCCAGGACTGGCAGCTGCAGTCACCGGCGCGCCTGCAGCGGCTGGCAAGTGGCCAATTGGATTTCGGCGCCCATTGCTGGCGTTCAGGCCAGGCCAGCCTGTGCGGCGAGGACCAACGGCTGGCGCCCGAGCCGCGTCTGCGCTATCACCTCAAGCAGTTCCCGCTGGATAGCCTGGCGCAATGGCTGCCGAAGGACTTCGCCTGGCAAGGCATGCTCAATGCCGACGTGAACCTGGACATTCCCACCAGCGGCCCGAAGGGCAACATCCGTGTCGATGCCAGTGGCGGTACGTTGCGCGTTCGCGACAACGGCCGCTGGATCGACTTCCCTTACCAGGCCCTGCGGCTGGACAGCACCCTGGCGCCACGCCGGGTCGATACGCGCCTGGATTTTCGCGGTGAGCGCCTGGGTGAGCTGAGCCTGAACACGCGCCTCGATCCGCTGGGCAAGAACAAGCCGCTGTCTGGCGACTTCCGTCTCGCCGGGCTGGATGTGTCGATTGCCCGTCCGTTCGTGCCGATGGTCGAACGCCTGGCCGGGCAGTTGAATGGCAGCGGCCGCTTGACCGGCACCTTGCTGGCACCACAAATCAACGGCAACCTGGTGCTCACCGGGGGCGAGGTCAGTGGTGCCGAGCTGCCGGTCAGCCTGCAGGACCTGTCGCTGCAGGCCCTGATCGCTGGCGAGCAGGTGCAGATCAACGGCGGCTGGCGCAGCGGCGATGCCGGGCGCGGCCAACTCAACGGCCAGCTGACCTGGGGCCAGGCCCTGGGCATGGACCTGCATCTGCAGGGCCAGCAACTGCCCGTGACCGTCGAGCCCTACGCGACACTGGAAGTTGCCCCGGACCTGAACCTGCGGCTGGTCGATGACAAGCTGGCGGTGACCGGCAAGGTGCTGGTGCCCAAGGGCAAGATCATTGTGCGCGAGTTGCCACCTTCTACTGTCAAGGTCTCGGACGACACGGTCATCGTCGGCCACCAGACCGAAGAGGGCAAGCCGCCCATGGCGATGGCCATGGATATCGATGTGGTCGTGGGGCAGGACACGCTGTCATTCAGCGGCTTTGGCCTGACTGCCAACCTGCTTGGCCACGTGCATATAGGCGACAACATGGACACCCGTGGCGAACTGAGCCTGGCCGATGGTCGCTACCGTGCCTACGGCCAGCGCCTGACCATTCGCCGCGCACGGTTGCTTTTTGCCGGGCCGATCGACCAGCCTTATCTGGATATCGAGGCCATCCGCAAGGTCGACGATGTGATTGCCGGTATCCGCCTGAATGGCAGCGCCGAGCAGCCGACCACCACGGTGTTCTCGGAACCGGCCATGAGCCAGGAGCAGGCGTTGTCGTACTTGGTGCTGGGGCGCCCGCTGGGGACTTCTGGCGAGGATAACAACATGCTTGCCGAAGCGGCATTGGGCCTGGGCCTGGCGGGCAGTGCCGGGATTACCGGCAGCCTGGCCTCGGGCCTCGGGATCGATGACTTCCAGTTGGATACCGAAGGCTCCGGTAACAGCACCAGCGTAGTGGCCAGTGGCAACCTGACCGAGAAGCTCAGCTTGCGCTACGGGGTCGGGGTGTTCGAGCCGGCCAATACCATTGCGCTGCGTTACAAGTTGAGCAAGAAGGTATACCTGGAGGCTGCCAGCGGGCTGGCGAGCTCCCTGGATATCTTCTACAAGCGAGATTTCTGAAGAACGTCAGCGAACGGTGGCGGCCTCGATGAATTCGTTGGTTTCGGCGGGTGCAGGCGTGTCGGGCTTGCGTATGGGGGTGATCAGCTTGGTGTACTCCTCAATCAGGCGGTTAAGTGCCTCGGGTGGTTCGCTGGCATGAAACTGCATGCGGATCTGCACTTCGTCAGGGTCCCGTGTTTCACCCTGGCGCCCCTGGGCGCCGATCGTCACCTTGAAACTGGCGGCACTGGCCTGTGCGCATTCTTCGCTTAGGGCGCCCAGGCCTTCGGTTGCGTTGACCCGCACCGACAGATCCACCTGCATGCGCTCCAGGCTCAGGCCCTTGGGTGCCACCAGGGCGAACAGAGGCACGCGCATGATGTGTCGATCGTCCATGGCGACTTCGACCATCTTCGCTTTCATCGGGCTGCCCAAGGCCTGGCTGTCACAGTCAAAGAACTGGTCGAACAGGTTGATGTACTGCTGGGCTATAAGGCTATTGGTGGCCGCAGCGGCCTCTTGAAGACCGCGGGTGATATCCCGCAGGTCGATTGCAGTCATGGGCACTGGGGGGGTGTCCAAAGGGTTGGCTCCTGAGGGTGGAAGAGGCCCCGCCGCCAGGCGCGGGGCAACCGATCAAACAGCGAGCGACCATCACGCGTTATTGGGAGCTGCGCCTGGAGGCGTTGGGTCTTTCAAGGTATCGGCCTGCGAGATCTCCTCCTGGCTCTCCAGGGTTGAATTCTGGGTCACTGTCGGCTTGGTGGCGGCTTCGGTGAGGAAGTCGATCACCCGCATCATGGCCTCCGGTGGATCCTGGCGACGCAGTGAGGTATTGAATGCATAGCGTGCACGGGTATCGGTCTTGCGGGTTTGCGTCGACTTGCTGCTGATACTGCCTTTGACGTCCAGTTTGAAAGGCCCCCAACCCAGCGAGGCCGCCACTTCGCCACTTTTGTTGGATTCACTGAAGTCCTCGGCCATCTGGCTGATGGTCAGTTCGAACTCGACGTTACCTTCTTCGATGGTGATGTTCGGGTGGGTGATGGCCGCCAGCAGCGGCACCTTCATGGATTTGCTGACGACGCCTTTGTACTCGCCTTGCTCGTCAACGATGGTTTCGTCATAGTCGAACTGGATGGCAACCGCTTTGCCATCTTGTACGCAGACCTGCATGAGGAAGTCTGCATAGGATTTGCTGGCGGTGACCTGCGCTTGCACCATGGCTTGCAATGGTGCAGCGATCATGCGGTCCATGGGCAAGGCATTGATGACAGAACCGATGAGGCTGTTATCGATAGACATGTGGGTTTTCTCTTTTTATCAGGGTTGAGGGGGCGGCCACGTTCAGGCCGCGATGGTTACAGTCAGCGGGAGCAGTGCTCCTGGCGCCGGATGTTGCCAATCTGTCGCAGGCTCAGCCCATACTTGTTGGCGAGCAGGCTGCGAGACAAACCTTCGGCGCTCTCTTTCTGGATTTGCAGATTGCGCAATTGCCGCAGGAAATGATCTGCCTTGGGTATTTCCAGCGCCACGCCGGCAAATCGCTTGATCAGGGCCTCGAGTGCGTCTGCCGGAAGCACGTCGGCGAGTTTGGTGCGCGTTCGGTGCTTGGGAATGTACTTGGGCCTGCCGCCGTAGGCGCAGGTCAAGTGGTAGGCGTTTTCAAGGCCGATGCATTCGATCAAGGCCTGCAACGAATGCGGTAACTGGCCGATGTCGATGGATGTGAGATCTGGCAGTTCCATAGGAGACTTCCTCGCGGTGGATTGGGCGCGATGCCGTCGTTGGCATTGAGGAATTCTCGGTGAGCGCCGAATGTTGCCGCTAGGCGCCAAGTGGGCTGGCAGTTGTAGTTTTGGTGAGCAGGGCTTGCAGGCAACGATGTCGCGTGATGTAGGACGTTACGTCGACGCTGCTTTGCAGGCCCGATTATTCGTTGGGTTGCATTACCATCGCGCTAGTGAGTGCCCGAACCCTTATTCACACGGATAACTGTTCAGCAGGCTTGCACCTGAAAGATAGGCGTGGGCGTTACCTGACTGCTCGCGGGGCAAGGTGCGCCAGTCGATGTCCAGGCAGAGGCTGTTCAATGGCTGGTCATCGAGCATGCCGATGACCCTGTCGGGAAAAGTCCGCCGATAGCGGGCGACGGTTTTGCCCTGGGGCTCGACTTGATCCGCCTGTGCCAGCGCCTGGCGAGCGAGTCCGGGCAGCAATGGGTGCGCGATGGTGAAGTAGGGGTGGCCGGGCCTTGCTTGCAGGTGCCCGGCTGCACGGGTTCTCTGCCACAGTTGTTGCCACTGGCTGCTGCCAGCATGCGCAGCCAGTTGGTTACCTAGCTTGAGCAATTGCTCAGGCGGCGCCTGGCCGGTGTCGAGGGCCTGAATGGGAAGTGATGGTGCGAGCAGTATGATGAACAGCGCGAACCTGTGCATGGTGCCTCCAGCGTGGATTGAGGAAGCCCAATGCTTTCAGGCATGCCCTGCCATGCTAAGCAGGAAATACAGCGCTGCAAGGCGTTGACGTTGTATCATTGTCGTCGCTCGTTGTGAGCAAATACCCCCGAAGTTGAAGGATTTTTCGATGACCCACGTGCAGCGCCTCAAATATTCGCTTCTGATCATCCTGGTGGTGCTGGGCCTCATGCTGGGCCTGTCGCATCTGCAGAAGCAAGGCACGATCAGTGAACAGACCTTCCAGATGCTGGCTATCGCGATTGCCGTTGTGGTGGTCGTGATCAACGGGATTCTGCGGCGCAAGGTCAAGCCCTGACGCCTGCCCGGCGGCAGCGTCAGGCGGCCTGCAGTCAGCGCGGCAAGGGCTGTTCGAGTACGGCGCGTGCTTCGGGCTTGAGGCTGTAGCACTTGTCGCTGCCAAGGCTGATCACACCCTCTGTGCACAGCCGTTTGAGCACCTCGCGCACGCTCAGAAACGACAACGGGATGTCCAGTTGCTCCAGTTGCGCATGCACGCCGCGCACGCCGATGCTGCGCCCGGTGCGATCTGCGTGGTACAGCGCATCGATCACCTTCAGGCGAATGAGGCTGGTGCGCAGGCCGTAATTGCGCAGCAGTTCGCGAATCTGCTCGTTGCCGGTACGCTCATCCACGCAGGCGGCCGCGCCGTTGGCCGCCTTTCCCGGAATGCACCCGGTCTGCAATGAGGGTTGCGGGTCGTACATGTGAATGCTCCTTTTCGTGGACTGTCCCGAAATATGGTTGGCTCACTGATTAGGACGAATGAGAACGGCAAATCTGCAGCGTCTGCCTGCAAAATTTTCTGCCGGTGTTTCTTGAAGACGGTTCGCGGCGCCACTGCGCGTAAAATTTTCATCCAGCCGTTCGTTTGATCGGGAATGATCCCTGAATCCGAGGAATGCCCGTGTTGTCAATTTCGCGTCCCTTGACCTTTGCCAGCCTGGCGGCTGCCCTGGTCGCCTCCAGCGTAGCCGTGCAGGCGCGGCAAACCGGCGCTGATGCCAGTGCGCAGATCCGTCGCACCAGTTTTGGCGTGCCGCATATCGTCGCCAAGGATGAGCGCGGCCTGGGGTATGGCATTGGCTATGCCTATGCCCAGGACAACCTGTGCCTGCTGGCCAATGAAGTGCTGACGGTCAACGGTGAGCGCTCGCGCTATTTCGGCGCTCAGGCCAAGACCCTCGAACAACGCGACAACCTCGCCAGTGACCTGTTCTACACCTGGCTCAACACGCCGGCGGCAGTCACTGGGTTCATGCAGGCCCAGCCAGCACAGGTGCGCGAATTGCTGGAGGGTTATGCCAGCGGCTTCAACCGCGCCTTGGCCGAGCGGCGCAAGCAAGGCCTGCCTGCGCAATGCGGCGACGGCCAGTGGGTACGCCAGATCACCAGCCAGGACTTGGTCAAACTGACCCGTCGCCTGCTGGCTGAAGGGGGCGTGGGCCAGTTCGCCGAAGCGCTGGCGGGTGCCCAGCCCCCCAGGCTGGCAGCCCAGCGAACAACCCCGGCCTTTGACGTGGCGCTGGCCCGGCAGCAGCGCTTCGCCTCCGAGCGCGGCAGCAACGCGGTGGCTGTGGGGGCGCAACGCTCGGCCAATGGCCGCGGCCTGTTGCTGGCCAACCCGCACTTCCCGTGGATGGGTGGCATGCGTTTTTACCAGATGCAGCTGACCATCCCAGGCAAGCTGGATGTGATGGGGGCCGCTTTGCCTGGCCTGCCAGTGGTGAACATCGGCTTCAACCGCCACCTGGCCTGGACCCACACGGTGGATACCTCAAAGCACTTCACCCTGTATCGCTTGCAGTTGGACCCCAAGGATCCGACCCATTACCTGCAGGATGGCAAGTCCATCCCGATGACACGGCAAACCGTGAGCGTCAGGGTCAAGGCCGACGATGGCACCCTCAGCCAGATCGAGCGCCAGGTCTACAGCTCCCGTTTCGGGCCGATTGTGCAGTGGCCGGGGAGACTGGACTGGGACACCCAGGCAGCCTACAGCCTGCGCGATGCCAACCTGGACAACACGCGCGTGCTGCAGCAGTGGTACCGCATCAATCGTGCCGACAGCCTGGAGGCCCTCAAGGGTTCCATCGAGCAGTTGCAGGGCATCCCGTGGGTCAATACCCTCGCCGTCGATGCCGCAGGCAAGGCGCTGTACCTGAACCAGTCGGTAGTGCCTTTTGTCGATCAGCAACTGCTCAGCGCCTGCAGCGATCCGACGGCGCAAGGCCCTCTGGTGGTACTGGACGGGTCGCGCAGTGCCTGCCAGTGGAAGGTCGATGCCCAGGCCGCGCAGCCTGGTATCTTCCCGGCGCGAATGCTGCCGAGCCTGGAACGCAACGACTTTGTGCAGAATTCCAACGACCCGGCCTGGATGGCCAACCCGGCCCAGCCGTTGACCGGCTTCTCGCCATTGATCAGCCGCAGTGACCAGCCGCTGGGCATGCGCGGGCGTTTTGCCCTTGAGCGCCTGCAAGGCAACGCCAAGCTGGGTGTCGACGACTTGCAGCGCATGGTGCTGGATGACGAGGTTTACCTGGCCAGCCTGGTACTGCCCGACCTGCTGCAGTGGTGCAAAGTGGCTGAGGCCGAGGTGCAGGCCGTGTGTGTCAGCCTCGCTGCCTGGGATGGCAAGGCCGGTGTGGACAGTGGTGTTGGTCTGGTGCATTTCCAGAACATGGTCGAGGCCATGGCCAAGCATCCGCAAAGTTGGCGCGTGGCTTTCGACCCGGCAGACCCTCAGCACACCCCGCGGGGCCTGGCGGTGGAGCAGGCGCTGGTGCGCAAGCTGTTGCGTGAAGCGGCCTTGGGTTCGCTGCAGCAAGTGGCCGACGCCGGAGTCGAGGAGGGTAGCCGATGGGGGCAGATCCAGCAGGCTGCCGATGGCACGCCGGTGCCGGGCGGCCCGCAGCAGCTTGGGGTTTATAACGCGATGTTCAGCGTGCCGCATGGGCCGGGCAAGCGCCTTGTGGTCAGCGGTACCAGCTATCTGCAGCTTGTCAGTTTCACTGAGCACGGGCCACAGGCACGTGGGCTGCTGGCCTTCTCGCAATCCAGCGAAGCTGGCTCGGCGCACTTCAGCGACCAGACCCAGGCGTTTGCCGCCAAGCAGCTGGCAGCGATACCGTTTACCGAGGCGCAGATCAAGGCGGACCCGGAGTATCGTCAGTATGTGATCAGTGAACGGGACAAAGCCGCGGTGGCCAGCCGGCCTTGAGCCTTTGGCCTGTAACGGCCTGTTCGCGGGCTCGCCCGCTTCCACGGGAAACTCCACAGGCCTGAGTCCAGTGGTTTCCCTGTGGGAGCGGGCGAGCCCGCGAAAAGGGCGAATTGGACTTTCAGGAGAACTCGAATGGCTCCAGGGCAAAGCCTTGCCCATCGACCTGCAAGGTCCAGCCCCGACGGTCCCAATCCCCCAGCACGATGCGCCGGGCCGGTTCACCTTCGACCACCAGCTTGTGAATCGCCGGCCGGTGGGTGTGGCCATGCACCAGCGTGCGTACGCCATGCGCGGCCATCACTTTCGGCACTTCTTCCGGCGTGACGTCGACGATCTCGGTGGCCTTCATGCGCACCTGCGCACGGCTTTCGCTGCGTAGCTTGCGCGCCAGTTTCTGGCGGGTGGCCAGCGGCAGGTGCCGAAGGATCCACAGGCTCACCGGGTTGCGCAGGTAACGGCGCATCTTCATGTAGCCCAGGTCGCGGGTGCACAGGGTGTCGCCATGCATCAGCAGCACCTGTTCACCGCCCAGCTCGATCACGCTTGGGTCGGCCAGCAGTGTGCAGCCAGCGGCCGTGCAGAAGTCCTGGCCAATCAGGAAGTCGCGGTTGCCATGCATCAGGTAGATCGCCGTGCCGCTGTCGCTGAGCTGGCGCAAGGCCTGGCAGATCGACTGCTGGAACGCTGTCATGGCGTCGTCGCCGATCCACGCTTCAAAAAAATCACCGAGGATGTACAACGCCTTGGCGTGACGGGCGCGGCCGTCGAGCAGATCAAGAAACGCCCGGGTGATGTCCGGGCGTTCTTCTTGCAGGTGCAGATCGGAGATCAGCAGGATCACTCAATGATCTCGGCTTTCTCGATGATCACGTCGTCCTTCGGCACGTCCTGGTGGCCAGCCTTGGAGCCGGTGGCAACTTTTTCGATCGCATCGACGATTTCACGGCCTTCGGTCACTTCGCCGAACACGGCGTAGCCCCAACCCTGTACGTTCTTGCCGCTGTGGTTGAGGAAGTCGTTGTCGGCGGCGTTGATGAAGAACTGCGCCGAGGCGGAGTGCGGCTCCATGGTGCGGGCCATGGCAATGCTGTACTTGGTGTTCTTCAGGCCGTTGTCGGCTTCGTTCTGGATGCTGGCACGGGTCTTCTTCTGGTTCATGCCGGCTTCGAAACCGCCGCCCTGAATCATGAAGCCCTTGATCACACGGTGGAACACGGTGCCGTTGTAATGGCCGTCCTTGACGTACTGAACGAAGTTTTCGGTGGTCAGCGGCGCTTTTTCGGCGTTCAGTTGCAGAACGATGTCGCCGTGGTTGGTGGTCAGTTTGACTTTGGACATGCTGAAATTCGCTCTTTCAAGGCATACGGGAATAGGGTGCGCAGGGCGCGTTTAGTCACCTGACGCAGGATCGGGCAACCGCGACACATGTTGATGGTTCATGGCGCGCAGCGGCCATTTTGCACGGATCGCGATAAATCGCGCCAGTTTGTCGGTGCCCGGCTGTCAGCAGCTTGACTGCTTCGGCTATGATAGGCCCTTTGATTCAATCGGCCTACCCAGGCCGGACACGTGCATTCAAGGATCCTATGAGCAAGCCCACTGCCGACAACGCGCCCAACGCCGCTGCCAAAGGCGCCCCCGCTGTCCCTGCGAACTTCCTGCGGCCGATCATCCAGGCCGACCTGGACTCGGGCAAGCACAGCAGCATCGTCACCCGCTTCCCGCCGGAGCCCAATGGCTACCTGCACATCGGCCACGCCAAGTCGATCTGTGTCAACTTCGGCCTGGCCAAGGAGTTCGGCGGCGTCTGCCACCTGCGCTTCGACGACACCAACCCGGCCAAGGAAGACCAGGAATACATCGACGCCATCCAGCGCGACGTGAAATGGCTGGGCTTCGACTGGGCCGGCGAGGTGCGCTATGCCTCCGACTACTTCGACCAGCTGCACGACTGGGCCGTTGAACTGATCAAGCGTGGCAAGGCCTATGTCTGCGACCTGACCCCTGATCAGGCCAAGGAATACCGTGGCAGCCTGACCGAACCCGGCAAGAACAGCCCGTTCCGCGAGCGCGGCGTCGAGGAAAACCTCGACCTGTTCGCACGCATGAAGGCCGGCGAGTTCAAGGACGGCGAGCGCGTGCTGCGTGCCAAGATCGACATGGCTTCGCCGAACATGAACCTGCGCGACCCGATCCTCTACCGCATCCGCCATGCCCACCACCACCAGACCGGTGACAAGTGGTGCATCTACCCGAACTACGACTTCACCCACGGGCAGTCGGACGCCATCGAAGGCATCACCCACTCGATCTGCACCCTCGAGTTCGAAGGCCACCGCCCGCTGTACGACTGGTTCCTCGACAACCTGCCGGTCCCGGCGCACCCGCGCCAGTACGAGTTCAGCCGCCTGAACCTGAACTACACCATCACTTCCAAGCGCAAGCTCAAGCAACTGGTGGACGAAAAGCACGTCAGTGCCTGGGACGACCCGCGCATGTCGACCCTGTCGGGCTTCCGCCGCCGCGGCTACACCCCGGCGTCGATCCGCAACTTCTGCGAAATGATCGGTACCAACCGTTCCGACGGCGTGGTCGACATGTCGATGCTCGAATTCAGCATCCGTGACGACCTCGACCGCACCGCGCCACGCGCCATGTGTGTGCTGCGCCCGCTGAAGGTGGTCATCACCAACTATCCGCAAGGCCAGGTCGAGCAGCTTGAACTGCCGCGCCACCCGAAGGAAGACATGGGCGTGCGCGTGCTGCCGTTCGCCCGCGAGCTGTACATCGACCGCGACGACTTCATGGAAGAGCCGCCGAAGGGTTACAAGCGCCTGGAGCCCGCCGGTGAAGTGCGCCTGCGCGGCAGCTACGTGATCCGCGCCGACGAGGCGATCAAGGATGCCGACGGCAACATCGTCGAGCTGCGCTGCTCGTACGACCCGGACACCCTGGGCAAGAACCCGGAAGGCCGCAAGGTCAAGGGCGTGATCCACTGGGTACCGGCCGAAGGCAGTGTCGAGTGCGAAGTGCGCCTGTACGACCGCCTGTTCCGCTCCGCCAACCCGGAAAAGACCGAAGACGGCGGCAGCTTCCTCGACAACATCAACCCGGATTCGCTGCAAGTGCTGACGGGCTGCCGCGCCGAGCCATCGCTGGGCCAGGCGCAGCCTGAGGACCGCTTCCAGTTCGAGCGCGAAGGCTACTTCTGCGCCGACCTCAAGGACAGCCAGCCGGGGCGTCCGGTGTTCAACCGCACCGTCACCCTGCGTGACTCCTGGGGCAGCTAAGGAACCGCCGTGCTTACCATCTACAACACGCTGAGCAAGACCAAGGAAGCCTTCAAGCCGCTCGATGGCAACAAGGTGCGCATGTACGTGTGCGGCATGACCGTGTACGACTACTGCCACCTTGGCCATGGCCGCAGCATGGTGGCGTTCGACCTGGTGACCCGCTGGTTGCGTAAAAGCGGCTACGACCTGACCTATGTGCGCAACATCACCGACATCGACGACAAGATCATCAACCGCGCCAACGAAAACGGCGAGGCGTTCGATGCCCTGACCGCGCGCATGATCGACGCGATGCACGAAGACGAGCGCCGCCTGAACATCCTCAAGCCGGACTTGGAGCCGCGTGCCACCGACCATATCGCCGGCATGCACGCGATGATTCAGACCTTGATCGACAAGGGCTACGCCTACGCGCCCGGCAACGGCGACGTGTACTACCGGGTCGGCAAGTTCGCCGGCTACGGCAAGCTGTCGCGCAAGAAGATCGAAGACCTGCGCATCGGTGCCCGCATCGAGGTCGACGAGGCCAAGCAGGATCCACTGGACTTTGTCCTGTGGAAAGGCGTCAAGCCGGGCGAGCCATACTGGGATTCGCCGTGGGGCCCGGGCCGTCCGGGCTGGCACATCGAGTGCTCGGTGATGTCCACCTGCTGCCTGGGTGAGAGCTTCGACATCCACGGCGGTGGCAGCGACCTGGAGTTCCCGCACCACGAGAACGAGATCGCGCAGAGCGAGGCGGCCACTGGCAAGCAGTACGCCAACAGCTGGATGCACTGCGGCATGATCCGTATCAATGGCGAGAAGATGTCCAAGTCGTTGAACAACTTCTTCACCATTCGCGACGTGCTCGAGAAGTATCACCCGGAGGTGGTGCGCTACCTGCTGGTGGCCAGCCACTACCGCAGCGCCATCAACTACTCCGAAGACAGCCTGCGCGATGCCAAGGGCGCCCTGGAGCGCTTCTACCACGCGCTGCGTGGCCTGCCGCGGGTTGCCGCCAAGGGTGGCGAGGCGTTCGTCGAGCGCTTCAGCGTGGCGATGAACGACGACTTCGGCACCCCGGAAGCTTGCGCCGTGCTGTTTGACCTGGTGCGCGAGATCAACCGCCTGCGTGACAGCGATGTCGATGCGGCGGCGGGCCTGGCCGGTCGCCTGCGTGAGCTGGGCGATGTGCTGGGTGTGCTGCAACTGGAGGCCGATGACTTCCTGCGTGCCGGCGCCGAAGGCAAGGTCGATGCGGCGGAGGTGGAAGCCTTGATCCAGGCGCGTCTGCAGGCGCGTGCGGACAAGAACTGGGCTGAGTCCGACCGTATCCGTGACCAGATCACGGCCATGGGTGTGGTGCTGGAAGACAGCAAGGGTGCCACCACCTGGCGCCTGGCTGACTGATCGGCGCAACTGGGGCCGCTTTGCGGCCCTTTCGCGACACAAGGCCGCTCCTACAGGGGAACACGATCTCCTGTAGGAGCGGCCTTGTGTCGCGAAAGGGCTGCAAAGCAGCCCCAGCTTTATTTGGCCAAACCGGCCAATGGGCAGTGCAATACCAGCCTGGCCCCACCCAGCTCGCTCTCGCCAATCTCCAGCCCGAACCCGTGCAGGTCGACGATCGCCGCAACGATCGACAACCCCAGCCCGAACCCGGAATGGCGGTGGCCTTCCTCGCTGCGATAGAACCGCTTCAGCACCGCAGCGCGCTCCTCTTCGGGAATCCCCGGCCCGCTGTCTTCGATGGCAATGTGCACGCCCAGCTCATCCTGAGTCGCCTTGATGGCAACCCGGCCGTCTTCAGGCGTGAACTTGATGGCATTGCCCACCAGGTTGGCCAGTGCTTCGAACAGCAACTCGCGATCACCGTGCAGCGCCGGTAACTGGGCCGGCTGTTCCAGGTTGAGGCGAATGCCGCCATCTTCGGCCAGCGGCAGGTAGAAGTCGTGCAGTTCCACCAGCAAGTCGTGCGGATCAAGCTGAACGAAGCCGGCGCGGCGCTGGCGGTCTTCCAGCTCGCTGATGCGCAGCAGGCCACGGAAGCGGGCCATCAACGTATCGGTCTCACCAATCGCCTGGTCCAGCGCTTCGGCTTGTGGTGAATCGTGCGCGCTTTGCTGACGAATACGGTAAAGCTGGGCCCGCAAGCGGGTCAGGGGAGTGCGCAAGTCGTGGGCGATGTTGTCGCATACGCCTTTGACTTCATGCATCAGCCGCTCGATGCGGTCGAGCATGGCGTTGACGATATCGGCCAGCATGTCCAGCTCATCGCGGCGCGCTGACAGTGGTAAGCGGTGGGTGAGGTCGCCGGCAACGATCAGCTCTGCCTGGGCCTGAATGGCACGAATGCGCTTGAGCGGGCGGCGGCGTAGCAGGTACCAGCCGGCAAACCCCGGAATCAGGGTCAGCGAGATGCCCCACAGCAAGGCATGCAGGATGATGCGGGTCACCACGAACAACGAGCCATTGTCGCGGAACAGTACCAGCCAACGGCCATCTTGCACCCTGATCGCCACCGCATCGCAGCTGTCACGTGGCATGTGCGGGTCATCGGCATCCAGGCAGCGCTTGAGTTCGTGCACCTTGCCGTCCAGGCCCAGGTCCGGGGGGATCGCGCGAATCCGCCCGCCCACCGGGTTGAACTGGGCATCGAACAGGCCATAGGCATCGAAACTGCGTTCCTCGAACGCCTGGCTGGCGACCAGGGCATCGTCGAGCTGCTTGCCGCTCATGTGTGCGAACAGGTGCTGGCGCTGCAGCATCGAGTGGCGGGTCAGCTTGTTCAGGTAGCTGGACACCTCGAAATACAGCACCCCCATGAGGATGCTGCTCCAGGCCACGAAGAGGAAACTGTACAGCGCCAGCAGGCGGCTGGTGGACGAGCTCCAGCCCTTAGACGGGTTCAGCAATGGCATAGCCCGAGCCCCGTACCGTACGGATCAGCGGCGACTGGCCGGGGGAGTCGATTTTCTTGCGCAGGCGCCCGATGTGCACGTCGATCAAGTTGGTGCCCGGGTCGAAGTGGTAACCCCAGACTTCCTCGAAGATCATCATCCGCGTGATCACCTGGCCGCTGTGGCGCATCAGGTATTCCAGCAGTTTGTACTCGGTGGGTAGCAGGTTGAGGGTCTGCTCGCCGCGGCGGGCTTCGTGGCTGATCAGGTCCAGCTGCAGGTCGGCGACCTGCAGGCGGGTCTGGGTCATCGGTACACTGTTGCGGCGCAACAGTACTTCGACCCGTGCCGCCATTTCGTCGGAGGCGAACGGCTTGGTCAGGTAGTCGTCGCCGCCGGCGCGCAGACCACGCACGCGCTCATCCACGTCGGACAGGGCGCTGATCATCAGGATCGGCGTGGTGATTTTCAGGTTGCGCAGGGTGGTGACGATCGTCAGGCCATCGACCTCGGGCAGCATCCGGTCTACGGTGATCAGGTCGTAACCGCCGGCGATCGCCTTGGCCAGGCCCTCGCGGCCGTTGTCGGCCCAATCCACTTCCAGGCCGTGGCTGGAGAGTTCGGCGACGATTTCCTGGCCGGTGACGGCGTCGTCTTCGATGGTCAGTACGCGTGGCATGCTCGTTCCTGGGCGTCTATTGGAGACTTGATTGTGCCAAAGAATAGCCAAACGGCGATTTAAGAAAAATTCATCTACGCCGGGTAAAACAAAACGGGGCATGCCAGTGTCTGGCATGCCCCGTCGATCAGCGCGGTGCAGCGTCTCAGGCGACCTTGACGATCCAGCCGGCTGGCGCTTCGACGTCGCCGCTCTGGATACCGGTCAGCTCGTTGTAGAGCTTCTGGGTGACGGGGCCGACTTTTTCCAGGTCGTGGAACACGTGCAGCTTGCCGTTGTACTCGATACCACCGATCGGGGTGATCAC
Organism: Pseudomonas sp. 382; assembly: GCF_002759075.1. NCBI lineage: Bacteria > Pseudomonadati > Pseudomonadota > Gammaproteobacteria > Pseudomonadales > Pseudomonadaceae > Pseudomonas > Pseudomonas sp. 382. Next base: position 66,591 of record NZ_PEMX01000003.1, read on the forward strand.
CGCAGCGGTACCGCAAGCGCCGGCTTCGACGAAGCGGTCGAGCTTGTTGATCTCGACGTCGCCTTCGATCACGGTCAGGCCCAGGCGCGCTTGTGCCAGTTCCATCAGCGACAGGCGGGTGATGCCTGGCAGTACCGAGGCCGATTTCGGGGTGACGAATTCGTTGTTGGCGGTGATGCCGAAGAAGTTGGCCGAACCGACTTCCTCGATCTTGGTATGGGTCAGCGGATCGAGGTAGATGGCGTCGGCGAAGTTGGCCTTCTTGGCTTCAGCGCCTGGTTGCAGGCTGGCGGCGTAGTTGCCACCGACCTTGGCTGCGCCAGTGCCCTGAGGGGCGGCACGGTCGAAGCTGGAAATCTGGAAGTTGTGCGGCTTCATGCCGCCCTTGAAGTACGAGCCAACCGGGATGGCGAAGACCGAGAAGATGAACTCGGGGGCGGTGCGCACGCCGATGTTGTCGCCGGTACCGATCACGAACGGGCGCAGGTACAGGGCGCCTTTGCCGTGTGGCGGGACGAACTTCTCGTTGGCCTTGACCACTTGCTTGCACGCCTCGATGAACACATCGGTCGGCACCTGCGGCATCAGCAGGCGCGCGCAGCTACGCTGCATGCGGGCTGCGTTCTGGTCTGGGCGGAACAGGTTGATCGAGCCGTCCTTGCAACGGTAGGCCTTGAGGCCTTCGAAGCACTGCTGGCCATAGTGCAGGGCGGTGGAGCCTTCACTGATGTGCAGCACGTTGTCTTCGGTCAGGGTGCCTTTGTCCCACTCACCATTGCGCCATACGGACAGGTAGCGCTTGTCGGTCTTGATGTAGTCGAAACCCAGCTTGTCCCAGTTAATGCTTTCGTTACTCATGACACCCTCGATTGTCTTGCAAGTGCCCGATCGCTCGGGCTGCTGTTATATGCGCACCACGCCACGATAATACAAACCTTGCGGATCGGGAACGGCCAGTCACGAATTGGCCACTATCTGAACGTTTCGATTGTCTGGACCGGCCTCTTCGCGGGCGCGCCCGCTCCCACAGGTATCGCGCAAGTCTTGAGAGCTGCGCCAACCCTGTGGGAGCGGGCTTGCCCGCGAAGAGGCCGGCCCAGGCAACACAAGGCCCGTCCAGCCTTAGCGTTGCTGCAAGCGCCTGTTCCAGTCTCCGGCATGATTGCGATTACAGGCCTCTTCACTGTCGAATCGCACATGCCAGGCAACGTGCTCCAGCTTCACACCGGCTGCATCGAGTGCCTGGGCTGTCAGCGCCAGCATGCGCGCCTTGGCCTTACCCGCCAGCGCCGCTGCTTTATCGGCCTCACGCTCGAATACCCAGGTAATGCGCAGGCTGGCCGGGTAGTCATCCGGGTCCAGCTGATGGGTCAGCCAGGTGAAGCCGACGATCTCGCCTTTTGCGGTCTCGCAGGCTTCGGTCAGGCAGGCGACCAGCTCGCGTTCCAGTCGCGCCAGGTCGCGCTTGCTCATGGCTTTCACTGGGCATCCTCATCATCGATCTGCTGGCAGAAGCGCAACAGGTTGCCGAACGGGTCGCGGATCTGCATCTGCAGGCCCCAATCGACCCGTTCGGCCTGGGGGCGGGCATAGCCGTACTGCTTGTCCAGCAGTTCGCGCTCCAGTGCCAGCAGGTCTTCGGTGCGGGCGAACACGGTCGAGCCGGGGCAGGCATCGCCGTGGTGTTCGCTCAGGTGCAGGATCAGGCCGTCGCGGTGGATCTGCGCGTACAGCGGCAGGTCCGGGCTGAAGCGGTGTTCCCAGTCGAGCTGAAAGCCCATGAACTCGAGATAGAACTCCTTGGCCTTGTCGACCGAGAAAATCCGCAGGACCGGAATGGCAGGGGCGAGGGGCATGGCGGTTCCTTGGCCGTAGGTAAAACAGAGACTGTAGCGCAGCACCGAAACAGGGCCAAGTGCCGCCCCGGCAATGTGCGATGTAACCCCATATGCCCCATGCCAGAGCCGTCGCCGTGAAGGTTTCATCTTCATTCACCTGCGTAGTTGGCCCGCAACCTGCTATATCCAGCCAGCGAAATTTGATCGAGTGGTCAGTCTGCGGTTGCCCGAAAAGGCCACGCATGACCCTCAAAACGGCCGTCAGGCCACGGATATCAAGGGGCCGCAGGATGTCGCTCGCGGAGCAGATCGAACCATCGGAGCAGGACGCCGGCTGGAGCGCGCACTTGCAGTTGCGCTTCGTCGAGCGCAATGGCGTGACCCGCATTGGTGCGCGCCGGCATTTCGGCCCGCTTTTGGTGCAGCGCCCGTTCTACCCAGAGGGTGGACCGTGCCACGTGTATGTGTTGCACCCGCCCGGCGGCATCGTTGCCGGTGACCGGCTGGAGCTGGATATCCACCTCGAGCCGGGCAGCCATGCGCTGCTGACCATGCCGGGTGCCAGCAAGTTCTACCGCAGCATCGGCCCCACCGCCCGGCTGGCCCAGCGCTTCCACCTGCAGGCCGGCAGCACGCTGGAATGGCTGCCGCAGGACAGCATCTTGTTCAACGGCGCCCGCGCCAGCCTCGACAGCCGCTTCACCCTGGAACCGGGGGCGAAGCTGTTGGCCTGGGAAACCCTGTGCCTGGGCCGGCCGGTGATGAACGAGCGTTTCGAGCAGGGTGCACTGGACAGCCGCCTGTGCATCGAGCTGCCAGGCGACCCCGGCCTGCACGAGCGGCTGCGCATCGCCGGTGGGCAACTGGCCAAGGTCGGCGGCCACCCGCTGGTCGCCACCTTCTGCGCCGCCCCGGCGACCCCGGCGGTGCTGGAGCAGGTGCGCGCGCTACTGGATGAACTCGACACCCCCGCAGGCGCGACTTTGCTCGGCTCGCTGCTGGTGATCCGCCTGCTCGACCACGACAACCAACACCTGCAACACACCCTGCAGCGCCTCTGGCATGCCCTGCGCCCGGCCGTTCTCGGCCTGGCCGCATGCCCGCCGCGCATCTGGGCCACTTGAGAGAGCGCCATGGAGCTGACCCCGAGAGAGAAAGACAAACTGCTGTTGTTTACCGCCGCGCTGCTGGCCGAACGACGGCTGGCCCGTGGCCTGAAGCTCAACTACCCGGAGGCGGTGGCGTTGATCAGCGCTGCGGTGCTCGAAGGCGCCCGCGATGGCCGCACGGTGGCCGAGCTGATGAGCCTGGGCCGCGAAGTGATTGGCCGCGAGCAGGTCATGGAGGGCGTCGCCGAGATGCTCCATGACGTGCAGGTCGAGGCGACCTTCCCCGACGGCACCAAGCTGGTGACCGTGCACGACCCTATCGTCTGACCTGGAGCAGGAGCTCAGCATGATCCCAGGTGAAATTCAGGTCGCCGCTGGCGACATCGAACTCAACGTCGGCCGTGACACGGTCAGCGTCAGCGTGGCCAACCATGGTGACCGGCCGGTGCAGGTCGGTTCGCACTACCACTTCTACGAGGTCAACGATGCGCTGGTGTTCGAGCGTGAACCGACCCGTGGTTTTCGCCTCGATATACCGGCTGGCACCGCCGTGCGCTTCGAGCCGGGCCAGGCGCGCACCGTGCAACTGGTGGCCTACGCCGGCAAGCGTGAAGTGTACGGCTTCCAGGGGAAGGTCAATGGCGCACTGGAGGGTAGGGCATGAGCCGTATTTCCCGTCGGGCCTATGCCGACATGTTCGGCCCCACCGTCGGCGACCGCGTTCGCCTGGCCGATACCGCGTTGTGGGTTGAGGTCGAAAAGGACTTTACGGTCTATGGCGAAGAGGTCAAGTTCGGTGGCGGCAAGGTCATCCGCGACGGCATGGGCCAGGGCCAGATGCTCGCGGCCGAGGCCATGGACCTGGTGCTGACCAATGCGCTGATCATTGATCACTGGGGCATCGTCAAGGCCGATATCGGCGTCAAGCGCGGGCGCATCGCTGCCATCGGCAAGGCCGGCAATCCCGACGTGCAGCCGGGCGTGACCGTGCCGGTCGGCCCAGGTACCGAGGTGATCGCCGCCGAGGGCAAGATCGTCACCGCCGGCGGCATCGATTCGCACATTCACTTCATCTGCCCGCAGCAGGTCGAAGAGGCGCTGACCAGTGGCGTCACCACCTTCATTGGCGGCGGCACCGGCCCGGCCACCGGCACCAATGCCACCACCTGCACGCCCGGGCCGTGGTACCTGGCGCGGATGCTCCAGGCCGCCGATTGCCTGCCGATCAACATCGGCCTGCTGGGCAAGGGCAACGCCTCGCGCCCCGAAGCGCTGCGCGAGCAGATCGCCGCCGGTGCCGTGGGCCTCAAGCTTCACGAGGACTGGGGCTCGACCCCGGCCGCCATCGACTGCTGCCTGGGCGTGGCTGAAGAAATGGACATCCAGGTGGCGATCCATACCGACACCTTGAACGAGTCGGGCTGCATCGAAGACACCCTGGCGGCCATCGGCGACCGCACCATCCATACCTTCCATACCGAAGGTGCCGGTGGCGGCCACGCGCCAGACATCATCCGTGCGGCCGGGCAGGCCAACGTGCTGCCGTCCTCGACCAACCCGACCCTGCCGTACACGGTCAACACCGTCGACGAGCACCTCGACATGCTCATGGTCTGCCACCACCTGGACCCGAGCATTGCCGAAGACGTGGCCTTCGCCGAGTCGCGCATCCGCCGCGAGACCATTGCCGCCGAGGACATCCTCCACGACATGGGCGCCTTCGCCATGACCTCGTCCGACTCCCAGGCCATGGGCCGGGTCGGCGAAGTGGTGCTGCGCACCTGGCAGGTGGCGCACCAGATGAAGCTGCGTCGCGGCCCGCTGGCACCAGACACCGGCTACAGCGACAACTTCCGGGTCAAGCGCTACATCGCCAAATACACCCTCAACCCGGCATTGACCCACGGCATCGCCCATGAAGTCGGTTCGGTGGAAGTGGGCAAGCTGGCCGACCTGGTGCTCTGGTCACCGGCGTTCTTCGCGGTCAAACCGGCCTTGGTGATCAAGGGCGGGATGATCGCCACCGCGCCAATGGGCGACATCAACGGTTCGATTCCAACCCCGCAGCCAGTGCACTACCGGCCGATGTTCGGTGGCCTGGGTGCGGCCCGTCACGCCACACGCATGACCTTCCTGCCCCAGGCCGCCATGGACCGTGGCCTGCACCAGGAGTTGGGGCTGCAGAGCCTGATCGGCGTGGCCCACGGCTGCCGCCGGGTGCGCAAGGCCGACATGGTCCACAACACCTTGCAGCCAGTGATCGAAGTCGACTCGCAGACCTATCAGGTACGCGCCGACGGCGAGTTGCTGGTGTGCGAGCCGGCCAGCGAACTGCCGCTGGCCCAGCGTTATTTCCTGTTCTGAAGGAGTGAAGATGATTGTCCTGACCCGTCGGATCGAGGCATCCGAGAGCGTCACCGGTACTGTGACCCTGGACGTCGACAGCCGCATCAAGAGCCGCCTGCGCGTGGTCCTCGATGACGGCCGCGAAGCCGGCCTGATGCTCGAACGTGGCCACCTGCTGCGCGGTGGCGAGCTGCTTGCCGATGCCGCAGGCACCCAGGTGATCCGCATCCTCGCTGCACCTGAAGCGGTTTCGACGGTGCGCTGCGACGACCCGCATCTGCTGGCCCGTGCCGCCTATCACCTGGGTAACCGCCATGTGCCCTTGCAGATCGAGCCAGGCCTGCTGCGTTACCAGCACGATCATGTGCTCGACGAGATGCTGCGTGGCCTGGGCCTGACGGTGCTGGCCGAGCAGGCACCGTTCGAGCCTGAAGCCGGCGCCTACCAGAGCGCACCGCATAGCCACAGTCACAGCCATGGCAACGACCATCCGTTCGTGCGCCTGCCAGCCCATCCCTGAATCCCTCATCCAAGGAGCCCACCATGAAAAAGACTTTCGCCCTTGCCCTGCTAATGGTCGCATTGCCAGCTTTCGCCCACCCTGGTCACGACGGCAACCCGCTGCAGGATGGCTTGCTGCACCCGCTGACCGGTCTTGACCACCTGCTGATGCTGCTAGGCACCGGAGTGCTGGCTGCGCTGACCCGGCGCAACCTTGCCCTGCCACTGGCCACCCTGGCGTCGATGTTCGCTGGCGCCGTGTGCGGCCACCTGTTCGGCGATGTGCTGGGCATGGAAAGCATGATTGCCGTGTCGGTGCTGGTGGCTGCCGTTGCCGTGCTGCTGCCGCGCCGTCAGTTGCTGCTGGCCCTGGCCATGCCGGTGTTTGCCTTGTTCCACGGCTGGGCACACGGCGTGGAAGCCACGCCAAGCGCTTTCTGGATGTTCAGCGCAGGCTTCGTCACGGTCAGCGGCCTGCTGCTGGCCGTCGGCTTCGGCGTCGGATGCTTGCTGCGTCGTCATAGCGGCCTGCAGAAGGCCTTCGGTGGCGGCATGCTGGCTGGCGCCGCGCTGGTGCTGGCCGGTTGATGAACAGCGACCTGGCACTGCTGCGTCTGCTGCAGCTGGCCAGCCCTGGCCTGCCGGTGGGTGGCTTCACCTACTCGCAAGGGTTGGAGTGGGCCGTGGAGGCTGGCTGGGTGCGTGATACTGCCAGCTTCAGCGCCTGGCAACGGGAGCAGCTGCACGACACCCTGGCATGTCTGGATTGGCCGGTGCTGGCGCGCCTGTATCGCGCCTGCGAGGCAGGCGATGCAGAGGCCTTTGCGCACTGGAGCAGGTTCCTGCTGGCCAACCGCGAAACTGCCGAGCTGCGCCTGGAAGAACAGCAGCGTGGCTCGGCCCTGGCGCGCCTGCTCGACGGCTGGCAGCTGGGCCAGGACCCGGCCTGGCGCGCCAGCCTTGAACTCAGCCAGCTTGGAGGCATGGCCTGGCTCGCCGCGCACTGGCAGATCCCGTTGCGTCAACTCGCCCTCGGCCATGCCTTCGCCTGGCTCGAAGGCGCGGTGATGGCCGGGGTCAAGCTGGTGCCGTTCGGCCAGCAGGCGGCGCAGACCCTGCTGCGCGACCTGGGTGCTGAACTGCCCGGCGTGCTGGACCAGGCCCTGGCCTTGGCCGATGACCAGCTCGGCGGCGGCCTGCCGCTGCTGGCAATCGCATCTTCGCGTCACGAAACCCAATACACCCGTTTGTTCCGTTCTTGAGGACTGCCTACATGCAAAGCTATCAGCAACCCCTGCGCGTCGGTGTCGGCGGCCCGGTCGGCTCTGGCAAGACCGCGCTGCTCGAATGCCTGTGCAAGGCCATGCGCGATCACTACCAGATCGCCGTGGTCACCAATGACATCTACACCAAGGAAGACCAGCGCATCCTCACCGAAGCCGGCGCCCTGGAACCTGATCGGATCGTCGGCGTCGAGACCGGCGGCTGCCCGCACACCGCCATCCGCGAAGATGCCTCGATGAACCTGGCTGCCGTTGAAGCGTTGGCGCGCAAGTTCGGCAACCTTGAAGTCATCTTCGTCGAGAGCGGTGGCGACAACCTCAGTGCCACCTTCAGCCCGGAGCTGGCCGACCTGACCATTTATGTCATCGACGTGGCCGAGGGCGAGAAGATCCCGCGCAAGGGTGGGCCCGGCATCACCAAGTCGGATTTCCTGGTGATCAACAAGACCGACCTGGCGCCTTACGTCGGCGCCTCGCTGGAGGTCATGGAGCGTGATACCCAGCGCATGCGCCCGCAGCGGCCCTGGACCTTCAGCAACCTGAAGAAGGGCGAAGGCTTGCAGGCGGTGATCGACTTCATCGTGGAGCGGGGCATGCTGGGTGTGAGGGGCTGACCGCTCACTCATGGCAGCAATGGGGTTTGCCGTGCTGGCCTTCGTAGCGATCATGATGCCGCACCCAGTCCATGGTCCCGGCTTCGTTGCGCCCCAGTGGGGCGATGTCGAGGAAGTTGTAGGTGTTGACCAGGATGTCCAGGCCGCGGGCGTAGGTGGAGTAGGTATGGTAGAGCGCGCCGTCCGGGTCTTTGTAGAAGGCACTCAGGCCCGGTAGTTCGGCCTCGTTGCCGGTGTACGGCTCATAGTTGTACTGGCGTTGGCCCTCGGTGCCGACGCTGACGCCGAAGTCCTCGTTGAAACCGCTGCCGTTCGATGAATACCAGGGGAATCGCCAGCCCATGCGCTGGCGGAAAGCCTGGAATTCGGCGTAGGGCGCGCGCGACACGGCGACCAGCGAGACGTCGTGATGGGCCAGGTGCAGGTTGGCACCGTCGAAATGATCGGCGAGGAACGAGCAGCCTGGGCAGCCTTCGTTCCAGCCCTCGGCAAACATGAAGTGATAGACCAGCAACTGGCTGCGCCCGGCAAACAGGTCGGCCAGGCTCAGTTCGCCGTCCGGGCCTTGGAAACGGTAGGGCTGCCCGACCTTGACCCAGGGCAGGGCATGACGGGCAGCAGCCAGTTCATCGCGCTGGTGGGTGAAGGCCTTTTCGTGCAGCCATAGCTGGCGGCGGGCGGCCAGCCATTGCTCGCGCGAGGCGATTGGGTGTTTGGGATCGGGGGTGCTCATGGGGCTGACTCCGTGAAGGGATTCAGTGAGTGGTCGATTCGAAGGGGAGGTGGATCGACAGGCCAGGAGCAGGGCCGACGAGTGGTTTGCGGGTGTAGGGCGGTAGGGTTGCGGCGCTCGATCTCACAGGCGCTGAATGCCTCCCGGCGGGCACCTAGAGGCCCTCACCCGTGCATGGTCTCGATCAATTCCCACAGCTGTGGGTCATTGAAATCCTGCACCACCAGTTTCGCCCCCGCAGCCAGCAGCCGCTCCGGCGTCTGGGTAGTGGCAACGCCCACGGTAAAGATCCCGGCCCCGCTCGCAGCCGTAACCCCCGGCAACGAGTCCTCGAACGCCAGCGCCTCGCCCGCCACCGCTTCCAGGCGCTGCAGCCCGGCCAGATAAGGCAGCGGATCAGGCTTCGCCCGCTCCAGCTCCTCGGCCACCAGCACATGCTCGAAGCGATCGCCAAGCCCCATGGCCTTGAGCATGTGCTCGGCATTCAGCCGCGGCGCATTGGTCACCACGCACATGCCGATGTTGCAGGCCCGCGCATGGTCCATCAGCCGCAGCAGGCCGGGCATGGGTTGCAGCGCGGGTGACAGGTCGCGAAAAAGCGCTTCCTTGCGGTCGGCCAGCGCCTTGCGCTCGGACGCACCAGCAAGTGGAAACAGTTCGGCAAACAGTTCGCCATTGGCTCGGCCGCTGACCTGGGCATCGAATTGTTCCTGGGTCAGCTCGCGGCCGTCATGGTCGTGCAGCAGTTGACGGAAGGCTTGCAAATGCAGGGTATCGGTGTCGGTCAAGGTGCCATCGAGATCGAACAGCAGGGCAGTCAGCATCAGGTATCCAAGGATTCAAGAACAAACGCCAGGGGATGATAACCAAACCTGACGACAAAGGGGGCTGTTCAGCGCACACTGAAAAGAGTACAAATGTACTCCATGGACAATCTCACCCCAAAACGCCGTGCAATCCTCGATTTCATTCGCGAGCGCATTGCCGACCATGGCCAGCCACCGAGCCTGGCCGATATCGCCAGCCGCTTCGGCTTCGCCTCGCGTAGCGTCGCGCGCAAGCACATCACTGCGTTGTGCCAGGCCGGCTTCATTGACGTCACCCCCAACCAGGCGCGGGGCATTCGCCTGGCCGAGCCCTTGCGGCGGCCGGAAATCCTCGAAATTCCCGTGCTCGGGCAAGTGGCTGCCGGCGCGCCGATCGGCCCGGACCTGGGCATTCACGAACAATTGCTGCTCGACCCCAGCCTGTTTCGCCGCACCCCGGATTACCTGCTCAAGGTGCGCGGCGATTCGATGATCGAAGATGGCATCTTCGACGGTGACCTGGTCGGCATCCTCCAGCAGGGCGAGGCACGTGATGGTCAGATCGTGGTTGCGCGACTGGACGGCGAGGTGACCATCAAGCGCCTGCAACGCCAGCCCGGCGGTTACCGGTTGTTGCCACGCAACCCAGCCTATGCACCAATCGATGTGGGGCCTGAGCGCGAATTCTTCATCGAAGGCGTGTTCTGTGGCCTGCTGAGGCGCGACTGATGGGCGCGGTGGTCGATCTCGATCGGCTGCTCGACCAGCGCCAGGTCTGGCGTGGGCGGCAGGGCCAGGTGCGCCCGGCCGGTTTGCAGCCCACCGGCCATGCGCTGCTCGACCAGTGCCTGCCGGACGGCGGCTGGCCAGCCGCAGCCCTCAGCGAGCTGCTCCTGGCCAGCCCGGGCTGTGGTGAATTGCAGCTGCTATGGCCCTCCCTGTCACGCCTGACGGCTGAGGGCGGGCGGGTGGTGTTGGTGGCGCCGCCGTTCATTCCCTATGCACCGGCCTGGCAGGCAGCAGGTGTGGACCTGCGCTGGCTGGTGCAGGTCGATGCCGGGCAGGCCGATGCCCTGTGGGCGGCCGAACAGTGCTTGCGCTCCGGCAGCTGCGCGGCGGTGCTGTGCTGGCCGGAGCGTGCCGATGACCGCGCCTTGCGCCGCTTGCAGGTGGCCGCCGAGACAGGGCAGGCATTGGCCTTTGCCTGTCGCCCGCAAGAGGCGGCCCACAACCCGTCGCCCGCTGCGCTGCGTATTGCCGTGGATACGCGCCCGGCACAATGGCGTGTACTCAAGTGCCGTGGCGGCATGCCCCCGGCCCTGCCCATCGCCTGCCCAGGGCGGGGCTGATGCACCATGCTCTGGGCCTGCATCCTCCTGCCCCAGTTGGCGCTGGACTCGATCCTGCGTGAACGGGACGACGCCGATACGCCACTGGTGCTGATCGGCGGCCCTGTGCAGCGTCGCCTGCTGCAAGCCGTCAACCCGGCGGCGGCGGCGCTTGGCCTGCGGGCGGGGCAGACGCTGACGGCAGCGCGGGCCCTGGCCGATGGCTTCCATTGTGTCGAGGCCGACCCGGCCCGGATCGAGCGGTTGCAGCAATTGCTCGCGGCCTGGGCCTACCGGTTCAGTGCCCAGGTCAGTCTGCATTACCCACGCGCCTTGCTGCTTGAAGTCGGCTCCAGCTTGCAGTTGTTCGGCCCATGGCCACTGTTCGAAGCCCGCTTGCGCGAAGAGCTGACTGCCCTGGGCTTGCGCCAGCGCATCGTGCTCGCGACCAACCCGGTCGCGGCTCGGATGCTTGCCAACGGCCATGATGGCTTGGCTTTGACCTGCGCCGAGCAAACCCGGTCGGCACTGGCGCGCATGCCTGTCGACCGGGTGGGGTTGCCAGCGGACGCTGCCCAGGCCTTTGCGCGTATGGGCCTGCGCCAGTTGGGCCAAGTGCTGGCCTTGCCGCGCGAGGCGCTGGCCAGGCGGTTTTGCGCCGATGTGCAGTTGCACCTGGACCGATTGCTTGGGCTGCGTTCCATGGGGCTGGACTTCTATCAGCCGCCAGACCGCTTCGAATCGCGCCTGGAACTCAACTTCGACGTTGAATCACATCAGGCCTTGCTGTTCCCGTTGCGGCGCATGCTCAATGACCTGGCGGCCTTCCTCGCCGGGCGCGACTGCGGTGTGCAGCGCTTCAGCCTGCACCTGGAGCACGTCGAAGGGCCGGACACCCTGCTGCACGTAGGGCTGCTGTCTGCTGAGCGGGATGCCGCCCTGCTGTTCGAACTGGCCCGCGGGCGCCTTGAGCCGCTGCGCATTCCGGCACCGGTGCGCAACCTACGGCTGGTCGCCGATGACCTGCCTGCCTTCGTGCCCCAGCATCAGGCACTGTTCGACCCCCGCGCCAAGCAGGCCCAGCCCTGGGAACAACTGCGCGAACGCCTGCGCGCTCGCCTCGGTGATGAGGCCGTCAACGGGTTGCGTGCCGAGGCTGACCACCGCCCCGAGTGCGCCTGGCAGCAGGCGGAGCAGGGCGCCCAGGGTCACCTGCCGGTGATGCCGGGTAGCCGCCCAGGCTGGTTGCTGCCCACGCCGCAGGCCTTGGATACGGCTGACCACAAGCTGCTGGGCCAGGCCGAACGGATCGAGTCAGGTTGGTGGGACGGTGGCGACGTGCGCCGTGACTACTACCGCATCGAAACCCGTGATGGCCTGCGTGGCTGGGCCTATCGCGACCTGGCTCAACCCGGCCCGCTGTGGCTGCAGGGCTGGTTCGCATGAGTGCTCCGGGCTACGCCGAGTTGCATTGCCTGTCCAACTTCAGTTTTCAGCGCGGTGCATCCAGCGCCGAAGAGCTGTTCCGCCGTGCCCGCGAGCAGGGTTACCAGGCGCTGGCGATCACCGACGAGTGCACCCTGGCCGGTATCGTACGCGCCTGGCAAGCAGCCAAAGACCAGCAGATGCGCCTGATCGTCGGCAGCGAAGTGCGCCTGCAGGATGGCCCCAAACTGGTGTTGCTGGCGCAGAACCTCACGGGCTACCAGAACCTCTGTGCCTTGATCACCCGTGCCCGACGGCGGGCCGAAAAGGGTGACTACCAATTGCTCGCTGACGATCTTGAGCCACATCACGAAGGGTTGCTGGCGCTGTGGATCGCCGATGATGCCGACGATCAGGCGACGGGCAGATGGCTGTGCGAGATGTTCGCCGAGCGCCTGTGGCTGGGCGTGCACCTGCACCGGGGCAGCGATGATGCCCGGCGCCTGGCCCGCTTGCGCGAACGGGCGGCGCAGCTGGGTGTCCGCGCTGTGGCCTGTGGTGACGTGCATATGCACGTGCGGGGCCGGCGCGCCCTGCAGGACTGCATGACCGCGATTCGCCATCACTGCAACGTGGCCGAGGCCGGGCGCCACCTGTTCGCCAATGGCGAGCGTCACCTGCGTTCGCTGGAGCAACTGGGTGAGCTGTACCCGGCAGATCTGCTGGCCGAGAGCCTGACCATCGCCGAACGTTGCCAGTTCGACCTGGCCGAACTGCGCTACCAGTACCCACGCGAACTGGTGCCCGAGGGCCAGACACCCGCCAGCTGGCTGCGCGCATTGTGCGAGCGGGGCTTGCCGCAGCGCTGGCCGTCAGGGCCGAGCAGCAAGGTCCGTGCGGTGCTGGACAAGGAACTGACGCTGATCGAGGAACTGGGCTACGAAAGCTATTTCCTGACCGTGCACGACATCGTCGCCTTTGCCCGCAGCCAGCATATTCTCTGCCAGGGCCGTGGCTCGGCAGCCAACTCGGTGGTGTGCTTCGTATTGGGCATCACCGAGCTTGACCCGATGGAGCATCGGCTGTTGTTCGAGCGCTTCTTGTCGCGCGAGCGCAACGAGCCACCCGATATCGACGTGGACTTCGAACATGACCGGCGCGAAGAGGTGATCCAGTACGTGTTCCGCCGTTACGGCCGGCATCGCGCTGCGCTGACCGCGGTGGTCAATACCTACCATGCTGCCGGTGCTGTTCGCGATGTGGCCAGGGTGCTGGGCCTGCCGGCCGACCAGGTGGATGCCCTGGCCAAGTGCTGCGGCCGCTGGAGCGACCGTATCCCGGACGAGCAACGGCTGGCCGAGGCCGGTTTCGAGCCCGGCAGCCCTTCGCTGCGGCGCATTCTGGTGCTGGCCGGTGAACTGATCGGCTTTCCACGCCACCTGTCCCAGCACCCCGGTGGCTTCGTCATTTCCGAACAGCCGCTGGCCCACCTGGTGCCGGTGGAGAACGCCGCAATGGCCGAGCGCACGGTGATCCAGTGGGACAAGGACGACCTGGACATGGTCGGTCTGCTCAAGGTCGATGTCCTGGCGTTGGGCATGCTCAGCGCCTTGCGCCGCTGTTTCGACCTGCTGCAGCGGCATCGGAGTCGGCAGCTGACCCTGGCGACCATCCCCGGCGAAGACCCGGCGACCTATGCGATGATCAGCCGCGCCGAAACCATGGGCGTGTTCCAGATCGAGTCACGGGCACAGATGGCCATGCTGCCGCGGCTCAAGCCCGAGACCTTCTATGACCTGGTGATCGAGGTCGCCATCGTGCGCCCCGGGCCAATCCAGGGTGACATGGTTCACCCTTACCTGCGTCGGCGCCTCAAGCAGGAGCCGGTGACCTACCCCTCGGCAAAGCTCAAGGAAGTCTTCGAGCGCACCCTGGGCGTGCCGTTGTTTCAGGAGCAGGTGATGGAGCTGGCCATGGTCGCTGCCGACTACAGCCCCGGCGAGGCCGACCAGCTGCGCCGCAGCATGGCGGCCTGGAAGCGCCATGGCGGGCTCGAGCCCCATCGCCAGCGGCTGGTGGAGGGCATGCTGCGCAACGGCTACGACCTGGCGTTCGCCGAGCGCATCTTCGAACAGATCAAAGGCTTTGGCAGTTACGGCTTCCCTGAATCGCACGCGGCCAGCTTCGCCTTGCTGTGCTATGCCAGCAGCTGGCTCAAGTGCCATGAACCGGCGATCTTCACCTGTGCCCTGGTCAACAGTTGGCCGATGGGATTCTACAGCCCGGATCAGCTGCTGCAGGAGGCGCGGCGACAAGGCATCGAAGTACGTCCGGTGGATGTGTTCCATAGCGAATGGGACTGCACGCTGGAGCCCGATCAGCACGGGGTCCTGGCCATTCGCCTTGGGCTGCGACAGATCCGTGGTTTCAGCGAGTCGGATGCTCGCCGGCTGGAGCAGGCGAGGGCGCAACGCCCCTGGCGGGATGTCGAAGACGTGTGCCTGCGCGCAGGTCTCGACAGCCGTGCCCGCGCCCGGCTGGCCGATGCGGGGGCACTACGAGCCCTGGCCCGCGACCGTCACCAGGCGCGCTGGCAGGTGGCGGCGGTGCAGGCGCAGTTGCCGCTGTTCGCCGAGGTGCAGGCAGTGCCGGAAGCACAGGTAGTATTGCCCGCACCCACGGTCGGCGAAGACCTGGTTGCTGACTACACCACCTTGGGCACCACCTTGGGCCCGCACCCGCTCAGGCTTTTGCGCTCACGGCTGCGGGCGTTGGGCTGTCGCAGTTGCGGCGAGCTGGCGGGGCTTGAGCATGGCGATGCGATTGCCGTGGCCGGGCTGGTGGTGGGGCGGCAGCGGCCGCAGACCGCCAGCGGGGTGACATTCGTTACGCTGGAGGATGAGTTCGGCATGGTCAACGTGGTGGTCTGGCGTGACCTGGCCGAGCGGCAGCGGCGGGCGCTGGTGGGGTCGCAGTTGCTCAAGGTGAGCGGGCGGCTGGAGCAGGACAACGGGGTGCGGCATTTGATCGCCCGGCGGCTGGAGGACATCAGCCCCTTGTTGCAGGGGCTGGATGTAAAGAGCCGAGATTTTCACTGACTTCACTGGCCTCTTCGCGGGTGAACCCGCTCCCACAGGGTCAGCACAGTTTTCGAAGCCGGCGCCGTACCTGTGGGAGCGGTTTTACCCGCGAAGAAACCAACCCGGTCTGTCAGACCATCGCCAGATGCTGCTTGCGCGTCGGTGCCGGAAACGCCCGGTCCATCGCCCGCAGGTCTTCAAGGGTCAGGGTCAACGCCCCGGCAGCCGCATTCAACCGCACATGCTCGGCAGATACAGCCTTGGGAATGGCAATCACGTCATTCTCCCGCGTCACCCAGGCCAGGCTGACCTGCGCCGGCGTTGCGCCATGGCGCTCGGCGATTTCGCTCAGCACCGGGTGCTGCAACAGCCGCCCGGCCTGGGCCAGCGGGCAATAGGCCATGGTCGGCAAGCCGCGCTGGCGGCTCCAGGGCAACAGGTCGAACTCGATGCCCCGCTGCGCCGGGTTGTACAACACCTGATTGGTGGCGCAATCCGGGTTGTGCAGTTCGCGCAGGTCGTCGACATCGAAGTTGGACACCCCCCAGCGGCCGATCTTGCCTTGCTCGCGCAAGCGCTCGAAGGCCTCGACCGTTTCCTCCAGCGGATACTGGCCGCGCCAGTGCAGTAGATAAAGGTCGATCATTTCGCTGCCCAGGCGCTTCAGGCTGCGCTCGCAGGCTTCAGCCACACCGCGGCGGCTGGCGTTGTGCGGATAGACCTTGCTGACCAGAAACACCTGGTCACGGCGCCCGGCGATGGCTTGGCCGACCACGGCTTCGGCGCCGCCCTCGGCATACATCTCGGCGGTGTCGATCAGGGTCAGGCCCTGTTCGATGCCTTGTTGCAAGGCCGCCACTTCGGCGGCCCTGTGCGACGGGTCTTCGCCCATGTACCAGGTGCCCTGGCCAATGGCCGGCACGCTGCAACCTGCCAGTTTCACGTAACGCATGTCACCTCCGGAGTCTGGGTATGGGAAAGCAATACGTCGAGCAGCGCCTGGGCTGCAGTGGAAAGCTTGTGGTCGGCCAGGGCGATCACGCTGATGCGCCGTTCCACCGTGGGTTCTACCAGCGTCACGCAACGTGCGCCGAGTTCCTGCATCTGGTTGATGCACAGCGCAGGCACAGCGCTCACGCCAAGGCCACTGGCAACCATGCGGCCGATGGTCGAAAGCTGATGGCTTTCAAAGGCCACCGCCAGCTTGCCGTGGCGCGCCGCGACATTCTGCTCCAGCAGCAGACGCACTGCCGACGGGCGTTGCAAGGCAATGAAGTCTTCGGCCAGCAACTGCGCCCAGGTGACCTCGGACTGCAAAGCCAGTGGCGAGTCTGCCGGCACCACGGCGACGAAGCGGTCCATGTATAGCGGGTGGAAATTCAGGCCTTCGCTGTTATCCGGCTCGAAACCGATGCCCAGTTCGACGCGGCGATGGCGCACCAGTTCCAGCACTTGTTCGTTGATCACGTCGTGCACCGTGACGTTGACCTTGGGATAACGCTGGCGGAACACCTTGAGCGATTGCGGCAGCAGGTTGCCGGCAAAGGCTGGCATCGCCGCCACCGAGACGCGGCCAAGCTGCAGGGTGAAGCGCTGGCGCAGCATCTCTTCGGTGTCGTCCCAGTCGGCCAGCAGGCGCCGGGCCAGCGGCAGCAGCACCTCGCCCTCGGCAGTCAGGCTGACGCTGCGGGTGGTGCGGGTGAGCAGGGCGCCGCCGAGGTTGTCTTCCAGCGCCTTGATGGTCAGGCTCAGGGCCGGTTGCGACACATGCAAGTGTTCACCGGCCTGGGCGAAGCTCTGGTACTTGGCTACGGTGACGAAGGCACGCAGTTGCTTGACGTTCATGACAGTCTCGAGCGCTGTTTTGGAAAAGTTATCAATCGATGATGAAAACAAAATTAACAAATCAGTCGCCAGCGGTGAAGATGGCTTCACACGCTCACCGACAGCCTCGTCGGTTCAACAACTACAAAAGGCGGATCAGCATGGCCGGACTGGACAAGCGCGTAGCAACCTATGAAGAGGCCCTGGCAGGCCTGACCGACAACATGACGGTACTGGCCGGCGGCTTCGGCCTGTGCGGCATCCCCGAAAACCTGATTGCCGAAATCAAGCGCCTTGGCGTCAAGGGCCTGACCGTGGTCTCCAACAACTGCGGTGTCGACGGCTTCGGCCTGGGCGTTCTGCTGGAAGACCGGCAGATCCGCAAAATGATTGCCTCCTACGTTGGCGAGAACGCCGAATTCGAACGCCAGCTGCTCAGTGGCGAGCTGGAAGTCGAACTGACCCCGCAAGGCACCCTGGCCGAGAAAATGCGCGCCGGCGGTGCAGGCATCCCGGCCTTCTTTACCGCGACCGGTTACGGCACCCCGGTTGCCGACGGCAAGGAAGTGCGCGAGTTCAAGGGCCGCAAGTACATCCTCGAAGAGTCCATCACCGGCGACTTCG
This sequence comes from Pseudomonas sp. 382, assembly GCF_002759075.1. Classification (NCBI taxonomy): domain Bacteria; kingdom Pseudomonadati; phylum Pseudomonadota; class Gammaproteobacteria; order Pseudomonadales; family Pseudomonadaceae; genus Pseudomonas; species Pseudomonas sp. 382. The sequence continues at coordinate 84,102 of NZ_PEMX01000003.1, forward strand.
CCATCGTCAAGGGCTGGAAGGCCGACCACTACGGCAACGTGGTGTACCGCAACACCGCGCAGAACTTCAACCCGCTGGCGGCCACCGCTGGCAAGATCACCGTGGTCGAAGTGGAAGAAATCGTCGAGCCGGGCGTGCTGCTGCCCAGCGAAATCCATACCCCGGGCATCTATGTCGACCGGGTGATCGTCGGCACCTTCGAAAAACGCATCGAAAAGCGCACCGTCAAGGCCTGAGCGCCGTCCATCAGAACAACAAAGAGATCCTGACCATGGCACTGACCCGCGAACAGATGGCGCAACGCGTCGCCCGTGAACTGAAGGACGGCTACTACGTCAACCTCGGCATCGGCATCCCGACCCTGGTGGCCAACTATGTACCGGCCGACATGGACGTGATGTTGCAGTCCGAAAACGGCTTGCTCGGCATGGGCGAATTCCCCACCGAAAGCACCCTCGATGCCGACATGATCAACGCCGGCAAGCAGACTGTCACCGCCCGACGTGGCGCGTCGATCTTCGACTCGGCGCAATCGTTCGCCATGATCCGTGGCGGCCACGTCGACCTGACTGTACTGGGCGCTTTCGAAGTGGATGTGGAAGGCAACATCGCCTCGTGGATGATCCCTGGCAAACTGGTCAAGGGCATGGGCGGCGCCATGGACCTGGTCGCCGGTGCCGAGAACATCATCGTCACCATGACCCACGCCTCCAAGGATGGCGAGTCCAAGCTGCTGCCGCGTTGCAGCCTGCCGCTGACCGGTGCCGGCTGCATCCGCAAGGTCCTGACCGACCTGGCCTACCTGGAGATCGAAGACGGCGCCTTCATCCTGCGTGAGACCGCGCCGGGGGTGAGCGTCGAGGAGATCATCGAGAAAACCGCCGGCAAGCTGATCGTGCCGGATGATGTAAAGGAAATGACCTTCTAAAGCATCACACTGTCCCCCCTGTGGGAGCGGCCTTGCGTCGCGAATGGGCTGCAAAGCAGCCCCGCGATTTCAGCACCGATGCTGAGATCGCGGGACCGCTTCGCGATCCTTTCGCGACGCAAGGCCGCTCCCACAGGGGTTTTGTGTTTTTACTGATGTATCCGATAAGACCAATAAAAGGAAGTAACCGTGGCCGCTGAAATCCAAGACAGCCGCTCCGCCCGCTTTGCCCTGCGTTGTTCCAACTGGGCCGAACGCTGGTTCCCCGACTCCTGGGTATTCGCCGCCCTCGCCGTGTTGCTGGTGTGCATCGGCGCCCTGGCCATGGGCGCCAAGCCGACCGACACTGCCAAAGCGTTCGGCGATGGCTTCTGGAGCCTGATCCCGTTCACCATGCAAATGGCTTTCGTGGTCATCGGCGGCTACGTGGTGGCCAGCTCGCCACCGGCGGCCCGGCTGATCGACCGGCTGGCGCGCATCCCCGGCAATGGCCGGTCGGCGGTGTGCTGGGTTGCGCTGATCTCGATGCTGGCCTCGCTGCTCAACTGGGGGCTGTCGCTGGTGTTTGGCGGCCTGCTGGTCCGTGCCTTGGCCCGTCGTACCGAGCTGAAGATGGACTATCGCGCCGCAGGTGCTGCCGCCTACCTGGGCCTGGGCGCTGTCTGGGCGCTGGGCCTTTCGTCTTCGGCCGCGCAGTTGCAGGCCAACCCGGCGAGCCTGCCGCCATCGATCCTGTCGATCACGGGCGTGATCCCGTTCACCGAGACCATTTTTCTCTGGCAGTCTGGCGTGATGCTGGCAGCCCTGGTGATCGTCTCGCTGGTGATCGCCTATGCCACGGCGCCTGGCCCGAACAGTGCGCGTAGCGCCGAAGCCTGTGGCGTCGACCCCAGCTTTACCGCGCCAGCGCCAGCCAGGCGTACCCGCCCCGGTGAATGGCTGGAGCACAGTCCGATCCTGATACTGATGCTGGTGGCCCTGGCCGCTGGCTGGCTGTATCAGGAGTTCGCCACCAAGCCGGCGATAACGGCGATTTCCGGGCTGAACACCTATAACCTGCTGTTCATCATGCTCGGTGCCTTGCTCCACTGGCGACCGCGCAGCTTCCTCGATGCCGTGGCCCGCGCCGTGCCGACCACCACCGGGGTGCTGATCCAGTTCCCCCTGTACGGCTCGATCGCAGCGATCCTGACCCAGGTCAAGGGGGTGGATGAACAGACCCTGGCCCACCACATTTCGCTGTTCTTCACCCAGATCGCCACCCATGACACCTACGCGCTGCTGATGGGCGTTTACTCTGCCGTGCTGGGGTTCTTCATCCCGTCAGGGGGAGGCAAGTGGATCATCGAAGCGCCTTACGTGATGCTGGTGGCCAACGACCTGCAGTACCACCTGGGCTGGGCGGTGCAGATCTACAACGCTGCCGAGGCGTTGCCGAACCTGATCAACCCGTTCTACATGCTGCCGCTGCTGGGCGTGCTGGGGCTCAAGGCGCGTGATCTGATAGGCTTCTCGTTCGTGCAGTTGCTGGTGCATGTGCCGTTGGTGCTGGTGTTGCTCTGGGCCTTGGGCACTACCTTGCAATACGTGCCCCCGGTGATGCCTTGAACTAGTTGTACTGCCTGCACCGGCCCTTCGCGGGTGAACCCGCTCCCACAGGTACTGCACCGCCCTTGAAGCTTGTCAGGATCCTGTGGGAGCGGGTTTACCCGCGAAGAGGCCGGTGCAGGTTTTCAATCAGCCAGCTTTGCCAACAATGCTGCCAAGGTCGCTTTCCCTGGCGCGTCCAGACCGAAAACGGGTCGCCGCGGTTCGCCCACTGACAGGCCGGTCATTTCTAGCCCGGCCTTGATGGTTGCCGGCAACCCGCCTTTGAGAATGAAATCCAGCAAGGGCAGCTGCCGATAGAACAGCGCCCTGGCCTGCGCCAGGTCTCCCTTCAGCACTGCCTGATACAAACCTTGGTTCAGTGCCGGAATCAGGTTCGGCGCTGCCGTGCACCAGCCCTTTGCCCCGGCCACGAACGCTTCCAGCGCCAGCGGGTTGCAGCCGTTGTAGAACGGCACCTGGCCTTCACCCAGCAAATGCAGCTTGTGCATGCGCTGGATGTCGCCGGTGCTTTCCTTGACCATGGTCACGTTGGCCACTTCGCGGACGATGCGCAGGATCAGCTCCACCGACATGTCGGTGCCGCTGGTGGCCGGGTTGTTGTAGAGCATGATCGGGATATCGATGGCCTCACCGATGGCGCGGTAGTGCTGGAGGATCTCGGCTTCGCTGAGTTTCCAGTAGGCGGCCGGCAGTACCATCACCGCGTCGGCGCCCTGGGCCTGGGCAAAACGGGCGCGTCGCACGGCACCGGCGGTAGTCAGGTCGGACACGCTGACGATGCTGGGCACCCGTTTGTCGATCTGCGCAAGGCTGTACTCGGCCACCTGCTGCCATTCGCTGTCGCTGAGATAGGCCCCTTCGCCGGTGCTGCCCAAGGGCGCGATGGCCTGCACGCCGCCGTCGATCAGGCGTTCGATGGACTGGCGCAACGCGGGCAGGTCGAGCTGTTCGCCACCAGCGCTGAAGGGGGTGATGGTGTAGCCGATGATGCCGTGGATTTCAGTGGTCATTTTAAAAGGCTCCGCAAGCAAGGCATTCAGGGTTCAGTTCAGGCAGTCGGCGTGGGTGCGCAGGCACTGCCGGGCAAAGTAGTTGAAGGCAGCGGCATGGCGCTTGGGCCGGTCGATCCAGTCGTGGGCTTCACGGCCCAGTGCCGGGTCGATGGGCTTGAGGGTGCCAGCCGACATCGCCAGCAGTTGCAGGCGTGCGGCGCGCTCGATCAACTGGGCGTACACGCAGGCCTGCTCGATGCTGATGCCGGTGGACAGCTGGCCATGGTGCGAGAGCAGAATGGCGCGCTTGTCCCCCAGTGCGGCACTGATGATCTCGCCTTCCTCGTTGCCCACCGGCACGCCAGGCCAGGCTTCAAGGAAGGCACAGTCGTCGTACAGCGGGCACAGGTCCATATGCGAGACCTGCAGCGGGACTTCCAGCATCGACAGGGCGGCAACGTGGGTCGGGTGGGTATGGATGATGCAGTTCACATCCGGCCGGGTGCGGTACACCCAGCTGTGGAAGCGATTGGCCGGGTTGGGCATGCCCTGGCCTTCGAGCACGTCGAGGTCCTCGTTGACCAGCAACAGGTTGCTGGCGCTGATTTCATCGAAACCCAGGCCCAGCTGCTGGGTGTAGAAAGTCCCGGGTTGCGGGCCGCGGGCGCTGATCTGCCCGGCCAGGCCGGAGTCGTGGCCATGATCGAACAGAATTCGGCAGGTCAGGGCCAGCTTTTCTCGTACAGTCCACGTATTATCGGCAAGCGAGCCTTGCATCTGCGTCAGCGCCTGCTGGACCAGTTGGTCCTTGCTGAGTGTCAGGGTCTTGGCCATGGGGTTTTCCTCTGTGGCGTGATGAGCGATGTCAGCGCTGGCCGGTTCCGAAGCTTTGGTCGGTCGAGGAATCTGTCGGTGCGTGACACAAATAATCCTATATGACACAAAGTGTCATAAGCAAGCCTGTGGACCCGGGAAAATCGCGTCGCATGTCTAACCGATTGAAAGTATTGAGAAAAAAACTTGGTGTCACGCTTGAGGCGCTGGCCGAGAAGTCCGGCATGACCAAGAGCTACCTGTCCAAGGTGGAGCGTGGCCTGAATACGCCGTCCATCGCTGCTGCGCTGAAGCTGGGGCGGGCGCTGAATGTCAACGTCGAAGATTTGTTCGCCGAGGAGCAGGCCGCCCAGAGCCGCTATAGCCTGGTACGCCAGGGCGAGCGTCAGCCGCTGGTGGGCGATGGCCATGGGCCGGGCTACGCAGCCTTGACCCGGCAGTTCGGGCAGCACAGCCTGTTGCCGTTCCTGATCAAGCCGCCGACCGAGTTCAGCGACCCGACCTTCAAAGAGCATGACGGTGAGGAGTTCTTGTTCGTCCACGCCGGCCAGGTGGAGGTCGACTTCATCAATGAGCGGGTGTTGCTGGAGCAGGGCGATGCACTGCACTTCAATGCCCAGACACCGCACCGCTTGCGCTCGGTCGGCGCGCAGCCGGCGCAGCTGCTGGTAGTGGTGCAGCACGGCGGCGAATGAGGGCCGGGCGATGATCGAGGTGTCGCGGTTCTGGCGGGATCCGGCATTGCCCTTCGTCGAAGCCCGGCGCGTGGGGGATGGGCGCAAGGTCTGTTATGCCGCGCATTCCCATGAGAGCTTTTCCATCGGCGTGATCACTGGCGGGCGCAGTACCTACCTGAGCGGCGCCAGTCAGGTCGAGGTAATGGCCGGTACCACGGTATTGATGAACCCGGGTGTGGTGCACACCTGCAACCCGATCGCCGGCCAGCCCTGGTCGTACCTGATGCTGTTCGTCGACATGCCGTGGTTGCTGGCTCGGGGCTTCGTCCTGCCTGCGCAGACGTTCAGCGCCTCTGCTGGGTTGTACAGCCGGCTGCTGCAATTGTTTGCCGACCTGTTCGACGCCGAGTTGAATGATCGAGAAGCACGGCTGGCCGCTTTTTTTGCCGATCTTCCCGGCTATTTGCACCCCAATGCGCACAAGCTGCCAAGCGAACATCCGCAATTGGATGCTGCTGCGGCATTCATTCGTGCGCACCGGAGCGACCCGCTTGGCCTGGCAGATATCTGCGCGGCGTGCGGCCTGTCCCGGTCCTATCTGATCCGTGCGTTCCGCCAGCGCTTCAGCCTGACCCCTCACGGTTATTTGCTGGATCAGCGGGTGCAGCATGCGCGGGCGCAACTGCGCAAGGGCAGGGCGATCGCCGACGTGGCACTGGAGGCAGGTTTTGCCGACCAGGCGCATCTTCAGAGGGCGTTCAAACAGCACCTGGCGGCGACACCCGGGCATTACCGAGATGCAGTGCCGGCCTCTTCGCGGCTAAAGCCACAGGCATAGCGCCAGCTTCAGATCCGGCGCGGTCCCTGTGGGAGCGGCTTTAGCCGCGAATAGGCCGGCACTGGCGACATCAAACCAGCAGATAAACCGCACTCCCCACCAGTAACACCGCCAGCCCCCGATTCAGCAACCGTAGATACCGCGGCTCCCGCAGGTACTGGCGGATCACACTCCCGGCCCAGGCCCAGCAGGCGACCGAGACGAAACAGATCGGCCCATAGATCCAGTTGAACAACCACAACAGATGCTGTTCGCCACCGGTGTAGGCGCCCACACCCGCCACCGCAGCCAGCCAGGCCTTGGGGTTGAGCCATTGCATCGCTGCGCCATGCCAGGCCGAGGGAGCACGTGGCTGATCCGAGCCACCCAGCTGACCATCATCGCTGGCCAGCTTCCAGGCCATGTACAGCAGAAACGCCACGCCACCCCAGTGCAGCGCCAGCTCCAGGTGCGGCCAGCGCAACAGCAGTTCATGCAACCCCAGGCCGACCAGCACCAGCAACAGGCAGAAGCCCAGCGTCGCGCCTGTTACATGCCACATACTCGCTCGCAAGCCATGGCGGGCACCGCTGCCAAGGGCGACGACATTGACCGGCCCGGGCGAGATCGAAGCGGCGAGGGCGAATGCGGCCATGGAAAGGGACAGGCTCATTTCCGTAACTCCGTGGATTGATGAATGCCGCCATCCTCTAGCCTTGCGCAGCGGTGGTATTGAATAAAAGTCCCCTGAAAGCTGGTTACAGGTTTTGTAATAGTTTCGCGCTATCAGAAAAATCTGCTGTGCTTGTAGCATCGTCTTTCCTTTTTCAATCAAGGCCTATATGAGCACCTTCGCGGAACCCCCCAGTCCCTGGCCGTCCCGGCCATCCCCCCTTCGTCTGCGTGACGCCTTCTTCGTGAGTACCCGCTAATGGAATGGCTAGCTGATCCTACGGCCTGGCTAGGCCTGTTGACGCTTATCGTCCTCGAGCTGGTGCTGGGTATCGACAACCTGGTGTTCATCGCCATCCTCGCCGACAAGCTGCCACCGCATCAGCGCGACCGCGCGCGGGTCATCGGCCTTAGCCTGGCGCTGATCATGCGTTTGGGCCTGTTGGCCAGTATCTCGTGGATGGTCACCCTGACCGCACCGCTGTTCGAAGTGTTCGGCAAAAGCTTCTCTGGCCGTGACCTGATCATGCTGTTCGGCGGTGTGTTCCTGCTGTTCAAGGCGACCATGGAATTGCACGAACGCCTGGAAGGGCATGCCACCCAGGCTACGGGAGCCGTGCGTCATGCCTTGTTCTGGTCGATCGTGGCGCAGATCGTCGTGCTCGACGCGGTGTTCTCGCTGGACGCGGTGATCACGGCCGTTGGCATGGTCGAAGAATTGTCGGTGATGATGATCGCAGTGATCTTCTCGATCGGCATCATGATCGTCGCCAGCAAACCATTGACCCGTTTCGTCAACGCGCACCCGACGGTGATCATGCTGTGTCTGGGCTTCCTGATGATGATCGGTTTCAGCCTCACCGCCGAAGGCCTGGGCTTCCATATCCCGAAAGGCTACCTGTACGCGGCCATTGGCTTCTCGATTCTCATCGAGCTGTTCAACCAGTTGGCCCGTGCCCGCCGCAAGCGCAGCCTGCAGCAGCACCGGCCACTGCGTGAGCGTACCGCGCATGCGGTGCTGCGCCTGCTGGGTGGCCGCCGGGTCGAGGCTGACGAGGTGGGCGAAGAAATCGCCGACCTGGTCGAAGGGGGCGAAGAGCAGGTGCTGTTCGACCGCCGTGAGCGGGTGATGATCAGCGGCGTGCTGAACCTGGCCGAGCGGCCGATCCGCACGGTGATGACCGCGCGCGCCGAAGTCGATGTGATCGACCTGGCGCAACCCGCGCATGCCATCACCGAGGCGCTGGCCAACTCGCCGTACTCGCGCCTGCCGCTGATTCGCAACGGCCATATCGAGGAACCGCTGGGCTTCGTGCACAAGAAGGAGCTGCTCAAGGAGCTGCTGACCGGCAGTCAGCCGGACCTGGAGCGCATGGCCCGGGCGCCGTTGAACCTGCTGGAGAGTTTCAGCATCCTCAACGCCCTCGAGCAAATGCGTAGCCAGTCAACGCACATTGCCTTCGTGATCAACGAGTTCGGCGATTTCACTGGTCTGCTGACCATGACCGACATCCTCGAGTCGATCGCCGGTGAGTTGCCGGATGCCAGCGAGGTGGAAGGCCCGGCGATCATCGAGGAAGATGGCAGCTTTGTCGTCAGTGGTGCCCTGAACCTGAGCCAGGTCCAGGCGCGCACAGGCTTCAGCGCCCGCGCCACCGAGGACTACCAGACCCTGGCAGGACTGGTGATGAGCTTGCTGGACCGCCTGCCGGTGGTGGGTGACCAGTTGGCCTGGAACGGTTGGCGCATGATTGTGGTGGCGGTGGAGGAGCGCCGGGTACGCCAGGTGCGCCTTACACCGAGCGCCGACGCTGACGCATCAGGTGCTTGAAGCCTTCAAGCACCAGCACCAGCACCGCGGCCCAGATCGGCAGGTAGGTCAGCCACTGATCCGGGCCGATGGTTTCGCCCAGTAGCAGGGCGACGCCCACCAGCAACACCGGCTCGACGTAGCTGAGCAGGCCGAACAGGCTGAACGGCAACAGGCGGCTGGCCAGCACGTAGGCGATCAGTGCGCAGGCGCTGATCGCCCCTAGCAGTGGAATCAGAGCATACAGGCCTGGGTGCTGGTGCAGATCGGCCGTCGTCAACGGCCCCTGGGTGACGAAATACAGCGCCCAGGGCAGCAACAGGCACATGTCGCACCACAGGCCACCCAGGTGGTCGGTGCGGCAGCGTCGCCGCAAGACGAAGTAGATCGGGTAGCCGATCGTCACCAACAAGGTTTCCCAGGCGAAGCTGCCATTCTGGTACAACTCGTGCCCGACACCCAGCGCGGCGCAGCCGACCGCCACTTGTTGCAGGCGTGACAAGCGCTCGCCATACACCAGGCGCCCGGTCAGCACCATTGCCAGCGGCAGCAGGAAATAGCCCATCGACACTTCCAGGCTACGCCCGTGCAACGGCGCCCAGAGGAACAGCCACAGCTGCACCCCCATCAACCACGAGGTACCGACCATGCCCAGCAGCAGGGTCGGCGTCCGGCGCACGCGGGCGAGCAGTTCACCGACGCGCTTCCAGTCTTTGCTGGCCAACATGAACAGGGTGAGGCAGGGCAGGGTCAACAGCGTGCGCCAGCCAAAGATCTCTTCGCCGTCGAGCGGCGACAGCAAGGAGGTATAGAAATACATCACGGCGAACAGACAGGACGCCATGACCGACGAAATAATGCCTTTTGACACGAATGCCTCGGATAGGGAGTGAGCGGGTGGATCAGCCGCGCATGATCTCAGGGGCCGCGTCTTGCGGCAACCGCGCAGCCGCCGGGTGGGTAGCGAGTGCCTTGAGGAAGTCGGCCGCCGGCATCGGCCGGGCAAACAGATAGCCTTGCTGGAAGTCCACCCCGCTGCGTGCCAGGTAGTCACGCTGCACGTCGGTTTCCACCCCTTCGGCAACGATGCCCAGGCCCAGCTTGGCGGACAGTTCGATGATGCTGTCCAGTATGTGTTGCGACAGCGCGTCACCACCGATCATGGCCACGAAACTCTGGTCGATCTTCAGGTAATCGACCTTGAACTGGCGCAGGTAATTGAGGCTCGACTGGCCGGTGCCGAAGTCATCCAGGGCGATCATCACCCCCATGTCATGCAGTTTGGTGAACAGTTCGAGGGCTACCGGTGTGGCTTCAAGCAGCTTGCGCTCGGTCAGCTCCAGGGTCAGCCGGACTCGCCCTGGGGGAAAATGCTGGAGGAAGGTGCGGCAGTCGTCGAGCAGGCTCAGGTCGCGGCAGTGATCGGCGGTAATGTTGATGCCGATGTGGAAACCGTCCTCCAACAGCGCGGTGTAGGGGGCAAGACTTTGCGCAGTGTGCAGCATGAGGGCACGGGTCATGGCGACGATCTGGCCGCTGTGTTCGGCATAGGGGATGAACAGGTCCGGACGCACCAGGCCCTCACGGGGATGGTTCCAGCGCATCAGCACTTCAGCTCCGGCCCAGCGGTAGTCGCCCTTGCGCACCACGGGTTGGAAGTACGGCAGAAACTCGTCCGCCTCCAGCGCCCGGCGCAGCTCGGCACGCGGCGAGCTGGCCCGGCGAATCTGCCAGCGGCAGGCGCAACCGGCCACCACGCCGAGTACCAGCAGCAGGCTGAGCAGGGCGGGGTAGTGGCTGCGTAGCACTTCACCTTGTTTGCCGGCTTCGTAGCCGCCGTGCACGCTGAACGGGTAGCGGGTCGAGCCCAGCGTCACATCGGCGGCGGCGGCTGCCGGTGGCACGCCTTCATGCACTACGCCGTCCTTGCCCATCCAGGCCTTGCCGACACGGATCTGCAGGGTTTCCTCCGGGCCAATCAGGCGCAAGGCTGTGAGCAGATGGTCGCCATCGACGGTGGTGATCGCGCCGCGGTCGCCATCGCTGGCGCGATAGACCAGCAGGGGATGGCCAGGCGTTACCGAATTGCCATCCATCAGCCATAGCCGGCCATCGGTGTAGTCATTGGTCTCGACCTGTTCGTCGAAATCGCCGAACAGCGAACTGCAGTACAGGTTATGGTGCTGGAACAGGTTGGTCGAACGCACGAAGGCATTGCGCGTGACCTGGCTGCGCAAGGCCAGCTGTGCATCTGCGCAGGGGGTGCCGGCCAGTGGCAGCAGGGTCAGCGCGGCATTGGCCAGGTTGTCCAGAATATGGTCGACATGTTCGATCAGCTGGCGTGTCGTCGCCTCGCTGCTGGCGCGCAATTCGCGCTCGATCTGCCAGTTCATTACCGCCAGGCCGCAGGCAAGCGGCACCACGCTGACGATCCAGGGCAGCAGCGTGCGCCAGCTCCAGCGAGCGGGGCGTTTGGCGGTGAGCGGCATGCTGGGGGATCTTCCTGATGATGGACGTGTTGAGGATAGCCGTTTGTCGGCGCAGGTGGCGAACTAAAGCGCGACAAAGCAATTTACGCACTGTAGAATCGGTTTACGAATACAACAATAAGGTCCTTCGTTTCTGAAGGGTCAACCCTCGCAGAGAATGGGTCCATATGACATACCATGGGTTCAAGCTGATCATTGGTGACTTCCTCGCCCGCAGCGTGCGCGGTATCCCATGCTCTCCACCATCGCCGTTCCACATCCTACGCAATCATTAATTTCCGCTGCAGATGAGGGTACGAACATGGCTGATATCTTTGACAATCCAATGGGCCTGATGGGCTTTGAGTTCATCGAACTGGCTTCGCCGACACCAGGCGTGCTGGAGCCGGTGTTCCAGATGCTCGGCTTCACCAAGGTGGCCACTCACCGCTCCAAGGACGTGCACCTGTACCGCCAGGGCGGCATCAACCTGATCCTCAACAATGAGCCAAAGAGCATCGCCTCTTACTTTGCCGCCGAGCATGGCCCGTCGGTGTGCGGCATGGCGTTCCGTGTGCGTAACGCCCATGAAGCCTACGCCCGGGCCCTGGAGCTGGGCGCCCAGCCAGTCGAGATCGAAACCGGCCCGATGGAACTGCGCCTGCCGGCCATCAAGGGCATTGGTGGTGCTCCGCTTTACCTGATCGACCGTTTCGATGAAGGCAGCTCGATCTACGATATCGACTTCAATTTCATCGAGGGTGTTGATCGCAACCCGGCGGGTGCAGGCTTGAAGATCATCGATCACCTGACCCACAACGTCTATCGCGGGCGCATGGCCTACTGGGCTGGCTTCTACGAGAAGCTGTTCAATTTCCGCGAGATCCGCTACTTCGATATCAAGGGCGAATACACCGGCCTGACCTCCAAGGCCATGACCGCGCCTGACGGCATGATCCGCATTCCGCTCAATGAAGAGTCATCCAAGGGTGCAGGGCAGATCGAAGAGTTCCTGATGCAGTTCAACGGCGAAGGCATCCAGCATGTGGCCTTCCTCACCGATGACCTGCTCAAGACCTGGGATGCCCTCAAGGGCCTTGGCATGCGATTCATGACCGCACCGCCGCAGACCTATTACGAAATGCTCGAAGAGCGCCTGCCAGGGCATGGCGAGCCAGTCGACCAGCTGCAGGCCCGTGGCATCCTGCTGGATGGCGCTTCCGAGCCGGGTGACAAGCGCCTGCTGCTGCAGATTTTCTCGGAAACCCTGCTTGGCCCGGTGTTCTTCGAATTCATTCAGCGTAAAGGGGATGACGGTTTCGGTGAAGGCAACTTCAAAGCCCTCTTCGAGTCCATCGAGCGTGACCAGGTGCGCCGCGGCGTGCTCAATGCCGAATGAGTGAATTGTGGCGCCGTCAGCCTTTGCTGGCGGCGCTGCGAGCACGCTGGCGACGTTGCCTGAACAGGCCCCAGTACGTGATCGAGCCGGTAATGACGCCTATCAGCGCCAAGATAGGGAAAAGCTGTTTCAATGTCTGGTGTGTCTGGTGTGCCGCATAGCCGTGGGCATAGCCTGCCTTGACGGTATAGCCATACTTGCTCGAGACCCCCTCCTGGTAAAACTCGACTTGTGATGGGCGCGTTGCATCGCGGCTATCGCCGTCGGCCCAGATGTAAAACTCATCAAATTCGAGCAGTAACGTCAGCCCCGTCTGAAATGCCCGCAACTCATTGCGCAGCAACAGGCCATAGGACGTGGCAATGATCCCTTTATTATTCTCACTCAGCTGATAGGCGAGCAGAACCGCATTGGGTGTTGCTGGCGCATCCAGCACCAGACGAAATTGCGAACGAGTATCCGGGAAAATGTCATCGGGTGGAAAAGGCGTTTTCAAGGTATTGCAATAGGTGCGGCGATCAACGGTCAAAGCCAACGAACGCAGATGCGGCGCTTTCGTGACCTGATCGACCAATTGCGGCAGGGCACTCTCGCAGGCGGTCCCTGCCAACTTCAGTGCAGCAGACGCGGATGCGTGTATGCGATCCAGTGCCAGGTCCACGGAATAGATCGCTTCCTTCACAGAGATTCGTGCGGTTTCTTCAAGCTTCTTGTCCTGCTGATAAAGCATGACCATCAGCCCGGTGCCGACCGGCAGCAGGCTTATTGCCAAAGTCAGCAACAGTTCTATCAAACCCTGCCCAGCAGTTTTGATTCTCGACATGAATGTTCGGCCCCCAGTTTCCAAGCTGCCCGAGATGGGCAGCCCAAGTGGTGAGCCTATGAATCAATTACTGTACTTGCTGTAATCCATAACCATGCGTGCTTGGTGAACTACGCTGCTGAGGTGTAGGACTCATCGCCGCGAAAGGGCAGCAATGACCTGCTCGGCCAGCAGGTTCGTCGAGGCTGGGTTCTGCCCGGTAATCAGCCGGTCGTCGCAAACCACGAACGGCTTCCACGGCTCGTCGGCCTTGCTGTAGTTGCCGCCCCGGGCAATCAGTTCGGTCTCGGTAAGAAAGGGCACGACCTTGTCCAGCTCTGCCAGTTTTTCTTCGGTATTGGAAAACCCGGTGACCTGCCGGTCCTTGAGCAGCAGGCTGTTGTCGCTGAGCTTGATGTTCAACAGGCCGACCACGCCGTGACAGACCGCGGCAACCACGCCGTTGTTTTCATGGATGCTGCGTGCCAGCTCCTGCAATGGCGGGTTGTCGGGGAAGTCGTACATGACACCGTGGCCGCCCGTGTAGTAGATGGCGCAGTAATCACTTGCCCTGACCTCGCCTGGGCTTGATGTTGCGCCCAGACGGTTCATGAACGATGTGTCGTCATACCATTGCCAGTCCAGCTCCGGGGCCATTTGCAGGCTATGCGGGTCGATGGGTACATAGCCGCCATTCGGGCTCACATAATCGACTTCATACCCAGCTTTCAGCGCGACCTCGACAAAGTGCACGGCTTCCCCCAGCCATAGGCCCGTGGCCCGCTTCAGGCTCGGGTACTTGGCCGTGTTGGTCAGTACTACCAGAATCTTCTTGCTCATCACCTCGCTCCCGGGTCTGTCGTCGTGGGGCAATGGGGTCAGTGGCGCGGGGAAAACCTGTTAAGCATAGCTTCCGTTTGCCAAGGCGCTACTTCGGTAACGGGCCTATGCTGGTGGTCGCTGCCTGCGCACGCTGGATGCGCAGCTATTGCAGTGGCAGATGGTCGGGCAGATGATGCGCAAACGGAATCTTCATCCCAACGCAACGGTGGAAACGACAGTGCTGGTAAACGACACGCCGCGCAAACCTTCAGCCCAAGGCATGGAACTCGCCACGCGGCCGGCAACGGCAGCGGGCATGGCTGAGCAGGTCACGCGGTTCGACTGGTGTTACAGCCCGCTCGGGCCGCTGCCGCATTGGCAGGCACCGTTGCGTATCGCAGTCGACATGATGGTGCTTTCGCCGTTTCCCTGCGCGGTGGTCTGGGGCGCCGGGATGACCGTGGTTCACAATGATGCTTACGCGAATTTGCTCGAATGTGACGGTCACGCCCTGGGGCAGGCGTTCGACAGACTGTGGGCAAAAGCCTGGAAGGTCATTGGCCCTTGCGTGTTCCAGGTGCTTGAAGGGGGGGCGATCTTTGGCGAAGACCAGCCGCTATGGCTGACGAACAAGCAAACGGGCAACAAAGCCTGCTATGTCTTCAGCTACACACCGTTACGCGATGAACAGCACGAAGTGGTCGGGTTTCTGCATACGGTGATCGAAACCAGCGCCAGCGTCGACACGCATCATCAGTGGCGCGAGCAGGCATTGGCGTTCGAGCGCGAGATCCAGTCCGTCTTGGCCGATCGTGATCACATCTGGCAACTTTCTCGCGATGCGATGATCGCCGTGACTGCCGACCTGCGGCTGCAAGCGTCCAACCCGACCTGGCAGCGCGTGCTGGGCTGGACCGAAGGCGAGGTGGTCGGTAAGCCGATCCTGGAACTGGTCCATCCTGCGGACAGAGCCGAAGTTGAGGTGGCGGTGATGGAGTTCGTCAACGACTGCGGGCTTGAGCAGCTCGAGACGCGGTTACGCCACAAGGACGGGCACTACCGGTTGTTTCGCTGGACGGCGAGTTTCGACGGCACGCTGCTGACGGCCGTAGGGCGGGACATTTCGCAGGAACATGAAGATATCTTGCGCCACTCCGATAGCCTTTTACGGGTAACCGAGCGGCTGGATGCGGTCAGCCATCTGGCCGGAGGCATGGCCCACGAGATGAACAACCTGCTGTCGGGTATTGGCGGCAGCCTGGAGTTGTTGCAACGACGCATGGAGCAAGGGTGCCTGGAGCACATCGACCGTTATGTGTCCCTGGCCAGCGATTCTGTACAGCGCGCGATGAAGCTCACACACCGTCTGCTGGCGTTCTCGCGTCATCAGCCGCTGTCACCCAAGCCGGTGGACATCAATCGCCAGCTGGCCGCCATGGAACCGCTGTTGCATCAGGTGCTGGGCACTGAAATGCTACTGGGCTTGGAGCTGGACGTACAACCCTGGGCAGTCTGCCTGGATGTTGCGCAGCTCGAAACCGCCATGGTGAACCTGTTAGCCAACGCCCGCGAGGCGTGCCTTGGCCGTGGCGTGGTGACGTTGCGTACGATCAACAAGCGCCTGGAGGCGGCGAGCCCCGACGACCAAGGTGTCCCGCCTGGTGACTATGTCGCCTTGTATGTGATCGACGATGGCCATGGTATGCCCCAAGTGGATCTGGCGCGGGCATTCGAGCCGTTCTTCACCACCAAACCCATGGGTCACGGTGCCGGGTTGGGCCTGGCGATGGTGTATGGCTTCGTCGGCCAGTCGGGTGGCCACGTATGGCTTGAATCAGCACCTGACCACGGTTTCAAGGTCTGCATGTTGTTTCCGCGATGCTTTGAACACGTGGCGCAGCAGCCCCCGCAGCCGGTTCCGGCGGTAACCCGGGCCAGTGGCCAACGGGTGCTGCTGGTAGATGATGATGAAAACCTGCGTTCGGTGATGAAGGAGTATCTGCAGGAACGTGGTTTCGACGTGTGCGATGCGAGGGATGCGAATTCGGCGCTTGATCGCTTCCGCCACCACGGCCCGTTCGACCTGGTCATCACCGACATCGGCCTGCCCGGAGGTTTCAGTGGGCGGCAGGTCGCCAGGGCGATGCGCATGCTTGTGCCGGAGCAGAAAATTCTGTTCATCACCGGGTTCAATGACCAACCGCTGGACCCGCAACTGTCCGAGGCGCCCGGCACGGCGCTGATGCTCAAGCCGTTCGCGTTGGCCAGCCTGATGAGCCAGGCCCTGCTGATGCTGAGCGACTGAACCGGCCCCTTCGGCAACCCACTGGCCAATGCCAGTCACAGCCCCTGCTGCAGGAAGGGATCGTCCGGGTTCTGCCGCTCCAGTTCAGCCAGCAAGACCTGGACATTCTGCAACTGGCCGGACGCTTTCCAGTACTGGATCAGCAGCACCCGCGCCCGGCGGTTGGCTGGCTGGCGGCTGAGCAGGGTTTCCAGTTGTTTTTGCGCAGCATCGGACTGGTCCAGCTCATGCAAGGTGACCGCCAGAGTGTAGCGATAGTCGGCATTCTCCGGCTCCAGTTCCACCGCGCGGGACAAGGCGAGCAGGGCGTATTCACGCTGATCATGGCGGATCAGCCAGAGCCCCAGCTCGTATTGCAGGAACGCTGAGTCCGGACGCAGCGCCAGGGCCTTGGCCAGCACCTGGCGGGATTGCTCGTGCTGGCCCTGGCGCTCCAGAAGGCGCACCTGTGTGGCCAGGGCGTCGAGGCCTTCCGGGGCCACCGCGAGGCTGCGCTGCAGGGCCGCGGCAGCCTGATCGTAGTCGTTCTCGTGCAAGTACAGGCGCGCCAGGTGCACTTGGGCCTCGGCGTCGTCGGGTTGTTTTTCCAGGGCTTGCTGGTATTGCTCCAGTGCGCTCTGCAACGGGCCGAAGTACAGGCCGATGGCATCGGGGTCCAGACCCAGCAATGCGTCCACGGCGGCGAAGCGCACGCTCTGTTCGTCATCGTCCAGCAACGGCCCCAGCACCAGGCTGCGCTGAGAGGGCGGCAGTAGCTTGCGGATGCTGGCAATGGCTGCGCGACGCACCAGCGGGTCGTCGTTTTCCAGGTCCAGGCGCGCCAGCTTGAGCGCTTGCGGCGAGGGGTAGTTGGGTAATTCGGCATACAGTGCGGCGCGGCGGATCGGCGTCAGGTCATCGCGTTGCAGCTGTTGGTAAAGCACCCGGGCGGCACCTGGCAGGCCGTCATGGGCCTGGCGCAGTGCCTTGCCGTAGCTGTGTGGCGGCAGTACCGGTGGCGCGGGCTTATCGTCCCGGCGCAGGAAAACGATGGCGAGCGACACCAGGATCAGCAACAACACGGCGATCAGGTAGCGGTGGCGTCTGGGCATCGTACGCAGCGGTCCATGGCGGTCGGAAGGCAGAGCTTGGGGCAGAATGCCCTGGGCTGCAAGCGAACGGGTCGCCAGCGGCCCATAAAAAAGCCCCGCAGACCAAGGCCGGCGGGGCAAACGGTTGGGGGAGGAACCAACCAAAGGAGTCGTTGCAAACAGAGGATCAGCGGGCGCTGGCGACGGTTTCAGGCTGCCAGCCACCGCCGAGGGCCTTGTAGATCGAGACGATGCCGCGATACAGCTCGACTTCACCCTGGGCCTGGGCGTCTTCGGCGCTCAGGCGTTCGCGTTCGGCATCGAGCAGCACCAGGTAATCCACCGTGCCCTCGCGGTAACGCACCGAGGCGAGGTCGGCTGCCTTGCGGCTGGCCTCGCTCTGCCGGATCAGCGACAACAGCCGCTGCTGGGTCTTGTCGTAGTCGCTGAAGGCGTTGGCCGACTCTTCCAGGGCCAGCAGCACCTGCTGTTCATAGTTGGCCAGGGCGCCTTCGGCGTCAGCCTTGGCCCCGCGCAGGCGGGCCCGCACGCTGCCCAGGTCGAAGGCGGCCCAGGTGATGCTCGGCCCCAGCGACCAGGCATTGGCTGCGGAGGAGCCGATCTGTGAGCCACGGGCGGCGGTAAAGCCAAGGAAGCCGCTGAGGCTTACCCGCGGGAACAGGTCGGCAGTGGCTACGCCGACATTGGCGGTGGCGGCGGCCAGCTGGCGTTCGGCGCTGCGGATATCCGGGCGGCGGCGCAGCAACTCGGCCGGGTCGCCCACCGGCAAGGCCTTGGCGATCGCCGGCAAGGCCTTGGGCGACAGGTCGACGCTCAGCGCGTCCGGGCGCTGACCGAGCAGGGTGGCGATGCGGTGCCGCGCTCGGGCCTGTTCGGCCTGCAACTGCGGCACGGTGGCCTCGACCCCCGCCAGGCGGGCATCGGCACGGACGACGTCGAGATCGTTGCCAACCCCGGCGTCGCGCAGGGTCAGCGTGATACTGCGAGACTCCTGCTGGGTCTTGAGGTTGGCCATGGCGATCTTTTCGCGCAGTTGCGCCCCGCGCAGCTGGCCATAGGCGTCCACCAGCTCAGCGATCAGGCTCACCTGCAGCTGTTGCAGGTCGGCCTGGGCCGCTGCTTCCTGGGCTTCGCTGGCTTCGATCTGGCGCTGGATGCGGCCGAACAGGTCAAGCTCCCAGGCCATGTCCAGGCCCAGGTCGTAGCGTTCCTGATTGACCCGCTGGGTGGTCTGACCGGGAATCTGGCCCTTGCCGATCTCGCTGCTGGCGCGGCTGGTGACCACGGGGAACTGGTCATTGGCGGCGTCATCACGAATCGCCCGTGCCGACTTGAGCCGGGCGAAGGCCACGCGCAGGTCACGGTTGCCGTCCAGCGATGCCTGCACCAGCTGGTTCAGCACCGGGTCGTCGAACTGCTTCCACCACACGCTTTCGAAGCGGCTGCGGTCGAAGGCCTTGGCCTGCACATCCGTGCTGTCGAAGTGTGCGGGCTCGGTGTCCGGGGTCTTGTAGTCCGGGCCGACCGCGCAGGCTGCCAGGGCCAGCGCCAGCAGGCTCGGGGTCAGGGGTTTGAGCAGGTTCATGCATGGTTCTCCAGAACAGGCGCGTGTTCGGCCTTGCGGGCCTGGCGACGCTCGACGAAACGGCGGATCAGGAAGAAGAACACCGGGGTCAGGAACAGGCCGAACACAGTCACGCCGATCATCCCCGAGAACACCGCCACACCCATGGCATGGCGCATTTCCGAGCCGGCACCGGAGCTGAACACCAGCGGTACCACGCCCATGATGAAGGCGATCGAGGTCATCAGGATCGGCCGCAGGCGCAGGCGGCAGGCTTCCAGCACCGCAGCCAGCGGGTCGAGGCCCTTGGCCTGTTCATCCTTGGCGAACTCGACGATCAGAATCGCGTTCTTGCACGCCAGGCCCACCAGCACGATCAGGCCGATCTGGGTGAAGATGTTGTTGTCGCCACCCGACACGATCACCCCGGTGATGGCCGACAGCAGGGTCATCGGTACGATCAGGATCACCGCCAGCGGCAGGCTCCAGCTCTCGTACTGGGCGGCCAGCACCAGGAAGGCCAGCAGCACGCACAGCGGGAACACGAACAGCGCGGTATTGCCAGAGAGGATCTGCTGGTAGGTCAGGTCGGTCCACTCGAAGGTCATGCCGTTGGGCAGCTCTTGCTTGAGCAGCTTCTCGATCGCCGCCTCGGCCTGGCCGGAGCTGTAGCCTGGGGCTGCGGCACCGTTGATCTCGGCAGTGATGAAGCCGTTGTAGTGCATCACCCGGTCAGGCCCGGAGGTGTCGCTGACCTTGAGGAAGGTCGCCAGCGGGATCATCTCGCCGAGGTTGTTGCGCACCTTCAGCTGGCCGATCTGCTCGGCATCGAGGCGGAACTGCTGCTCGGCCTGTACGTTGACCTGGTAGGTGCGGCCAAAGCGGTTGAAGTCGTTGGTGTACAGCGAGCCCAGGTAGACCTGCAGGGTGTCGAAGATGTCGGTGATCGCCACGCCGTGGGTCTTGGCCTTTTCCCGGTCGATGGCGGCATCGACCTGCGGCACGTTGACCTGGTAGCTGGTGAACAGGCCCGCCAGTTCCGGCACGTTGTGGCTCTTGGCGATGATGTTCTGGGTTTCCTTGTACAGCGCTTCGTAGCCGAGGTTGCCGCGGTCCTCGATCTGCAGGCGGAAGCCACCGATGGTGCCAAGGCCTTGCACGGGCGGTGGCGGGAAGATCGCGATGTAGGCGTCCTGGATGTCGGCGAACTTGGCATTCAGCGCAGCGGCAATCGCCGCAGCCGACTGGCTCGGGTCCTTGCGCTCGTCGAACGGCTTGAGCGGGGTGAACACGATGCCGCTGTTCGGGCTGTTGGTGAAGCCGTTGATCGACAGGCCCGGGAAGGCTACCGAATCGGCTACGCCCGGTTGCTCCAGGGCGATTTCGCTCATGCGCTTGATCACCGCCTCGGTACGGTCGAGGCTGGCGGCGTCGGGCAGCTGGGCGAACGCCACCAGGTACTGCTTGTCCTGCGCCGGCACGAAACCGGTCGGCGTGGAGGCAAAGCCCAGGTAGGTCAGGCCCATCAGGCCGGCATAGACGAACAGGGCGATGCCGCTGGAGCGGATGACCCGGCGTACGCCGCCGACGTAGCCGTGGCTGGCGCGGTCGAAGAAGCGGTTGAACGGGGCAAACAGCCAGCTGCCCAGCAGCCGCTCGAGGAACCGCGAGAAGCGGTCTTTGGGCGCATGGTGGTCTTTCAGCAGCACGGCAGCCAGCGCTGGCGACAAGGTCAGCGAGTTGAACGCCGAGATCACGGTGGAAATGGCGATGGTCAAGGCGAACTGCTTGTAGAACTGCCCGGTCAGGCCGGAAATGAATGCCGCCGGTACGAACACCGCGCACAGCACCAGCGCCGTGGCGATGATCGGCCCGGTCACTTCGCTCATGGCTTTTTGCGTGGCTTCCAGGGGTTTCAACCCCAGCCCTATGTTCCGCTCGACGTTCTCCACCACGACGATGGCGTCGTCCACCACGATACCGATGGCCAGCACCAGGCCGAACAGCGACAGCGCGTTGAGCGAGAAGCCGAACAGGTGCATGACCGCGAAGGTACCGATCAGCGAGACGGGTACAGCCATCAGCGGGATGATCGAGGCGCGCCAGGTCTGCAGGAACAGGATCACCACCAGCACCACCAGCACCAGCGCTTCGAACAGCGTGTGCACCACGGCTTCGATGGAACCACGGACGAACACGGTCGGGTCATAGACGATGCTGTAGTCCATGCCTTGCGGGAAGTCCTTCTTCAGCTCGGCCATCTTGGCCCGCACTTCGTCGGAGATTTCGATGGCGTTGGAGCCTGGCCGCTGGAAGATCGGGATAGCCACCGCCGGCTGGTTGTTCAGCAGCGAACGCAGGGCGTACTGGCTGGAGCCCAGCTCGACCCGGGCAATGTCCTTCAGGCGCGTGATTTCGCCATCGGCACCTGCGCGGATGATGATGTTCTCGAATTCTTCCTCGTTGACCAGGCGGCCCTGGGTGTTGATCGACAGCTGGAAGCTGGTAGAGCCGGGGGCGGGCGGGGCGCCCAGCTGGCCGGCGGCGACCTGGCGGTTCTGCTCACGGATCGCGGCCACCACGTCGCTGGCGGTCAGGTTGCGCGACGCGGTCTTGTTCGGGTCGAGCCACACGCGCAGCGAATAGTCGCCCATGCCGAACAGCTGCACGTCACCGACGCCACCCAGGCGCGCCAGCTCATCCTTGATGTTGAGGATGGCGTAGTTGGACAGGTAGAGCATGTCGTAGCGGTTGTCCGGCGAGGTCAGGTGCACGACCATGGTCAGGTCGGGCGAAGCCTTGTCGACGGTGATACCGATCCGGGTCACTTCCTCCGGCAGCTTGGGCTGGGTACGGGTGACGCGGTTCTGCACCTGCACCTGGGCATTGTCCAGGTCGGTGCCCAGGGCGAAGGTGATGGTCAGGGTCAGCTTGCCGTCGGCGGTGGACTGCGAGGACATGTACAGCATGTTCTCGACACCGGTGATGGCCTGCTCCAGCGGCGCGGCGACGGTCTCGCCGATGACCTTGGGGTTGGCACCAGGGAAGTTGGCGCGCACTACCACGGTCGGCGGTACCACCTCGGGGTATTCGCTGATCGGCAGCTGGAACAGCGAGATCGAACCGGCGATCAGCAGCACCAGCGACAGCACCGCGGCGAAGATCGGCCGGGTAATGAAGAATTTCGAGAAGTTCATCGATGGGGTCCCTTAACCGCGTGGCGCCTGGGCGCTGGCGACTTTTTCAGTGGAGCCGGCCACTTTAGGCGCCGGGTTGCTGGCCTCCAGGGCCTGGCGCTGCTGGGCGAGGGCGGCGAGGGTCTGTTCACTGGCCATCGGGGTTTCTTCCGGGGTCACCGGCGAGCCAGGGCGCACGCGCTGCAGGCCCTTGACCACGATGCGGTCGTCTTTGGCCAGGCCGCTACGGACGATGCGCAGGCCTTCGAGCTTCGGCCCCAGTTCCACGGCGCGGTAGGCGGCGTTGTTGTCCTTGTCCATGACCAGCACGAACTTCTTGCCAAGGTCGGTGCCGACCGCTTCGTCGTTGATCAGCACGGCGTCGTACTGGGCGCTACCCACCAGTTTCAGGCGTGCATACAGGCCCGGGGTGAACTGGCCGTCACGGTTGTCGAACACGGCGCGGCCGCGGATGGTGCCGGTGCGCGGGTTGACCTGGTTGTCGACGAAGTTCATCTGGCCCAGGTGCGGGTTGCCGGTTTCGTTGGTCAGGCCCAGGTACACCGGGGTGCTCTGGCCGCGCTGGCCTTCGCGCGCCAGCTGGGTGTACTTCAGGTACACGCGCTCGTCGGCGTCGAAGTAGGCGTACACCTTGTCGGTGGACACTACGCTGGTCAGTGGCGTGACATCGGCGGTGACGATGTTGCCGGCGGTGAATTCGGCACGGCTGACACGCCCGCTGATCGGCGCGGTGACGCGGGTGAAGCTGAGGTTCAGGCGGGCCAGGTCGAGCTGAGCCTGGATCGCGTCGACGCCGGCGCGGGCTTCGGCAGCGGCGCTGCTGCGCGACTCGGCCAGTTCGGCGGAAATGGCATTGCTGTCACGCAGGCGCTCGCCACGGCGGGCTTCGTTGGCGCTGCGGATGGCGGTGGCCTTGGCCTGTTGCAACTGGGCTTCGAGGCGACGGACTTCAGCCTGGAACGGGCGCGGGTCGATCTGGAACAGCAGGTCGCCTTTCTTCACCTGGGCGCCTTCGGTGAAGGCCACCAGGTCAATCTGGCCGGAGACCCGTGGCCGCACTTCGACGGTTTCCGGTGCTTCCAGGCGGCCGGTGAACTCGTCCCATTCGTTGATCGGCTGCTCGATGACCTTGGCGACGCTGACCTTGGGCGCGGCGGGAGCCTGCACGGCGTCGGGGGTGCGGCCACAAGCGCTGAGCACCACCACTGCCAGGGCAGCAAGGGGGAAGCGCAAGGGTTTGAGTGAGTGATCCATGGAGAACTCCGCCAATGTATTAGTAGTGGGCGGAGTGTGAGTGTCTTGCGCGCGACGCACGAATCGAACGGAGCGAAAGCTATTATCACGCGCAATGATATGTCCGCATCCAACATCGATGGCGGGCATGTGACGGTGACTGCGGGTAAGCTCTCTAAGGCTGTACTGGCCTTTTCGCGGGCACGCCCGCTCCCACAGGTCCTGCACCAGCTCTGAAAGAAGTGCGGTCCCTGTGGGAGCGGGCGTGCCCGCGAACAGGCCCGTGCAGCCCCCCGCACAGCGACTGAAATAGGCCCCACCTTGCACACTTACCACCGCCTGCCCGGCCCCCTCAGCATCGTCCTCCTCGGCGTGCTGCAAATCCTGGTCTGGGGCGGCTCGTTCTTCCTCATGGCAGTGATGGCCGACCCGATCAGCCGCGACACCGGCTGGCCCAGCCAATGGGTCTACGGCGCGCTGTCCCTGAGCCTGATGGTTTCGGCGCTGTTGGCCCCGTTGTCCAGCCGGCTGGTCGCCCGCTACGGCGGTCGCCCGCAAATGGCCGCCAGCGGCGCGGTGGTGGCAGTGGGGTTGCTGATCATGGCCGCCAGCCACACCCTCGGCCTGTTCCTGCTGGCCTGGGCGGTGATCGGCATTGGCATGGCCATGGGTTTGTATGAAGCGCTGTTCGCCACCCTCGGCGGGTTGTACGGCGAAGGCGCGGGCAAGGCCATTACCGGCATCACGCTGATTGCCGGCTTCGCTTCGACACTGTCCTGGCCGACCGTGGCCCTGGCCATTGAACACTTCGGCTGGCGGGCGACGTGCGTGTGCTATGCACTGGTGCTGATGGTGGTGGTGGCGCCGCTGTACTGGCGAGTGCTACCCGCAGGTGGCCGGGTTGAAGTCCCCGCCAAGACGCCGGCAAAAGGCGAAACCCTTGGCGTCGACCGCCAGCTCTACTGGCTGCTGACCAGCATGTTCGCCATTGGCGCGATCATCATGACCGCCATCGCCGTACAGCTGGTGGCCGTCCTTCAGGGGTTGGGTCATTCGCTGCCTGTGGCCATCGGCCTGGCGGCGATGCTCGGGCCCAGCCAGGTGGCCTCGCGGGTGTTGCAGATTCTGGCGGGCAAGCGTCACCCGATCTGGACCGCGCTCGCCTGGGTGAGCCTGGTGTTGATCGGTTTGCTGATGGTGACCTTTATCCCGGCAGCTACGGCGGTAGGCTTGCTGGTGTTCGGCTGCGGCAATGGCCTGCGGGCGATCGTACGCGGGCTGTTGCCGCTGGCGATGATGCCTCCTGCGCAATATGTGCTGCTGATGGGGCGCATGTCGCGGCCGTCGCTGATCGGGCAGGCACTCACGCCCGTGGTGGGGGGCTTTCTGTTCGAGCACTTTGGCTCGATGGGGGTGTTGTTGACCTTGTGCCTGCTGGCGCTGACCAATGTGCTGCTGGTGGGCACGCTGATGCATCGGGTGCGAACCAGCAGCTGAGGCTGCTGGCACTACCGGTTGGCTACCGAGGTTCAGCAGCTAAGCGCCGCTACTGGCTTGGCTCGACGATACAGCACGGTGGTCGCGGTGAACCCGCAGACCGCTGCGAACATCAGCCAGTAGGCCGGCGACGCTTTGTCCCCGGTGGCCTGCACCAACAGCGTCGAGACCGCTGGCGTGAAGCCGCCGAACAGCGCGGTGGCCAGGCTGAAGGCCAGCGAGAAACCAACCACCCGCACGTTCGCCGGCATCACCTCGGTCAGCGCTGCGACCATGGCGCCGTTGTACATCCCGAAGAAGAACGAGAAGTACAGCAACACTGCAAGCAGGCGCTCGAAGCTGGCGGCTTCGGCCAGCCAGTGCATGGCCGGGTAGGCGGTCAGTACGCACAGCAGGGAAATCGCCAACAGCTGCGGGCGCCGGCCGATGCGATCGGAGAGCGCGCCGCCGATGGGCAGCCAGATGAAGTTGCTGACGCCCACCAGCAGGGTTACCACCAGGCTGTCGGTAGTGCTCAGTTGCAGCACGGTCTTGCCGAAGGTCGGGGTGTAGACCGTGATCAGGTAGAACGTCGTGGTGGTCATGGCCGCCAGCAGCCCGCCCGCCAGCACCGTGCGCCAGTTGTCGCACATCGAGCGGAACACTTCGGCAGCGCCCGGGTGGTGCCCGCGGGCCTTGAACGCGTCGGTCTCCTGCAGCGAGCGGCGGATGATGAAGATGAACGGGATGATCACGCAGCCGATGAAGAACGGAATGCGCCAGCCCCAGGCTGCCACTTCGCTGGTGGCCATGCAGGCATTGAGGCTATAGCCCAGCGCTGCCGCCACGACGATCGCCACTTGCTGGCTCGCCGACTGCCAGCTGGTGAAGAAACCGGTGCGCCCCGGCGTGGCGATCTCCGAGAGGTAGACCGAAACACCGCCCAGCTCGGCGCCAGCGGAAAAGCCCTGCAAAAGTCGGCCCAGCAGCACCAGCAACGGGGCGAGGATGCCAATGCTGGCGTAACCCGGCACCAAGGCGATCAGCACGGTACCTGCGGCCATGATCGACAGCGTCACGATCAGCCCTTTGCGTCGGCCGACCTTGTCGATGTAGGCGCCCAGCACGATGGCGCCCAGCGGGCGCATCAGGAAGCCTGAGCCGAACACCGCGAAGGTCATCATCAGCGAGGCGAACTCGCTGCTGGCCGGGAAGAACGTCTGCGATATGTAGGTGGCATAGAAACCGAACAGAAAGAAGTCGAACTGTTCGAGGAAGTTGCCGCTGGTCACCCGCAGGATGGCGCCCAGCTTGGCGCCCCTGGTCTGTGTTGTTGTTTTCATCATGGCTACCGTTTTGCTCGCTTTTGTTGTTTTTGAGTGTTCAATCGCTGCCGGCATTGATCGGGTTGGGCTGGCGTTTCTCGATGGCGTGCTTGAGCAACGCCGCGCTGCGGAAGATGCCGTGGGCGAACTTGCTGTAAGGCATGGTCAGGAAGAACGCCATCACCAGCCCCAGGTGCACGGCCAGCAGCAGGCCAAGCGCGCTGGTCTCGCGCCACGCCAGCAGCGCCAGGCCGCTGGCGCTGACCAGCAACAGCAGGGCGATGAAGCCGCGATCCATGGGCTTCTGCTCGGCGTCGCCGTGGTTGGGGTTGCGCCGCAGGTTGAGGTAGAGCAAGCCGGCGGGGCCTGCCAGCAGGCCGAGACCGCCGGCAATACCCAGCAAGACCGGCAGGCTCAGCACCGGGTAAGGCGCCGCTACGCCCAGCAGGTAGTGGTAGAGCGTCGCGGTGCCGGTCGCGGCCAGGCACAGCAGGAAGCCGTAGAAGGTCAGGTGGTGAAAGCGCCGGCGCCACAGGGTGAAGCGGTCATCGGCGTTGTTGCAGCCTTCGCCGTGGCCACCGTCCAGATACTTGAGCTTGGCCACGCTGGCCGTCGCCTCCAGGGCTGCGGCGGTCTTCAGCCCGACGCCTGCCGCAGGGGGCGATACGTCGCGCCAGAACCGCCGCACGCCCAGGCCCAGGGCGATGACCGCAAAGCCGAACACCGCGCCGAACATCAGTGCCAGGGTGTTGTGCGGGAAGATCCCGTAGAAGTTGCCGCCGGGCATTGGCGTGAACAGGTTGCCCATGGCCAGCAATGTCAGGCACAGGAACAGTACCAGGCCGAAGCCGCTGGCCAGCGCCAGCGTCAGGCCATTGCGTTGGTACAGCCGGCCCAGGGCACGCGGCCAGGCGTATTCGGCATAGGTGTCGAGGCGCACCTTGGCCATGGCCTTGGGTACATTGACTTCGAACGCATGGGGTGCGGCGTACTGGCAGGCATGCAAGCACGCGCCGCAGTTGTGGCACAGGTTGGCCAGGTAGTGGATGTCGGCCTGGTTAAATTCCAGGCGCCGGGTCATCGCCGGAAACACCGCGCAGAACCCTTCACAGTAGCGGCAGGCATTGCAGATGCTCATTTGCCGTTGCACTTCGCTTTCGTGCACGTTCAGCACCGGGATCAGTTCGCTTTTCTGGGCCTGCGGATCAAACAGCTGCATGACGTGCCTCCCGGGAGTCGACAAAGCCTGCGCTGGCAGCCGCCTGGACACCGGCAATGCGGCCGAAAGCCGTGCCGATGGCCATGCCGATACCGGCGGTGTAGCCCTTGCCCAGTACGTTACCGGCCATCATTTCTCCTGCGACGAAAAGGTTGGGGCTGGGCTTGCCGGCGAAATGCACCGCAGCGCTTTCGTCTGTCGCCAGGCCCAGGTAGGTGAAGGTGACGCCTGGCTTGAGCGGGTAGGCGTAGAACGGTGGCTTGACCAGCGGGCGGGCCCAGTGGGTCTTGGCCGGGGTCAGGCCGGCGGTGTGGCAGTCGTCGAGCGCGGTATGGTCGAACGTGCCGACCTGGCAGGCATGGTTGAACGCCTCGATGGTCTGGCAAAACGGCGCTTCTGGCAGGCCCAGCTTGCGCGCCAGTTCCGTCAGGGAGTTGGCCGTGGTGCCTGGGAACACCGGTGGCATGAAACGGCCGATGGCCTGCTGGTCGATGATCGAATAGGCCTGCTGGCCCGGCTGGCCAGCTACCAGGCGGCCCCAGATGGCATAACGCTTGGGCCAGAAGTCTTCGCCCTCGTCATAGAAGCGTTCGCCGTCGCGATTGACCACCACGCCCAGCGACACGCAGTCGATACGGGTGCAGATACCGCCGTCATACAGCGGTGCGCGGGCGTCGATGGCGACCATGTGCGCCTGGGTCGGGTCGCCGATGATATCGGCGCCGAGTTCGCCCAGGCGCTTGAGCAGGATGCCGGTGTTGAAGCGCGTGCCGCGGATCAGGAAGTTGTCCGACGGCCATTCGCCACGGGCGTTCTGGCCCCAGGCTTCACGCAACCACTCGCGATTGGACTCGAAGCCACCCGCCGCCAGCACACAGGCCTTGGCCTGGATTCGTTCTGCTGGTAGTTGCCGGCCCTCGACCTCACGGGCCGGCAGGTGAGCGGCGACGAACCTGCCGTCTTGCAGCTCGATATCGCAGACTTGGGCGTTGTAGCGCACCTGCACGCCGAGCCGTTCGGCACTGCGGAAATAGGCGTTCACCAAGGCCTTGCCGCCACCCATGAAGAACGCGTTGGTCCGCGCCACATGCAGGGCGCCGGACAGCGGCGGCTGAAAATGCACACCGTGGCTGCGCATCCAGTCGCGGCAGCTGGAGGAGGCACGAATGGCGATGCGCGCGAGTTTTTCGTTGGTCAGCCCGCCGGTGACCTTGAGCAGGTCTTGCCAGTATTCCTCTTCGGGGTAGGCGTCGACCAGCACATCCTGGGGCGCGTCGTGCATGCAGCGCAGGTTGCGGGTGTGTTGCGAATTGCCGCCACGCCAGGCCTTGGGCGCGGCTTCCAGCAGCATGACGCTGGCGCCGGCCTCACGGGCCATCAGCGCGGCGCAGAGGGCGGCGTTGCCGCCGCCGATTACAAGAACATCGATCATTTTCGCTCCTCGGTCGCAAGGAGGCATGAACAGAGAGCCCCTTGCGAGTGAGCAGAAAATAGGGCGGTCGGCGAGGCGTCGAAAGGCGGGTTACGACATGAGGTGTTCAGTTTTACTAAAGGCTGGACTCTTCGATCCAGGTCGCCCCCGGCCATTGCCGCTGGCTGACAAGCTGGCGAGCAACGTCGATGATCACCCGTCGTGCGGCCAGCGCGGCAGGGGACAGCTCATCCTCCGCCAGGGTCGCCAACAGGTTGCGCCGGCCAACGTGGGCGTCGCTGATCTGCGCGACCCGCAGCCCGCTTTCACCGCTCAGCGCCGCTGCGGCGCCGGGCTGGATGGTCGCGGCATGGCCTGCACGCACGGCGTTCATCAGCACCGCCAGGCCATCGACCTCCATGATGATGTTGGGCACCAGGCCGGAGCGTTCGAATGCGGTCATCAGGGTCGAGCGCAGCCCATGCTGGGCACTGGGCATGACCAGCGGCAGCTGGCCCAGGTCGGCCAGTTGCACACTGTTTCCCGGCGCATGGGCCAGCTGTGGCGGGCTGATGACGAATAGCTTTTCATCCAGCAGCGGCGTCACGCTCCAGCGTTTGCCACCCTCGAGCTGGAACAGGATCGCAAGGTCGATCTGCCGGGCGTTGAGCTGCGCGGCGAGGTGCCCGGAGAGCATCTCCACCAGGTGCAGCTG
Source organism: Pseudomonas sp. 382 (assembly GCF_002759075.1). Classification (NCBI taxonomy): domain Bacteria; kingdom Pseudomonadati; phylum Pseudomonadota; class Gammaproteobacteria; order Pseudomonadales; family Pseudomonadaceae; genus Pseudomonas; species Pseudomonas sp. 382. The sequence continues at coordinate 113,470 of NZ_PEMX01000003.1, forward strand.
GATGTCGGGGTAGCGCTCGCGCATGGCACTGATCAGCGGCAGCGCGAGCACGGTCGCTGTGGTCGGTGGCAGGCCGACGGTGACGTAGCCGCTCATGCGCCCACGGTGGGCAGCCAGGACGGCGTTCTCGGCCTGGCGCAGGCTGAGTTGGGCATGGTGCAGAAACGCCATGCCGGCGCTGGTTGGCGTGACACCTGTGCTGCTGCGGTTGAGCAGGCGGGTGCACAGTTCGCTTTCAAGCTTGGCGATCTGCTGGCTCAGGGCAGAGACGCCGACCTCCAGTTCGAGCGCGGCGCGGCCGAGGCTGCCGTGTTCGATGATCTTGATGAAGTAGCGCAGTTGCCTGAGTTCCAAGGGGGCTCCTGAGGAAAGCAGAGGAAATGAGGATTGGGCGTTAGTGTAACGTGCCTGCTGCGTCAGGCTTGTGCTCGGTGCCCCTGCGGCCGCAACTGCCGTTACCGGATCATGCGCTTTCGCGGGTAATCAATTCGCATTGCAGCAGGTTCAAGCGTTCCACTTCACCCTCATGGGCCACGCATCCCAGATGCTGCAACACCCGCATGGCTGCCAATTCGCCAATTTGCCGCGACGGGGGCCGCAAGGTGGTCAGGCTGGGTAACAGCATTTCGGCGAAGGGATAGTCGCCAAAACCGACGATGGCCATGTCCTCGGGCAAGCGCAGCCCGGCACGTTGGCCGGCCAGGAGTGCGCCGGCGGCCAGGTTGTCGTTGGCGAAGATGATCGCGTCAGGACGAGGGTCGCGACGGATCAGTGCCTCCATGGCCTGCTTGCCGGCTTCAAACGGCGCGCAGTCAGTCGACGGCACGAAAACCCACGGCTCGAGCCCGGCTTCACGCAGTGCTTCGATATAGCCATCGCGCCGCTCCAGCGCGCTGAGGTCACCAGCCGCGCTGTTCTGCACGAAGGCTATGCGCCGGTGGCCCTTGCCCAGCAGATAGCGACACGCCTGCACACCCACCTGGTGATGGCGGAAGCCAACCTGCAGCGCGGACCGTTCCGGGCGATAGTCCCAGATTTCCACCACCGGTACTTCGGCCTCGGTGAGCATCTTCTCGGTGGCCGGGCTGTGGAAATGGCTGGTCACCACCAGCGCTGCCGGCGACCAGCCGAGAAAGGCCCGCACGGCGCTTTCTTCCTGGGCCTCGCTGAAATAGCTGGACGCCAGCAATAGCTGGTAGCCATGCCGGGTCAAGGTGTCGCTGAAGGCCTGGATGGTCTGCGCGAATATCGGCCCGGAAATGTTCGGAATGACCATGCCGACGATACGGCCACGGGCAGAGGCGAGGCCTCCCGCCACCAGGTTGGGCACATAACCTAGCGCTTGTACCGCGGCCTCGATGCGTTCGCGCAGAGGTGGGGATACCTGCCCGGGCTGGTTGAAGTAGCGCGACACGCTGATGGCGGACACGTCGGCGGCCCGCGCCACCTCCGCGAGCGTGACACGGCCCGCGCCACGGCGCTTGCGGGTGGGTTCCTTGGCTTGGCTCACAGGCTGGCCTCGATGAGAAATGCCGCGATGGTAGCGCTAACGAAGGCGGATATGCCAAATAGCTTTATGGAATATAAATCGTATTTTTAAGTATTTGACCTGCTAAGTATGCGCCTCTGATACTTGTTGATGTTAGCGCTAACAAGCGCGGCTGTTGGCAAGCGCCTGCCACTCGCACGAGCGAGACCAGACACCCACAGCATTACCCGTGTCGGCCCCCGTGCGGGCCATGGTCTGGTCTTTCAAGGCAGTCGCATCATGCACAAACACCGCAAGGCAATCCCGTTCAAGCAACGCCAACCACTGGCCGCCGCTGTATTGCTGGCTGCCATCGGCCAACCCACGCAAGCGGCCGAACCCGCGCCGCAGGCCACGTCGCTGGACGCGGTGACCGTGACCGCCACCCGCCGCGAGTCGACCTTGCAGGAGGTGCCGGTGGCCGTTTCGGTGGTCGATGGCGAACAGCTCGAACGTGACAATCGCAACAACGTCGCCAGCATCGTTCAGCAGGTACCCACGCTCAATTACCGCGCCGGCGCGTCGAACAAGGACACCTCGTTGTTCATTCGCGGTGTGGGGACCATTTCCACCTCGCCCGGCGTCGAGCCGACCGTGGCGACCGTGGTCGATGGCGTCGTGTTCGGCCGCCCCGGTCAGTCCACCCTCGACCTGCTCGACCTGGAGCGTATCGAAGTGCTGCGCGGCCCGCAGGGTACGCTGTTTGGCAAGAATGCTTCGGCGGGCGTGCTGAACGTGGTCAGCAAGGCCATCCCTGAACAGACACAAGGCTACGTGGATTATTCGCACTTCGGCGGTGGCGACGAAAACCGCCTGCGCTTCGGCATCGGTGGCCGCCTGAACGAGCAGTTCAAAGGCTCGTTGAGCACCTTGTGGGGCGACTACGACGGCAATGTGGAAAATGTCGCCAATGGCCACGACGTCAATGGCTACCAACGCAAGGGCGCCCGAGGCAAGCTGGAGTTCGAGCCCAGCGATGAGCTGCGCCTGACACTGATCGCCGACTACATGAAAGGCGAGGACAGCTTGCCCAGCGGGGTGATCACCAGTGCCAGCACGGCCATCGCCAACCAGCTGCGCCCGGTTACGCCGAGTGCGCACAACCGCGACATCAACAGTGACTTCAAGACCCACGTCGAAGACGAGAACCAGGGCCTGTCGGCACAGCTCGATTGGCAGCTGGGCGACTACACGCTGACCTCCATCAGCGCCTGGCGTGGCTGGGACAACACCCAGTACCAGGATGGTGACCGCCGCGCTTTATTGCCGGTCACGGCTTCCCATGACAAAGGCACCGTGGACTATGACCAGTACAGCCAGGAGTTTCGCCTGACGTCGCCCAAGGGGCAGTTCAATGAGTACGTGCTGGGCGCCTTCTACATGCACGGCACCTCCAACGAGACCTATCAGCGGCTTTCGGTCAACGGCGGGGTGGCCAATACGGGCAGGGCGGATTACTCGACGACCAACGACAGCGTCGCGCTGTTTGGTGAAAACACCTTCAACTTCACCGACGATTTGCGCGCCATCTTCGGCTTGCGCTGGACCCATGATGACCTGGAGTACGACCACCGTCGCGTATCGACTTCAGCCACGGCGGTCACCGGCATCCAGCCGTCGACCGCCAGTTCCGGCTCGGTGGACGAAGACGGCTGGAGTGGCCGTACCGGCCTGCAGTACGACTTCAACGACAACCTCACCGGCTACGTCACCTATTCGCGCGGCTACAAGGGGCCGGCGTACAACGTGTTCTTCAACATGCAACCGCGTGATACCCAGGCGCTCAAGCCGGAAACATCCGACGCTTACGAGGTCGGCCTGAAAGGCACCGCGCTGGATAACCGCCTGATGGCCAACCTGGCGGTGTTCCACACCGATTACGATAACTACCAGGCCAACTTCTTCGACACCGTGGCCAACCAGGTGGTGACCCGGCTGGTCAACGCCGGCAAGGTCAAGACCCAGGGCGTCGAGCTCGATGCCAGCTTCCAGGCTACTCGTCAGCTGAAGTTCTCCGCCGCTGCGGCCTACACCAAGGCGCGGGTCGATCATTTCAACTGCCCGGTCGGGGCGGCGGCCAATTGCAACATCGACGGCGGCCGCCTGCCGTTCACGCCGGACTGGAAGACCTATGTGCGCGCCGACTACGTGATCCCGCTGGAGAACGGCCTGGATGTGGAACTGGCCAGCGACTACAGCTGGCAGGACTCGGTGCAGTTCAGCCTGGACCAGAACCCGGACACCGTGCAGGGCGCTTATGGCATCTGGAACGCCAGCATCGCCCTGGCCGACTACAACGACGGCTGGCGCGTGGCGTTGCTGGGCAAAAACCTGGGTGACAAGTCCTACGCGCAGATGCTGGCCAGTGGCGGCGACTATATCTACCGGGCCGTGCCGCGTGATGACGGGCGTTACTTCGGCGTTCAACTGCGCAAGGATTTCTGACTGTGCGAGCACTGCAAGGAGACAGAGCATGAGTCGTCAAATGAGCCTTGGGGCCTTTCTCATGGCCACCGGCCACCATGTCGCCGCCTGGCGTCACCCGGATGTGCCCGCCGACCCGCTGGACTTCGCCAGCTACCGGCGCACTGCGCAAATCGCTGAAGCGGCCTGCTTCGACGCGCTATTCGTTGCCGACAGCGTTGCCGCCGCCAGTGATGCATTGGCCAGTCGCAGCGCCCGGTCGGTGTATTTCGAGCCCTTGACCCTGCTCTCGGCGCTGAGCATGGTGACCGAGCGCATTGGCCTGATCGCCACGGCCACCACCAGTTACAACGAGCCCTACCATGTGGCACGCAAGTACGCCTCGCTCGATCATCTCTCGGGCGGCCGTGCCGGCTGGAACCTGGTGACATCCGACGCCGCCGCCGAGGCCGGCAACTTCGGCCGCGATGCGCATATTCCCCATGCCGAGCGTTACGCCCGGGCCCGCGAGTTCCAGCAGGTTGTGCAGGGCTTGTGGGACAGCTGGGCGGATGACGCCTTCGTCCGGGACAAGGCCAGCGGCGAGTTTCACCGGCCGCAGGCCGTGCGCAGCATCGACCATGCGGGTGCGCATTTTCGGGTTCGCGGTCCGCTCAATGTGGCTCGCTCACCCCAGGGCCGACCGGTGCTGGTCCAGGCTGGGTCATCCGAAGCTGGCCGCGAGCTGGCTGCCGAAAGTGCCGAGGTGGTGTTTACCGCGCAGCCCAGCCTGGCCAGCGCCCAGGCGTTTTATGCCGACCTCAAGGGGCGCCTGGCCCGCTACGGGCGTCGCGACGATGAACTGAAGATCATGCCGGGCGTGTTCGTCGTGGTCGGCCGCAGTGCCGCCGAAGCCCAGGCCAAGTACCAGCAGTTCCAGGACTTGGTCGACCCCCGTGTAGGGGTTGCCTTGCTCGGCCGCATGCTCGGCAACTTCGACCTGTCCGGCTACCCGCTGGACGGCCCGCTACCGGCACTGCCACTGACTGAAGATGGCCAGCGCAGCCGCCAGCGACTGCTGACCGAACTGGCGGGGCAGGAGCAGTTGACCCTCGCCGAGCTGGGACGGCGCATCGCTGGCGGGCGAGGGCACTTCAGCCTGATCGGTACGCCGATGCAGATCGCCGATGCGCTGCAGGCCTGGTTCGAAGGCCACGCGGCCGACGGCTTCAATGTGCTGGTCCCGCACCTGCCACAGGGGCTCGAAGACTTCGCCAGCCTGGTGGTGCCCGAGTTGCAGCGCCGGGGCCTGTTCCGGCGCCAGTATCAGGGCCACACCCTGCGCGAGCACTTGGGCCTGCAGCGGCCCGCCAATCCCTATTTTGCCGAGTGAGGTCACCCATGAGCTACATTGCCAACCCTGAGCGCTACGCGCGCATTCCCTACCGTCGCGTCGGCCGCAGCGGCCTGGTATTGCCGGCCCTGTCCCTGGGCCTGTGGCACAACTTCGGCGATGCGACGCCGATCGACACCCAGCGTGCCTTGCTGCGCACGGCCTTCGATGCCGGCATCACCCATTTCGACCTGGCCAACAATTACGGCCCACCTTATGGCAGTGCCGAGCGCAACTTCGGCCGCCTTCTGCGAGAAGACCTGCGCAGCTACCGGGACGAACTGATCATTTCCAGCAAAGCCGGCTGGGATATGTGGGCGGGGCCTTACGGCCAGGGTGGCAGCTCACGCAAGTATCTGATCGCCAGCCTTGACCAGAGCCTCAAGCGTCTGGGGCTGGACTATGTGGACATCTTCTACTCGCACCGTTTCGATGCCGAAACGCCGCTGGAGGAAACCGCAATCGCCCTGGCCGATATCGTGCGCCAGGGCAAAGCGCTGTACATCGGCATTTCTTCCTATTCCGCCAACAAAACCCGCGAGATCGCCGCGCTGCTGGCCGAGTTGAAGGTCCCGCTGCTGATTCACCAGCCTTCGTACAACCTGTTCAATCGCTGGATCGAGCAGGACTTGCTCGACACTACCGAGGCGTTGGGCGCCGGTGTAATCGTGTTCACCGCATTGGCCCAGGGGCTGCTCAGCGACAAGTACCTGAATGGCATTCCCGCTGATGCACGGGTCAACCGCCCCGGTGGTGGCTCGCTGCTGCCGCAGCACCTGTCCGAGGCCAACCTGGCCCGCGCCCGTGCGCTCAACGAGATTGCCCGTCGCCGCGGGCAGAGCCTGGCGCAACTGGCGTTGGCCTGGACCTTGCGCGACCCGCGGGTGAGTTCGGCACTGATCGGTGCCAGCCGGCCCGAGCAGATCACCGAGAATGTCGCAGCACTCGACAACCTGGCATTCAGCCTCGAAGAGCTCGCCGAAATCGACCGCCATGCCGTTGAAGGCGGGATCAACCTGTGGGAAAAGCCCTCGACCGACTGGAAGGAGTGAGCCATGCGCGTACTACGCTTTGCCGCGCTCGTACTGCTGGCGCTGGCGGGTGCCGTTCATGCCGCAGACCCCGCGACACTGCGCATCGGCTATCAGAAAGGCTCTGTCAGCCTGGTGCTGGCCAAGCAGCACCGGCTGCTGGAACAGCGGTTCGCCAGTACACATGTGCAATGGATCGAATTCCCGGCGGGGCCACAGATGCTCGAAGCGCTGAACATTGGCAGCCTCGATATAGGTTCCACCGGGGACATTCCGCCGATCTTCGCCCAGGCCGCCGGTGCAGACCTGCTGTACATCGGCGCCGAACCTGCAAAGCCGAAGGCCGAAGTCATTCTGGTACCCAAAAGCAGCCCGATCACTTCGGTGGCTGAGCTAAAAGGCAAGCGTGTCGCGCTGCAGAAGGGCTCCAGCGCCCATAACCTGCTGTTGCGCAGCCTGGCCAGCGTGGGTTTGAGCATGCGCGACGTGCAACCGGTGTACCTGGCGCCCGCTGACGCCAGGGCAGCCTTCGAGCGTGGCAGCATCGATGCCTGGGCGATCTGGGACCCGTACTATTCGGCCATCGATCTGGAAGGCAAGGCACGGCTGCTGGCGGATGGCGAGGGGCTGGGATTGATCGGGCCATTCATGCTGGGAGCGCGTGGTTATGTCGAAGCCAATGGCGATTTCATCAAGCGCTTGCTGGCGCAGATCTCCGAGGCTGAGGCGCTGACGCGCACTGACGAGGCCGGTAGCGTCCGTGTACTGGCGCAGTTCATGGGGCTGCCGGAGGAGGTGGTACGGCGCAGTTTCAGCCATCGGCCGGCATCGCCGTTGATACCGGTGAGCGAGGAAATCGTCGCCGCGCAACAGCGCACTGCGCAGCTGTTCTTCGAGAACCGGCTGTTGCCCAAGCGGGTCGACATTGCCGGAGCGGTCTGGCGTCAGGATTGACGTGCTGACCGAAGCTCAGCCCTGGGCGAACTGCAACAGCCTGTCGCCCTCCAGCCGATAGCGTACCCACTCCGCTTGCGGTTCGGCGCCCAGCGATTGGTAAAAACCGATCGCGGGCTCGTTCCAGTCCAGCACGCTCCACTCGAAGCGTCCGCAACCTTTGGCCACGGCTTCGCGAGCGATGTGCCGCAGCACATCCCGACCTGCGCCGCCGCCACGTTGTTCAGGGGTGATGTACAGGTCTTCCAGGTAAATGCCGTTGCGGCCTTGCCAGGTCGAGTAGCTGTAGAAGTACACGGCAAAGCCGATGGCCTGGCCATCGCGCTCGCAGATCAGGCTGTGCACGGTGCTGCCCTCATCGAACAGGCTTTGCTCGATATCGGCCAGGGTGGCGACCACTTGGTGACGGGCGCGCTCGTAGTCCGCCAGCTCGGTGATGTAGGCGAGAATCTGCGCGGCATCGGCGCGAACGGCGGGGCGGATGGTCAAGCTCATGCAGGGCTTCCTTGTGCTTGGCTGAGGGTGCGCTTGGTGAACGGTACAGTAAGGTGTATGTGCATAATTTAATGCAGCTGTACCGGTCGCAGGGTAAGGCGACTCCGTTAGTGTGACAGCTCCTGCAATACTTCTGGAATGCCTGCCATGCTTGCCTCTGCCGACCTGCTGACCGCCTTCGTGCTGTTTGCCTTCGTGTCCTCGATCACTCCTGGGCCCAACAACACCATGCTGCTGGCCTCGGGCGTGAACTTCGGCGTGCGCCGTTCGATCCCGCATGCCATGGGCATCAGCGTCGGCTTCATGGTCATGGTGCTGGCGGTGGGCCTGGGCCTGGGTGAGGTGTTCAAGGCCTGGCCAGTGCTGTACACCGTGTTGCGTTACACCGGTGCGGCCTACTTGTTGTACCTGGCGTGGAAGATCGCCACCTCAGGGCCGCTCGGCGCTGACTCGCCGAGCGCGCGCAAGCCGTTGGGGTTCTGGGGGGCGGCGGCATTCCAGTGGGTCAACCCCAAGGCCTGGGTGATGGCGGTCGGGGCAATCACTACCTACACGCCCGCCCAGGGTTACGTGATGAATGTGATCGTCATCGCCGCGCTGTTCGCCCTGGTCAACCTGCCCAGCGTCGGCGTCTGGGTGATGTTCGGCAGCGCCCTGCGCAACCTGCTGCAGAACCCGCGCTGGCTGATGCTGTTCAATGTCCTGATGGCCTTGCTGCTGGTGATATCACTCTACCCGCTGCTGTTTGTAGAATCGGCGTTTTCATGACCCTCTGAGTACCCGATGCAGTTGATTCCCTGGTCCCATGACAGCTCCGAAGGCTTCACCCTGCGTGGCTGGCGCTCGCCAGTCAGCGGCAAGCCCTTGCTGCACTTCCTGCACGGCAACGGCTTCTGCTGCCTGGCCTACCAGCCGTTGCTGCTGAGCCTGAGCGAACATTTCGATCTGTGGCTCTGTGATGTCCAGGGCCATGGTGACAGCGACCATGGCGGTGAATTCCGCGGCTGGAACCGTACCGCCGCGCTGGCGGTAGAGGCCTTCGAGGCCGGTCGTGGTGAATATGGCGAGGTTCCCCGGTACGCCGTGGGGCATAGCTTCGGTGGCGTGCTGACCGGGTTGATGCTGGCCAGCCAGCCGGGCTTGTTTGCCCGCGCCGTATTGCTCGATCCGGTGCTGTTCAGCCGGCGCATGATCGGCGTGATGGGCGCCGCTGCGCTGGTAGGCCTGCACCGCCGGCATGCCTTGGCGCGCAAGGCCGCCAGCCGCCGCAGCCATTGGCCGGACCGGGACGCGGCGCGGGCCTCGCTGCACGGGCGTGGCATCTTCAAGGGCTGGACCGACGCGGCGCTGCAAGCGTATGTCGAGCACGCAATCGGGGACTGCGGCGAGGGGGTGGTGCTGAAATGCCGGCCCAGCCGCGAAGTGGAGATTTTCAGCTCGTTCCCTTCGCGCATGTGGGCGCAACTGGTTTCCATCCAGACGCCTACGCTGGCGCTGCATGGCGAACACACTTATCCCTTCGTGCCGCATTCGGTGCAGCGCCTGGCCCGCCTCAACCCTGCAGTCAGCGCCAGCCAGGTGCCTGGCGGGCATTGTTTCATGCAGGAAGACCCGGCCATGGCTGCACAAAAGGTGCTGGGCTATCTGAAAGCAGAATGATTGTTCTGTTGGTGGAACGATGAGTGCCATTTCAACTGGCTACCGGCTTATTGGTCTCATTGGTAAGGTTAACCCAGCCAAGAGAGGAGACTTCTCATGAAAAAGATCCTGGGTATCCACCGCAGTCCCCACGCCCATTGGGTGGGTGATGGCTTCCCGGTGCGCAGCCTGTTCACTTATGACAACCTGGCCAGCAAGATCAGCCCGTTCCTGCTGCTGGACTATGCCGGCCCGTACGACTTCAGCCCGACCAGCACGCAACGCGGTGTCGGCCAGCACCCGCACCGTGGTTTCGAGACCGTGACCATCGTCTATCAGGGCGAGCTGGAGCACCGCGACTCGACCGGTGCCGGTGGCCTTATTGGCCCTGGTGACGTGCAGTGGATGACCGCTGCCAACGGCATCATCCATGAAGAGTTCCACTCACCGGCATTTGCCCGCAGTGGCGGTTCGCTGGAGATGGTGCAGCTGTGGGTCAACCTGCCGGCGCGTGACAAGCGCGCGGCTGCCGGATACCAGACGCTGCTGTCGACGGATATTCCCGTGGTGCAACTGGAAGGCGATGCCGGCAGCCTGCGGGTCATCGCCGGTGGCTATCAGGGGCATGCTGGCCCCGCGCGGACCTTTACCCCGATGGATGTGTGGGACCTGCGCCTGAAAGAGGGTGCCAGCCTGCAACTGCCGATTGTCGACGGCCACAATGCTGCTCTGGTGGTGTTGCGCGGTACCGTGCGGGTCAACGGCGAGCGCGAAGCCGGCCCGGCCAGCCTGGTGTTGCTGGAACGCGGTGGTGAGGATGTGGCGATCGAGGCGCTCGAAGGCACCAGCCTGCTGCTGCTCAGCGGTGAGCCGATCGATGAGCCTATCGTGGGTTATGGTCCGTTCGTGATGAACAGCCAGGCGGAGATTGCCGAGTCGTTCGATGATTTCCACGCTGGGCGCTTTGGGCAGATGGCGGGCGAGGGGGCTGGCCTGGATCATTGATTGCCTGTACCGGCCTGTTCGCGGGCACGCCCGCTCCCACAGGATTGTCACTGCCTGAAGGTGAGTGATGAACCTGTGGAAGCGGGCGTGCCCGCGAAGAGGCCGGTACAAACCCTGCAAATATTGGCATGATGCTGCGATGCCTCTGTCCCGACTGCACGCCGTTCACCGCTCGTTCAATGCCTTCGGCCAGCACACGTTGTGGCTGCGCTACCCCACGCCCTACCATTGGCCTTCGACCCAGGCCTTCCTGGCCGCGCGCTGCATCCCCGGCATCGAAACCTTCAGCGCTGGCACCTATCGCCGCAGTTTCCCCGTGGCTGGCAAACACGGTGTACTCGAAGCCCGGCCCGCCAGTGGCAATCGCCTGTTTATCCAACTCAGCGGCGTGCCTGCCGCCGCTGTCCCCAGCCTGATCGCCCGAATTCGCCGCTTCTTCGACCTCGACGCCAACCCGACACGCATCGCCACCGAACTGTGTCGCGACCCCTTGATGGCCAGGCTGCTCGCCGCCCGCCCGGGCTTGCGCGTCCCTCAGGGCTGGGACGCCTGCGAGCAAGCCATGCGCACGGTGCTTGGCCAGCAGATCAGCGTGGCGGGTGCCATGACCCTGGCCGGGCGCCTGGTGGCGCGTCATGGCCAGCCACTTCGTCAGCCGTCCGATGGCCTGACCCATGTCTTTCCGACGCCGCACGTGCTCGCCAACGCCGACCTGGAAAACCTGGGCATGCCCCGGGCACGCGCTGCCACCCTGGGTACATTGGCGCGGGCACTGCTGGCAGAACCAGAGCTGCTGCGAAAGGGCCAGGGCCTGGAGCCGCTGTTGGCCAACCTCTGCCGGCTGAAAGGCATTGGCCCCTGGAGCGCCCTGTATCTGGCGCTGCGCCAGGCAGGCGCCGCTGATGCGTTGCCGCTGGGCGATGTAGCGCTGGTCAAAGCCTTGCGTCTGCTGGAAGGGCCCGACGCCCAATTGGCCGAACGTGCCCAGGACTGGCGCCCCTGGCGCGCTTATGCGGCGCAGCATCTATGGGCGTCCCTGGGCGACAAATAGTCCGTTCAGCGACCGCCTGTCGTGAAGTGCCAGCATTCGATCGAACAGGCGAGGCCGATCATCGTTCTTCCACTAAGGTGCTAAGTGATTCCTCGCACGATCATTGCCCCAGCGCATGGACGGCCGCTTGGGCATGCGCAATATCAATTGGCACCCTGCCTGCCAAAGGCGTACTCACACACAACAGGCCATCCAGTACAGAGAGGGTCGTACTATGTCGTTGATAGGAGTTTCGATGCTGGAAATGCGGCAGATCATCGAGCAGGCTTGCCTGCCCGACCGCTGCGAAGTCAGCTGCCCGGACGGCACCACCCTGACCATTCGCCTGGGTCAGGGGCAAAGCCTGGAGGAGGGCGTGACCCTCTCCGGGGTCTCATTGCAGAGCTTGAACAGTTGTCGCGACCTGGTGAATCTTGTCGGTCAGTTGCACACCCTGCGGGACAGCCACCCGGCGGCATTCAGGGCCATCGCCTGAGCAGCCGATGCGTACCGGTCAGCCGAGGCTGGCCGGGCGCACGTATTCAGGCATCAGCCCGTGGCTCCAGAACAGGATCATCGAAACCAGGATGGTCACCAGCAACAGCAACCCCACCCCCCATACGCAGCTGGCAAACAGCATGGCCTGCTCTTTGCGCAGGCGCAGGAAGGTCTGCAAGCCGCCGTACAGCAATACCGTGGCATAGGCAGACGCGGCGACCAGCGCCAGCAGTGCCAGCCAGCGGATCGGCACCAGCCCAACGGCGCCGGCGAAGAACCAGGGCGTTGCGCAGTAGGCGGCAAAGCCGATGCATTGGTTGAGCGTCGGTTGCGCATCGAAGCCGCGCGACATCCAACGGATCATCACCCCCATCAGCATCACCCCGACCACCGTGGTGGCATACAGCAGCCCGGCCAGTTGCGCGGCGCTGGCCATGCTCAGGCGCACACGGTCTTCGGCGGCCAGGCTCCAGCCGAAGGTGGTGGTACCCACGAACAGGCACAGGGCAGGGACCAGCGCCAGCGCAAGCAGGCGCGGCAGGTATTGTTGCGGGTGGTCCTCTTCGGCGCGGCGGATGTCAATCCAGGCGTCGGAGGGGCGAGTGAAGAGCTTGAGCAACGGGCTGTTCATGGCGATCTCCAGAAGGCAAGCCTTGTAGTTATGGAGATCCGCCGCTTGTATCAGGTTCAGCCTGACATCTGGCCGTTGATCGGCTTATTGTAGTTCCAGCAGCAGGTTCAGGCCGCCATCGCCGCATTTGCCTTGATCGCGGACCACGCCGTGATAGCTGCGCCCGTCCCACACGAACGCCACGCTGTGGGCGCGCTCGACCTTGTCTGGCAAGGGTGGACAGATATGCAGTCGCAGGCCAGGGCGGCCCTGCAGATTGAGAGGGGCGAGCTGGCACTGGCATTCCACGCTCAGGGCGACCGGGCCGAACAGGGTGTCACGGACGTAGTCGAGTTGCAGGCTGGAATTGGGCGCACGGCCGGGCATCTTCATGGCCGCAGGGCTCCTGGGCGCTGGCACGGAAGGGAAGACTGGGTAGGCATTGGCGGCAGGCTCCTGGCAAAAGGATGGCACGTATCATCTTTTGGAAGCTTACCGGAGCTGTATGTTCAACTTGTTTCATGGGGTTTCACGGTTTTTTCTGCAGTGGGCCGACGAAGGGCCGCGTGGCCCGGCGCCTCGTCAGTCAGCCGCTTTGCAGTGGATCATCTGCGTTCAAGCCTGGTGGATTGAACAGGTACTTCTTCAAACGCTTCGGGTGGCGCAGGTGCTGCTCGTACATTGAAGAGGCGGCAGATGACGTACCAGCAGATAGCCAGGCAAAAGGTTGTAGGAAACAGCACGGCCCAGAACGGCAGTTGCCAGTTCCTCTTGCCCTGCATTTCACCGAAACGACAATGCATATCATCCCCCCGATTCGGGGAATTTCCATGGGGGATCCTCCCCAAATTGGTCCTTTTCCATTGCTAACTTACTGAAATAGCAAGTTATTTCCTTGTGGCACACACCTTGCTGCCCCCTATGCAGTGTTCCTGCGTCCCGGAGGTGCAGCATGTCGATCTCGTCCAAAGGCCCCGTCCTGACATCACTTGTCTTGGCCTTGTTTGGCTGGGAAGCGACCAGCGAGAGCGAGGCTGCCGGGCAGTGCCAACGCACCCTGGTGGCCAACGTGGTAGCCCTGGACCAGCCGCTGATGTTCAACCGCCTGGGTGCGCAGAACGCCAACGGCATGATCTTCGCCCTGCGCGAGGATGTGGTGGATGACCGCCAGGTCCCGCTGAGCAGGGGCGGTGCCGCAGTGCCGGGCAAGGTCACCCTGCGGCCAGACAAGCGACCACGGCCGATCGTGCTGCGCGTGGCCGCCGGCGACTGCCTCACGGTCAACCTCACCAACCTGCTCGACTACCGGGCCAACCCCAACAAGCATGGCATCGAGGCGGAACAAGTCGAAGGCCTCGAACTGTCGAAAGACCCAGCTGCCGAAGGCTTCGTCGCCGACGAGCAAGTCGCCGAGCGCATGGTCGGCTTTCAGGTCAACGGCATGCAGGCGGTCAACAGCATCGCCGACATCTCTGCCAACACCGGCCGTAACGGCAACTTCCTGGTCAGCCCCGGCAGCACCCGCAGCTACACCTTGTTTGCCGAACGCGAAGGGGCGTTCGCCGCTACCAGCAAAGCCGCCACCTTTGGCGGCGAAGGGGCTGCCGGCAATGTCGCCAACGGCCTGTTCGGCCAGGTGGTGGTGGTCCCCAAAGGCGGGCGAACCTACCGCAACACCCTGACCGAAGAAGAAATGCGCCTGGCCACCACCGGCCGCACCGCCGCTGGCCAGCCGGTGATCGACTATGAGGCCCGCTATCCACAGCGCGAGCCTTGGATCACCGAGGGCAAGGCCGGCAAGCCGATCATCGCGATGATCGACGGCAACCAGATCCTCAGCAGCGAAACCGACGCCATCGTCATGGGCCCCAACCCTGATGGCAGTTTCCCCAAGTCCACCTACCCACTGGAAAGCATCGGCAAGCGCAACCCGGCGCTGCCCAACCGGCTCGAGGCGTTTCGCGACTTCGCCTCGCAGTTCGCCGATGAGGTGGCCGGCACCCAGGCCTTCCCTGGTTACTGGGCAGACCCGGTGATGGGGCATGTACTGGAACCGGCGCGCGACGCGTTCATGATCAACTATGGCTCCGGTGGCATGGGCGCCGAGGTGGTCGCCAACCGCCTGGGCGTGGGACCGATGCATGACTGCCTGTCGTGCGCCTACGAAGAGTTCTTCCTCAGTGCGCACACCGTGGGCGATATCGGCACCCTGGTCGATGTGCCGGCCAACGTCGGCCTCGAACATATCCGCCCCGGCGAAGTGCCGCCGGCAAGCGCCACCGGGGTCAAGGCCAGCATGGCCCTGTACCCGGCGGAGCCGGCCAACGTGCACCACAGCTACATTGGTGACTTCACCAAGTTCCGCAACACCCACAACGGTCACGAGCAGCACATCTTCCACTTGCACGGGCATCAGTGGCTGTTCAACCCCAACGACGACAATTCCGACTACATCGATGCCCAGGGTATCGGTGCCGGCGTCGGCTACACCTATGAGATCGCCAACGGTGGCTCGGGCAACCGCAACCGGGTGGCCGGCGATGCCATCTATCATTGCCATTTCTACCCGCATTTCGCCCAAGGCATGTGGGCCATGTGGCGGGTGCATGACGTTTTCGAGGAAGGCACCCGGCTGGATGTCAGCGGGCAGGGCGAGAACGGTTTTCACAGCACTCCGTTCGCACTGCGCAGCGGCAAGCCAGCGGCGGGCGCCCGGGCACTGCCAGATGGCGAGATCGTTGCCGGCACGCCAATCCCGGCCATTGTGCCGTTGCCAGGAAAGGCCATGGCGCCGATGCCTGGCAAGGTGGTGGTGGTGCCCAAGCTCGCTGCCGGGCAGATGGTCGCCAACAACGATGACCACCCTGAAAGCGAAGGTGATGACGACCACGCCCAGCAGCCTGGCGCTGCCAAGGCGATCGGCTCGCTGGCCCTGGTCGACCGCAGCGAGGCCAACCGCAATGCCGACGGTACGCTGAAGAACCCGGGCTACCCGTTCTGGATCGGCGGCATGGAAAGCAGCGTCGGCAACCGCCCGCCAACCCCGCCACTGGACATGCTCGACCCGGCCCTGGCCCGGCAGCTCAAGGACAGCGGCAAAGCCTTGTGGGCCAACCTCGACCCCAACCAGGTCGATGGCTGGGACGGTGGACTCGGGCGCCATGCGCTGGACGGTGTATCCGCTGGCGGCGAAGCCGTTACCACCACCACCAAACTGGATTTTTCCAAGGTGGTGCACCGGGCCAGGCCGATCTACCTGCCGGAAGAGGGTACCGACGTCGAGCAGGCCGCCATGCAGTTCCATGCCACAGCCGAGCACCCCAGCTACGCGCTGGTCCCTGGCAGCCAACCGGTGCCCAAGGCCTTCCGCACCAACGGCGCGCTGCCGACCGCAGGCGCCCCATTCTATGAACCGTGCATGGATGACCGTGGCAAACGCCTGACCCAGTCTTCGGGCGCGGGCGAATTCTTCAGCGGCGAAAGCCTGAGCGGCATCAACTTCCGTGGCGCGTCTGCCTTCACTGCCGATCGCCCGCGCATCTACAAGGGCGCCAACATCCAGTTCGACGCGGTGTACAACAAGGTCGGCTACCACTTCCCGCAGGCGCGCATCATCGCCCTGTGGGAAGACGCCTGGCCAGTGATCACCAAGCAGCGCCCGCCAGAGCCACTGGTGATGCGCATGAACACCTTCGACTGCACCATGTACCAGCACACCAACCTGATCCCGTCGTTCTATGAAATGGACGACTACCAGGTGCGCACCCCGACCGATGTCATCGGCCAGCACATCCACCTGCCCAAGTGGGACCTGACCGCTGCCGACGGTTCGGCCAACGGCTGGAACTACGAAGATGGCATCCTCTCGCCCGGCAGTGTGGTCGAGCGCGTGCATGCCATCCGTGCCTTCAACAACTGCACCGAGGGTGACCCCCGCGACGGCACCGCTGCCTGCCCGAAAGCCAAGCAGCATCCGTACTTCGGCCGCTTCGGCCGGGCCGACTGGCTGGGCGCGCGCACCGCCATGCAGCGCTGGTTCGCCGACCCGCTGGTCAACGTGTTCAACGTCGACCGTGGCTTGGGCACCATCTTCACCCACGACCACCTCGGCCCATCGACCCACCAGCAACTCGGGCTGTACGCCACCGTGCTGGCCGAGCCGGCCGGTTCCACCTGGTACCACGCCGAGACTGGCGAGAAGCTGTACAACCCGGCCACCCGCCAGGATGGCGGCCCGACTTCGTGGCAAGCGGTGATCCACACCGGCGACAACGACGGTGACGGCAAGAACGACAGCTACCGCGAGTTCTTCCTCGAGTACAGCGACTTCCAGCATGCCTACGAGGCGGGGGTATATGTTGGTGCCGGCCCGGATGGCATCCCCAATGCCCAGTCGTTCCCGGCCACTGCCGACAGCTTCCGTTACGCCATCAACCCGCCGGTACGCGGCAAGGCGTCGAACCTGCTGGAAGCCATCGTCGAAGAACGTGGCGGCATCAATCCGGGCTGCCCAAGCCGGCCATGCCCGCAGGCGATCTCGGTGGATGACCCTGGCATGTTCGTCGTCAACTACCGTAACGAACCGCTGGCCCTGCGCGTGTTCGACCCGAACAAGGTCGGCCCGGACGGCAAGCGCGGCATGCAGGCCGAGGGCCTTGGCGGTGACCTCAGCTACGCGCTGCAGACCCGCACCGACCGTGCCATCCCGGCGATGAACCTGGCGCCTTCGGCGATCACCTCGGCGGTCGGCCCAACCGGTGGCACCACGCTATTCCCACCGCACATCAACCGCGGTGGTAGCGAGCCGGGCGACCCGTTCACGCCGATGCTGCGCACCTACAGCGGCGACAATGTGCGCCTGCGCATGCATGCCGGCGGCCATGAAGAGGAGCACAACGTGACGCTGCACGGCGTGAAATGGCTGCAGAATGGCTCCGGCTTCGGCAACAGCTCCAACTCGGGCTGGAAGTCATCGCAGATGATCGGCATATCCGAGCAGCTTGGCTTCCTGGCACCGGTGTCGATGATTTCCAGTTCCGCCGCCACCAACGGTGACTACCTGTATTCGCTGGACGCAGCGCTGGAAGGCTACTGGAACGGCATCTGGGGCATCATGCGCAACTACACCGCCCAGCGTGCCGACCTGTTCCCGCTGCCGAACAACCCGCAGCCGGTGGCCATGCGCAACACCGTCAATTTCGACGGTATCTGCCCGAAAACCACGGCCAACCCCAATGGCATTGGTACCCGCGCCACCGTCAAGCGCAGCTACGAGATCGTCGCCGCGCTGGCCAACGACATCCTCGACAACCGCAACGGCGTCGCCATCAACGATATCGCCGGTATCGGCCAGCATGTCGGCGGGCCGCTGAAGGCCAACGGCGGCACCCTGGTGTTCAACAATCGCAAGACCAGCATCCCGCTGGTAAGCGGTGTCGATCCCGAGGACGGCATGCCGTTCAGCATCGGTGGCCACAGTGCGCCGCTGCACGACCCGACGGCCATCCTGTACGTGCGCAAGGCCGACCTCGATGCCATCACCGGCAAGCTGAAAGCCGGCGTACCTGTGGAGCCGCTGATCCTGCGGGCCAACGCTGGCGATTGCATCAGCATCACCCTGGAGAACCGCTTGCCCGAGGTGATGCCGGACTTGCCCAGCACCGCGGTGATGCACAACGTGGTCAAGCGTGACCGGTTCGACAGCGAAGGCGCCACCGCCTTTGCCAACAACCTGATGCGCCCGTCCAGCCATGTCGGCCTGCACGCCCAGTTGCTGGCCTACGACATCACCAAGTCCGATGGTGCCAACGTTGGTCTCAACCCGGTGCAGACCGTACCGCCCCGGGTCGGCAACAGTGGCGCCTACCCGAGCAAGGTGTACCAGTACTACGCCGGCCACCTGGAGCGTGAAGGCAAGCCGGTACTGCAACTGGGCCGCACGGTGGACAACATCAACACCACGGCGATCGAGTTCGGCGGCCTCAACCTGACCCCGTCGGACTTCATCAAGCAACCGCAGAAGGGCCTGGTCGGTGCCATGAGTGTCCTGCCGCAGACCGCCACCTGGAGCGAAGACACGGCCACTCGCGCCCAGGCCACGGTAAAGGTCACCGGCCAGCCGGACTACCGCGACTTCGTCACGGTCTGGCAGCGTGCGCTGAACATGCGCTGGGCCGATGGTCGCCCGGTGGAAGGCATCAACGCCGAAGGTAATGGTGCGGCGGGCGACCCGCAGGATAACGGCAACATGGCCGTCAACTACCGCACCGAACCGCTGTGGCTGCGCTTCGGCATGGCCCCGAATTCGCCATTCGGCCACGCCAACGGCCTGGGCTTCGCCGATGTGCCCAACGCCCACATGGCCTACGCCAATGCCCTGGTCGGTGGCGACCCGCTGACCCCGGTGCTGTACGCCAGGCCGGGCCAGCCGGTGCGCAACCACATCGTCATGCCCAGCGGTGGCAGCCGCGGCATGGTCTACCAGCTGGATGGGCATGTCTGGCCGCTGCATGCATACCAGGCCGAAAAGAACGACTCTGATGGCTACCCGATGAACCTGCCTGGTATCGGCTCGGTGCGCTTTGCCAACAACCCGATGAGCATGTACATCGGCGCCCAGGAAAGCGTGCTGCCGGCCGCGCACTTCAGCTTCATGCTGCCCAGTGCCGGTGGCGCCAACGCAGTGCCCGGCGACTATCTGTTCCGCGACTATGCCGCCTACGGCAACCTCTCGGGGCTGTGGGGCATCCTGCGGGTGACCAACGATGCGCCGCCGGCAACTGCGGCGAGCCAGTAAGGGTAGGGGAGCGCGAGCATGTACAAGAACAAGAAGACTCGGCCTGCAGTACTGGGGGTGATGCTGGGTGCGGCGCTGATCGGCCTGGGGGTGGCGTATGAAAAGCTCTGGTGCGACCCGCGCGAGCTGCTGCAGGAGCCTGACGACCCACAGGCGCTGCACCGGCTCAGCCGCGACGGCGTGACGGTGGAGTTCGAGGCGCGCCCCTTGGCCGGCGGCGACGTGCGTGAAGGCGCGTTTGCCAACATCCGCTTCAAAGTCACCGACCAGGCCAGCGGCCAGCCGCTGTCGGGCATGGCGCCGGGGGCCTGGATCGACCCGGCACAGTCGGCACCGGCAGAAGGCGGCAACCGCGACCAGAGCTGTAAGGCCCGTGTTGCTTTGTTCCTCAAGAGCAGCATCGGTGCACGCCCGTTGCTCGACCTGAACAGCTACTTTCTGCTGGTGCTGAACAAGGACGCCAGCCTGACCGTGATCGATCCGACCGTGTCGGTGGGCGGCATCACCAGTACCCTGGCGCGCATCGACCTGCCGGGCCGGCCCATGGACTGGACGGCCACCAGCGACGACAAGCAGGTCTTCGTGTCGATGCCGGAGCGTGGCCAGGTGGCAGTCATCGATACCGAGACCTTCACCCGCGTGTCCACCCTGGAGGCCGGTGAGTCACCGGTCCGCGTGGCCCTGCAGCCGGACCAGCACCGGCTGTGGGTCGGCAACAACAGCAGCGACCCGGCCAAAGGCGGGGTCACGGTAATCGACGTTCCCGCGCGCAGCACCCTGAAGTCATTCGCCACCGGCTCCGGGCACCACGAAATCGCCTTCAGCGCCGACTCACGCTACGCCTTTGTCAGCAACCGCGACGGCGGCACGCTGAGCATCATCGACATCCCCCAGATGCGCCTGGTGAAAACCCTGGAGGTCGGCCCGCACCCGCTGTCGGTGGCCTACTCGGCTTTGTCCCAGGCGGTCTACGTCACCGACGGCGAAGAGGGCACGGTGCGGGTGATCGATGCCAGCAGCCATCAGTTGCGCCACATCGTCAAGGCCGAGCAAGGCCTCGGGCCGATGCGCTTCAGCGCTGATGGCCGCTATGGCATCGTGCTCAACACCCTGGACAACCAGGCGCTGGTGATCGATGCCAGTACCGACAAGCTGATCCATCGGGTTCCGGTGGCGGCCGAACCGTACCAGCTGACCTTCACCAAAGGCTATGCCTACATCCGCGGCCTGGCCTCGCCCAAGGTCAGCATGATCAACCTCAGCAGCCTGGGCGAAGGGCGCCAGCCGATCGTGCAGGGTTTCGAAGCCGGCCCCGCGGCGCCCCGCCAGGCCGGCGACCTGCCACTGGCCCAAGGGTTGGCGGTGTCGCGTGACGACAATTCGGTATTCGTGGTCAACCCGGTGGACAACACCACCTACTTCTACGCCGAGGGCATGAACGCCCCGATGTCTGGCTACAACAACCGTGGTCACCAGGCCCGCGCGACCCTGGTCATCGACCGCAGCCTGCGTGAGCTGGCACCCGGCGTGTATGGCTCGACGGTGAAGATGCCGGCGGCAGGCAGGTTCGATGTGGCCTTCCTGCTCAACCAGCCGCAGATCATCCACTGTTTCAGCACCGAGGTGGCCGCGGCGCCAGCGGCAAGCAAGCGCCGGGGGGCGCATGCCGAGTTCATCGGCCTCGACCAGCCCATGGCGCAGCAAACGGAATTCACCGCCAAGGTACGCATCGTCGGCGACGACGGTCGGCCACGGCTGGGCCTGGGCGACCTGACCCTGCGCTACTTCCTGGCGCCGTCTTCGCTGCCGCGCAACCTGCCGCTCGAAGAGGTGGGTGAGGGCGTGTACCAGGCGGCGTTGACCTTGCCCGAAGCCGGCGCCTGGTACCTGCATGTGCAATCGCCATCGCTTGGGCGCTCGTTCGCCGAAGAAAACTACACCAGCCTGCGCGTGCTGCCAGCCGCAGCGGCTACTGCTTCCCAGACCGAAGTGAGGCATGTGCGATGAACGCCAAGCATTCTTTCCAGCTGCTTGCCCTGAGCCTGGCATTGGCCAGCAACCTGGCACTGGCCCATGCCGGCCATGACCACGAAGGCCACGCCGGGCCGCCGCCGATGGCCCACCAGGAAAAGGCCAGCGTGCGCTTTGCCGACGTTCCGCTGCTCAACCAGGACGGCATGCCGGTGCGCCTGGAGCACGACCTGGTGGGCGAGCGCCTGGTGATCATGGGCTTCATCTACACCAGCTGCACCACGGTGTGCCCGGTGGTGTCGTCGATCATGGGCAAGGTCCAGCAACAGCTGGGGGGGCGGGTGGGCGAGGAGATCCAGCTGGTGTCGATCAGCGTCGACCCGCAACGTGACGACGCCAAGCGCCTGCAGGGCTACGCCAAAGCCTTCCAGCATGGCCCGGGCTGGAGCTGGCTGACCGGCTCGCAGTATGCAGTCACCGAAACCCTCAAGGGCCTCGGCAGCTTCAGTGCCGACCTCAGCCAGCATCCGCCGCTGATTCTGGTGGGTGACGGCCGCACGGGCCACTGGACCCGCTACTACGGCTTCACCGACCCGGCCGTGCTGGTCGAGGAAATCAACCGCCTGAGTGCTCGTCGCGTCCACGCCAAGAGCACCGCCATCGCCGAACGCAGTGAGGTGCAGCCATGAGCAGCACAACCCGCCACACCACGATGCGCAGCACTGACTGGCTGGCCCTGGTGGCCGTGCTGTGGATCCTCAGCGCGGTAGCGTTTGCCCATGAGGGCCATGGGCCACAGGGGCCCAGCCCGCAACCGGCACCGTCGGCCATGACCAGCGGTGGAGGCACCCGCGATGCGCAGGCGTGGTTCACCGACACCGTGCTCAAGGACCAGAACGGCCGCGAGCTGCGCTTCTACAGCGATGTGCTCAAAGACAAAGTGGTCATGCTCAACGTGATATTCACCCGCTGCACCGACGCCTGCCCGCTGATCACCCGCAAGCTGCGTGAGGTGCGCGACGCCATGGGGCCAGCGCTGGCCAGCCAGGTGACCTTCGTGTCGATCAGCAGCGACCCGCTCAACGACACCCCGGCAGCGCTCAAGGCCTTTGCCGAGAAGCAAGGCGTGGACAGCGCCAACTGGCTGTTCCTCACCGGCGACAAGGCTGATGTCGACCTGGTGCTGGGGCGCATCGGCCAGTTCCTGCCCAGCCCCGAGCAGCATTCGACGCAGCTGATTGCCGGTGACGTGGCCGGTAAGCGCTGGAGCAAGATCCGCCCGGATGCACCGCCTGCGGCCATCGCCCAGCGCATGCAGCTGCTGGCGCAACCGTTGGCTGGGCGATAGCCGCCATGGAATTGCGCAATTCTTGTAGGAGCGGCCTTGTGTCGCGAAAGGGCTGCAAAGCAGCCCCGGCCATTCATGCATGGGTGCTGGGTCACTGGGGCCGCTGCGCGACCCTTTCGCGACGCAAGGCCGCTCCTGCAAAGGCCCGCTTTCTTCTGGGATTCGTCCTTTTTGGGGTAATTGGCGGCTCAGCATGTGCGCTGGAACTTACCGCCAATGAACAGGCCGGCAAGCGCCTCTATCGGCAAGGGGTCTCGAGCAGCGACGCACAGCTGATGGCTCGGGTCGGTGCCAGCGACATGAGCGTGCCCGCCAGCGTGCTGCCCTGCGCCAGCTGCCACGGGCTTGACGGGCGTGGGCGCGCCGAAGGCGGGGTACGCCCACCCAGCCTCGACTGGCAACGCCTGGCGCTCGGGCAGGGCGAGCGACAAAGCAACGGTCGCCGCTACCCGGCCTACCGCGACGGCACGCTGGCCCGCGCGATCCAGCACGGCGTCGACCCCGCGGGGCAGCGACTGGACCCCGCCATGCCGCGCTTCGAATTGACCCTGGCTGACCAGCGCAACCTCACGGCTTACCTCAAACGCCTGGGCGATGAACGTGACCCCGGGGTGGAAGCAGGCGTGCTGCGCCTGGGCACCTTGCTCCCGGCCCGTGGCCCACTGGCTGAAGCCGGGCATGTGGTACGTGCCGTGCTGGAGGATGGCCTGGCTCAGATCAACCAGCAGGGCGGCATTCATGGGCGACGCCTGGAGCTGGTGGTCGCCGATGCTGACACCGACCCGGCCAGTGCCGAGCACGCCTTGCAGCGCCTGCTGGACCAGGAGCAGGTGTTCGCCTTGATCACCCCGCTGGTGCCCATGCTCGATCAGCAACTGCCGACACTGCTCGAACAACGGGGCGTGCCGCTGATCGGCAGCACGCCACGCAGCGGCGGCAGCCCTCTGATTTTCGACCCGCTGCCGGGTGTCGCCAGCCAGTTGCTGAGCCTGGCAGCCCATGCCAAGGGCGCCCTCGGCTTGCCGCCAGATGGCTTGCGCGTGGTGTATGCCGGCAACGATCAGGCGGCATTGGCCGAGCAGGTGCGCCAACGCCTGCTCCAGCAAGGCTGGACGCCCGCACCGATCCTGGCCTTCGACGGCCAGGCCGTCGATGGCCAGGGTATCGTCTTCGTCGGCCGCGCCCAGGCCTTCGCCGCGCTAGCCCAGGCGCTGCACGCCGAAGGGCGTGCGCCATACCTGCTCGCCGCCTCCAGCCAGGTGGCGGTAGCGGTGGCCAGCTTGCCAGCGCAGTGGTCGCAACGGCTGTTCCTGGCCTATCCGTTCTTGCCCGATGACTGGACCGAGCAGGGCATGGCGAGCCTGGCTGGCCTGCAACAGCGCCAGGGTCTCGACCCACGCCAGGCGTCGCTGCAGGTCAACACCCTGTGTGCCCTCAAACTGCTGACGGAAGCCCTGAAGCAGATGGGGCGCGATGCCAGCCGCGAACGGCTGGTGGGCGCCCTGGAGCGCCTGCACGATGTCGATACCGGCCTGACCCCGGCGCTGGGCTTCGGCCCCGGCAGGCGCCAGGGTATGGCTGGCGCCCATGTCGTCGCGGTGGCGCTGCCCGGGCCGCGCTTCAGCGCCGTCGCACCGTACCGGCCGTTGCCGGACAGCCCTTGAACGGAGGTGCTCATGCGATTCCTGTTGCTGTGCCTGCTGCTGGTGGCCGCCAAGGCGAGCTGGGCCGACGTACCCGCTGCGCGGGTCAACGGCGTGACTATCGACCAGCTGCGCCTTGAGCGCTATTTTTCCGAATATCTGCAGGCACAGGGCAGGGCAGTGGCCAGCATTCGTAATCCGACGCTGTACAAGCGCCTGCGCGAGCAAGCACTGGATGAACTAATCGACAAGGAATTGCTCTGGCAGGAAGCCCAGCGCCAGGGTATTCACATCAGTGATGAGCAGGTATCAGCGCAAGTCAGCGAAGTCGAAGCAGCCTTCGCCAGCCCGGCACTGTTCGCAAGGCGCCTGGCAGATGCAGGATTCGATCGCGCAGAGTACGCTGATTACATGCGCCGCGAGCTGGCCGCGCAGCGGGTGTACGCTCAGCTCAGCGCGGTAGACGAACCCAGCCAGGCCGAAGTTGCGGCGTTTTACCAGGCCAACCGGCAAATCCTGCAAGGAGCGCAGAACCAAAGTGTTAGTGCATTGGTCATACCCGAACCAGCCCTGCAACTGGCCAAGGCTGCGCTCATCGGCCAGTTGCAGGCGCAGGCGCGCCAATCCGTGCGCCAACGTTTGCGCGAATCCGCTACAGTGGAGATCGCTGACTGACGCCCTTGAACGGGTTTCCCCAAAGCTGGGGAATAGCGCTTTGGCAAAGTGCCATCAGTTTCCCCGGATGTGGGGAACAAGGCCTGCGCCTGCGTCGTGGGGTGTGCTGCAACCCAGTGGGATCAAAGACTTACATTGGTGCGAGAAGACAATTCATGCCTGGCACGAAGCCTGCTCTAGCCTTGTCGAGGCCGCACTTCGCAACCCGGGTAACCGGGCAGTATTTGGGAGTCGACCTTGGTGAAGAAAGTATTGGTAGTCGATGACGAACAGACCCTTGCGCAAAACCTGCAAGCGTACCTGCAGGCGCAAGGCCTGGAAGTTCACGTCGCCCACGACGGTGCCAGCGGTATCGAGCAGGCTCAAAGCCTGGCACCGGAGGTGATTGTGCTGGATTACCGCTTGCCTGACATGGTGGGGTTTCAACTCCTGGAGACCGTGCGCAAGAACAGGCAGTGCCATTTCGTGCTGATCACCGCTCACCCGACTGCCGAAGTCCGTGAGCGAGCTGCCGAACTTGGCGTCAGTCATGTCCTGTTCAAGCCGTTCCCGTTGGCCGAACTGGCCCGCGCGATCTTCGACCTGATGGGCATCGAGCGCCGGCGCAGGGCCACTGACGATCCAGCCGAAGGGTTTGTCGAACGACGCCAGAACAGGAACGAATCGTTCCCCTTGCAGTTGTACGATGGCAGCTGGGTGTTGGCCGACCGCCGCCGTAATGGCGCCAAGCCCCCAGGACCTGACGACGAACAACTGCTCACCGGGGAATAGCGGCGCCCGCTGCCCTGGCCAAGCCAGCCCGCGACGCGCCCCTGAGCGGAGTCGCAGGCCATGGCAGACGTATTCGATACAGGTGCAGGCAAGTACAGCGCCTACCCCCGCGACCTCCTGGCCCAGGCCCGCCTGCAAGCGGGCGACGAGCGTCTGCTCAACTGTCTGGAGCGCCTGGCCAACGACACCCCCGACCGCTTCATCCAGCGCCTTGGCCTGACCCTGCACTACCCGGTGCTGGCTACCCAGCTACTGCTGGCCAGCACTGCGCGCTTCGACACGGTCAGCCTGGCCCAGTGCCTGAAGCACGAGTTCGTGATGATCGAGCAGGACGGCCAACTGATCGGTGTGTTCGCCGACCCTTTCGACCATGCCCGCCTGGCCTGGATCGACGACAACCTGCAAGGCGCGCCGCTGTACCTGGCCCACGCTGCCGACCTGGCCACCTTTCTGGCCCGCCACGAAGAAAGCTTCCACGCCGTCGATGCCCTCGATCATGGCCCGGAAACCAGCGGTGAAAGCGACCCGCTGCAACGCCTGTCGCTGACCAGCATCAGCGAAGACCAGAGCAAGGTGGTGAAGCTGGTCAACTCGACCCTGTACGACGCGCTCAAACAGCACGCCAGCGATATCCACCTGGGGATGACTGGCCAAGGCCTGGTCATCAAGTACCGCATCGACGGCGTGCTCAATGGCGCTGGCAAGGCCAGTGGCAGCGCCTTCGCCGATCAGGTGATCTCGCGCATCAAGGTCATGGCCGAGCTGGACATCGGTGAAAAACGCGTTCCGCAGGACGGCCGCTTCAAGGTCGCCATCGGCGAGCGGCAGATCGATTTCCGTGTGTCGATCATGCCGAGCATCTTTGGTGAGGACGCGGTGCTGCGGGTGCTCGACAAGCAGGACCTGTCCGACCGCGTCAGCGGCGTGCAGCTACAGGCCCTCGGTTTTGCCGAGCAAACCCTGTGCGCCCTGCGCCGGCTGGCCTGCGAGCCCTATGGCATGATCCTGGTCACCGGCCCCACCGGCAGCGGCAAGACCACCACCCTGTACGCCATGCTCAGCGAGATCAACCATGGCGTGGACAAGATCATCACCATCGAAGACCCGGTCGAATACCAGCTGCCCGGCGTGCTGCAGATTCCGGTCAACGAGAAGAAAGGCCTGACCTTTGCCCGTGGCCTGCGCTCGATCCTGCGCCATGACCCGGACAAGATCCTGGTCGGCGAGATCCGCGACCCGGACACCGCACAGATCGCCGTGCAGTCGGCGCTGACCGGCCACCTGGTGTTCACCACCATCCACGCCAACAACGTCTTCGATGTGATCGGCCGCTTTAGCCAGATGCAGGTCGACCCCTACAGCTTCGTCTCCGCTCTCAACGCGGTGCTGGCCCAGCGCCTGATCCGCCTGGCCTGCCCGCACTGCTGCACACCGTGCGAGGTCGATGACCAAGCCTTGGCCGCCTCGGGCCTGACCCGCGAAGCGGTCAGCGGCTGGACATTCGTTCGCGCCCAGGGCTGCGGCCAGTGTCGTGGCAGCGGCTACCGCGGCCGCAGCGCGATTGCCGAACTGCTGCACCTGGACGACGACCTGCGGCAGATGATCGTCGAACGCCGTCCCCTGTCGCAGATCAAGCAGCTGGCCTGCCAACGCGGCCTGCGCCTGCTGCGTGCCTCGGCCCTGGACCTGGTCCGTGATGGCCGCACCACACTCGAGGAGATCAACCGTGTCACATTCATCTGATCGTGGCTCTTACAAGTACAGCGCCGTGCTCGGCGCTGACGGGGTCGGCCTGGGTCGCTCGTGCGGCAATCAAACGCAGTGGCTTGGCAGCCGCGCATTCACCTGCGATGCCGCGCAACCGGCCTGGGAAGCGGCCTTGCAAGCCTTGGCTGCACTGCTGGCCGAACACGCCGTCAAAAGCGCCCCGTTGCGCGTGCTGCTGTCGGCGCGTTACAGCCGCTTCTGCCTGGTGCCGTGGAGCGATGCCATCGGCCAGCCTCGCGAGCTGGATGCCTACGCCCGGGCCTGCTTCGAGCACCTCTACGGCCAGTCGCTCGGTGACTGGCGCATCGTCCTTTCGCCTGAGCCCGCCGGGGCCGCACGCATCGCCACCGCGCTGCCCGAAGCCCTGCTGCTGGGCCTGCAGAGCCTGGGACGGGAAAACCGCCTGAGCCTGCGCTCGGTGCAGCCCTACCTGATGGCCGCCTACAACCGCTGCTCGGCGCAGCTGGAGCAGGGCGACTTCCTGTTCGTGCTCGCCGAACCACGCCGCAGCGTACTACTGCTGGCCGCTGGTGGTGCCTGGCAACAGGTGCTGGCCCAGGGCTGCGCTGACAGCGACCAGGCCCTGCAGGCGCTGATCGAACGCACCTGCGAGTTGTACGGGGAGCAACTGCCACGGGTGTACCTGCATGCCGCAGGGCGCGGCGACGTCCCGCAACTGGCGGCTGTGCAGCTGTGCCAGCCCGCTGGCGACAGCGACCCGCTGTGCGCCATGTGGCGGGCGGTGGCCTGACATGCGCCGCCTCGACCTGGAATTTCAGCCCCGTCGCAGCGGCCCGTTGGCCTGGTCGCTGCTGGCCCTGGGCGCCGTCGCAGTCGCCGGGCTGGTGCTGGTGCAACTGCAGCTGCAGGCCGAGCAGGCAGACCTGGAAACCCAGCTGCACAGCCTGGAACTGCAACTGGGCCGCCGCCCGGCCCCGGTCGCCCCGCAGAACAGCGCCGCCAGCCGCGAGCAGGCCGAACGCCTGGCGCAGATGCGCAGCGTCTCGCAGCAACTGCAACGGCCCTGGCAACAGCTGTTCGCCATGCTCGAAGCGCAGCCACAGGAGGACGTGGCACTGCTGACCCTGACCCCGGACGCCCGCAAGGGCCAGGTGCGCATCAGCGCCGAGGCTCGCAACCTGGAAGCGATGCTGCAGTACCACCAGCGTCTGGAGCAGAGCGACGAGCTCAGCGATGTGTCGCTGCTCAACCACGAAGTGGTTGCCGGGCAGCCCGAGCACCCGGTGCGCTTCAACCTCACCGCCACCTGGGAGACCGGCCATGCGCGTCCCTAGCCTTATCCTCCACGAGCAACTGCGCCGCATCGGCCCGGTCGGCCTGGGCGCCGTCGCCGTCGCAGCACTTGCCGTCGGTATTGCGCTGGCCGGTGTAGTGCCCGAGTGGCAGGCCGTGCGCGAACTGCGCGCCAGCGAAGCGGATGCCAGCGTGCAGGTCGAACGGGTCAAGCGCGGCGAGCTGAAGATTGCCGTCAAGCCCGAGCAACAGGCGCTGGACAGCCTGCGCCAGCAGATGCCCGGGCAGCCCGAAGCCAGCGAGCTGATCGAGCGCCTCTACCACCTGGCCAGTGCCGAGCACATCAGCCTGGCGCGCGGTGAGTACGCCCTGGGCGTCGACCCCAAGACCCAGCTGTCGCGCTACCAGATCATCCTGCCAGTACGCGGCAGCTACCCGCAGATCCGCGGCTTTCTGCGCGGCCTGATCGGCCAGCTGCCGACCCTGGTGCTGGAAGACCTCGAACTCAAACGCAAATCCATCGGCGACACCGAGCTCAACGGCCGGGTGCGCCTGACCCTCTACCTGTCGAGGTCGTGATGAATACACAACGCGCAGTGATATGGGTCGGGTTCCTGGGCATCAGCGCTGCGTTGGCGTGGGCACCGGGCCATTGGTTCCAGCAGCAAGACAGCGTTGCTCCCTTCGCGGGCTCGCCCGCTCCCACAGGGTCGGCGTCGCCTGCGGAACCTGTGGGAGCGGGCGAGCCCGCGAAAGGGCCGACAAGGGCCTCCAGGGATCTGTTCCCAGCCCAGCAATGGACCAAGCCACAAACCCTGGCCACGGTCACCGAACAACCTGTAGTCGCCGCACCCGTCGTAGCGGCGGCCCCTACCGCCCCGGCGCTGCCGTTCCAGTTCGTCGGCCGCATGGGCGACCGCGACGACCTGCAGATCTTCCTGCAGAGCGGCGAAAAGCTCTACGTCGTGCGCAAGGGCGACGTGATCGACAGTACCTATCGCCTCGACAGAGTCTCGGCCAATGAGCTGGACCTGGTTTATCTGCCTTTGCATCAGTCACAGACCTTGTCTGTAGGGAGCGCACCATGAAGTCGTCGAAACCG
This sequence comes from Pseudomonas sp. 382, assembly GCF_002759075.1. Taxonomy (NCBI): domain Bacteria; kingdom Pseudomonadati; phylum Pseudomonadota; class Gammaproteobacteria; order Pseudomonadales; family Pseudomonadaceae; genus Pseudomonas; species Pseudomonas sp. 382. The sequence continues at coordinate 143,382 of NZ_PEMX01000003.1, forward strand.
TGCAAGCCTGCTCCGTTCATGCTCCTGGCGCTGTGCGTGGCCATTGCCGGCTGCGGCTCCAGCGGGGTGCGCAAGGACAGCGCCGAGCTGATGAAGGAGGGCCAGTACGAGGCCGGCATCGCCCGCCTGGAAGAGGCCTTGAGCGAGAACCCGCGCGACACGGAGCTGAACATCGCCCTGGCCCACGGTCGCCAGGCCGCGGTGGAAGCGCTGATCAGCCAGGCGGATGCCGACCGCATCCGCCATGACTTCACCAGCGCCCGCACCGGCTACAGCCGGGTGCTGACCCTCGAGCCGAACAACCGCCGTGCCCAGGAAGGCATCCGCCATCTGGAGCTGATCCGCACCCTCGACGAGCGTGTCGCGCTGGGCCAGGCTGCGCTGCGCCAGGGCGACCTGTTCGGCGCCGAGCGCTACATTCGCGAAGTGCTGCGCCTGGACCCACAGAACCAGAAGGGCGTGGCCCTGCGCACCGACATCGAGAACGTCCAGGCCCGCACTGCAACGCCTTACCCGCAGCTGCGCAGCAAGCTGGAGCGCCCGGTCACCCTGGAGTTTCGCGACGCCGGCCTGAAGACCATCTTCGAGGTGCTGTCGCAGGTCGCCGGCATCAACTTCATCTTCGACAAGGACCTGCGCCCGGACATGAAGGCCACCATCTTCGTGCGTGACGTGCGCATCGAGGACGCCGTGGCGCTGCTGCTGGAGCAGAACCAGCTGCGGCAGAAGATCGTCAACGACAATACCTTGCTGATCTACCCCGATTCGCCGCAGAAGACCAAGGACTACCAGGAACTGGTCATGCGCACCTTCTACCTGACCAGCATCGACGCCAACACCGCGCTGAACATGGTCAAGACCATGCTCAAGACCCGTGACGTGTTCGTCGACGAACGCCTCAATACCCTGACCATGCGTGACACCCCCGACGCCGTGCGCATGGCCGAAAAGCTGCTGCAGTCGCAGGACCAGTCCAACCCCGAGGTGGTGCTGGAAGTGGAGGTGATGGAAGTCGCCACCTCGCGTATCCTCGACCTTGGCCTGCAATGGCCCAACACCTTCGGTGTGCTGACCGACGACGGCAACCCGGTCAGCGTGCTCGACCAGCTGCGCGGCATCAACTCCAGCCGTATCAGCATCTCGCCGGCACCGCAGGCCAAGATCAATGCCCAGGACAAGGACATCAACACCTTGGCCAGCCCGGTGATCCGCGTCAGCAACCGCGAGCAGGCGCGTATCCACATCGGCCAGCGGGTACCGATCATCAGTGCCACTTCGGTACCGTCCACCCAAGGCCCGGTGATCACCGAAAGCGTGACCTATCTGGACGTGGGCCTCAAACTCGAAGTGCAGCCGACGGTGCACCTGAACAACGAAGTGGCGATCAAGATTGCCCTGGAAGTGAGTAACGCCACCCCCCTGGAGGCCACCCGCCAGGGCACCATCCCGGTCCAGGTCGATACCCGCAACGCGCAGACCAGCCTGCGCCTGCACGACGGCGAAACCCAGGTGCTGGCCGGCCTGGTGCGCAACGACCACAACGCCGCCGGCAACAAGATACCCGGCCTCGGCGACATCCCTGGCCTGGGGCGGCTGTTCGGCAGCAACAAGGACGACATGAGCAAGTCCGAGCTGGTGCTGGCGATCACCCCACGGATCGTGCGTAACCTGCCGTACCAGAGCCCTTCGGACATGGAGTTCGGCACCGGCACCGAGTCGAGCATGCAGGTGCGCCAGGCGGCGCCGCTGCCCGTGCGTGATGTGCCAGGCGACGTGCCGAGCGATAGCCAGGACAGCGCCCCGGCGATCCAGAGCCAAGTTGCCACTGCCCCAGCCACCGTTACTGTGAGCCCACGGCCATGAAACGCCGCCAGCAAGGATTCAGCCTGATCGAAGTGGTGCTGACCCTGGCCCTGCTCGGGATGCTCGCGACCATGGCTGCACCGTTGACCGAGACGGTGGTGCGCCGTGGCAAGGAGCAGCAGCTGCGCGAGGCGCTGTACCAGATCCGCGACGCCATCGACGCCTACAAGCGCGCCTTCGACGCCGGCTACATCGAGAAGCGCCTGGATGCCAGCGGCTACCCGCCGAACCTGCAGGTGCTGGTCGATGGCGTGCGCGATGTGCGCAGTGCCAAGGGCGCCAAGTTCTACTTTCTGCGGCGCATTCCTCACGACCCGCTGGTGGCGGCCAGGAACCAGGACGAAGGCGGTTGGGGCCTGCGTGCGTACGCCAGCAGCCCGGACAACCCGCGTGAAGGCGAGGACGTCTTCGACGTGTATTCCAAGGCCCGCGGCAAAGGCCTCAACAACATCCCTTACGGGCAATGGTGACAGCCATGAAACGCAGCAAAGGCTTCACCCTGATCGAATTGCTGGTGGTGATGGCGATCATTGCCACGCTGATGACCATCGCCATGCCGCGCTACTTCAACAGCCTGGACAGTTCCCGCGAGGCCACCCTGCGCCAGAGCCTGGCAGTGCTGCGCGAAGCCCTGGACCATTACTACGGCGACACCGGCCATTACCCGGATTCACTGGAGCAACTGGTCGAGCAGCGTTACCTGCGCAACACCCCGGTCGACCCGATCACCGAGCGCAGCGACGCCTGGCAGCTGGTGCCACCGCCCGAAGGCGTGGCCGGCGGCGTCGCCGATATCAAGAGCGGTGCCACAGGGAGGGCGCGTGATGGCAGCCTGTTCGCGGAATGGTAAGGCCAGCGCCGGCTTCACCTACCTGGGCGTGCTGCTGCTGATCGCGATCAGCAGCGTGGCCCTGGCCGCTACCGGCACGGTGTGGTCGAGCGTCGCCCAGCGCGAGCACGAGCGCGAGCTGCTGTGGGTCGGCGGCCAGTATGCCCAGGCCCTGCGCAGCTACTATCGCGCCTCGCCAGGCCTGGCCCAGTACCCCAAGGAGCTGGCCGACCTGCTCGAAGACAACCGCTTCCCGGAGGCCAAGCGGCACATCCGCCGACTGTACCCGGACCCGATCACCAACAGTGACGACTGGGGCCTGCTGCGCGCCATCGATGGCCGTATCACCGGGGTGCACAGCCGCTCCGACGCCACGCCGTTCAAGCGCAGTGGCTTCGACATGCAGTTTTCCGGTTTCGAAGGCCTGGAACATTACAGCGACTGGCAATTCGTTGCCGAGCAGGCCTTCAACGAAAGTGCCGGCGGCGCTCGTACCCATGCCGGCCCGGGAGATACGCCATGAAATGCCTGCAGGCCCTGTGCCTGAGCCTGCTGTTGGCAGCCGGGACGCCGGGCGCAGCCATGGCCGACTCCGAGGACGAGATGAAGGGCTTCATCGTCGACAACACCATCTCGCACATCGGCCACGACTTTTACTACTACTTCGCCGACCGCCTGCGCGCCACCAGCCGGCTGGATTTCAACCTGGTGGTACGCGAGCGCCCGGATGCCCGTTGGGGCAGCCTGGTGACCGTGGAGTTCGACCGTGACGTGCTGTACCGGCGCTTTTTGCCACCGAACGTCACGCAATTAAAAGAAGAGGCCGTCGCGGCCGCCGACCTGGTCAAGCAGGAAGTCATCCAGCGCAAGCTGCAACGGCTGCTGCAGGACACCACTGATCTGGATAGGGATGAACTATGAACATGTGCATACCCCGTTGCCTTGCGGCTGGCCTGCTGTTCGGCGCCTGCGCCGTCCACGCCACCGAACTGGTGTACACCCCGGTCAACCCGGCGTTCGGCGGCAACCCGTTGAACGGCACCTGGCTGCTGAACAACGCCCAGGCGCAGAACGACTACGACGACCCGGACCTCAAGGACCGCGCATCCGCCTTTGGCGGCACCTCGGCCCTGGAGCGCTTCAGCAACCAGCTGGAGTCCCGCATGCTGTCGCAGCTGATGGACAACATCAGCAACGGCAAGACCGGCAGCATGGCCACCGACGCATTCCTGATCGATGTCATCGATGACTCCGGTGCCCTGAGCATCAAGGTCACCGACCGCGTCACAGGAGAAACTTCGCTCATTGAGGTCAGTGGCCTGAACCCCTGAGAGGGACGGGTCGTTTAGCTGGGGAGAGAGCACCATGAAACGCTTGCTGAGCACTTTAGTGATTGTCGCCACACTTGCCGGCCTGCAAGGTTGTGGCCTGCGCGAGCCGATGCCGGCCGAACAGGACACGGAAACCCCGACCCTGACGCCGCGGGCCTCGACCTACTACGACCTGATCAACATGCCGCGTCCCAAAGGGCGCCTGATGGCCGTGGTGTATGGCTTCCGCGACCAGACCGGGCAGTACAAGCCGACCCCGGCCAGCTCGTTCTCCACCAGCGTCACCCAAGGGGCGGCGAGCATGCTGATGGATGCGCTGAATGCCAGCGGCTGGTTCGTGGTGCTGGAGCGTGAAGGCCTGCAGAACCTGCTGACCGAACGCAAGATCATCCGTGCTTCGCAGAAAAAGCCCGACGTGCCCGAGAACATAATGAGCGAACTGCCCCCGCTGCAGGCCGCCAACCTGATGCTCGAAGGCGGCATCATCGCCTACGATACCAACGTGCGCAGTGGCGGCGAGGGTGCCCGTTACCTGGGCGTCGACATCTCCCGCGAGTACCGGGTCGACCAGGTCACGGTCAACCTGCGCGCCGTGGACGTGCGCACCGGGCAGGTGCTGGCGAACGTCATGACCAGCAAGACCATCTACTCGATCGGCCGCAATGCCGGGGTGTTCAAGTTCATCGAGTTCAAGAAGCTGCTGGAGGCTGAGGTAGGGTACACCACCAACGAACCGGCGCAGCTGTGCGTGCTGTCGGCGATCGAGGCGGCGGTGGGGCATCTGCTGGCCCAGGGGATCGAGCGGCGCTTGTGGCAGGTGGCGGGGGATCCGGCGGAGGGCAAGGCAGAGGTGGACAAGTTCCTCAGCCAGAACCAGCAGCAGTGAATGGCTTGGGTGGTTGGCTTGAAATTTCTGGCGCCTGTGAGATCGAGCGCCGCCCGCGCGGCGCATCGCGGGCAAGCCCGCTCCCACATCTGTTTCGGGCCAGTCACTCCTGTACCGCCAACAGGATCTGCCTTGGTGCATGACTGGAGACAGGTGGAGCGGCATCAGCGCCCACCGAGATGTATCGTCGTGCCAACAAGGCGGTCCCTGTTGGCGGCATAGGAGAGACTGGCCCGAAACAAATGTGGGAGCGGGCTTGCCCGCGATGCGCCGCGCGGGCGGCGCTCGATGTCAGCCCCCACCCAAAGCTTGAGCCCTACACCCCTAGCCATACCCCGATCCGCCCAGCCATTTCCCCAGCATCGACCGCGTCAGCAGGAGAGGACGTGGCGGCCGGCAAGAGAAGTGTTACTGCACATGCCCTTCGCTTGAAACGCTTCCCCGACACCGGTAGTCTTTGCCCGCTGCTGTAAATCCAGCAGTCGGGTTTGGTCACCCGCAATCATCAAGGCGCACAAGCGCCCGCTCTGCGATACAGTTGGCGCTTTTTTGTGCCCGGCTGTTTCGTTTTATGGCGGCTGTGCGTGGGGCGCCTCCGTGCGCGCCGGTTTCCTTGATTCCCGGTTGACCAACCCGCGTACAGTCGCCACCCATTCGTTTGGTCACGTTGTGTGGCGGCTCCATTGAATCAAGGAGCGACACAATGACAAAAGGCTTACCTGATCCTCCCGTACGCGCCACCACGGCGGCCTCCAGTTTCTCTACCTGTGAATGCAGCCATCCGCCGTTGTTTGCCGTGCGCTCGGGGGTGGATTACGAAGATGCGCTGGTGCACCTGTCCACGCTGCTCAAAGGGGCGTTTGCGACCAATCTGAAGGCCCTTGAGCTGGCCAAAGGAACCTGTCGTGATCTGTTGTTGAGCAATGACCATGGGCTGGATTCGGCCAAGGCGGTGGTGGAGGCGTTGCTGGATGGGGTGGAAAGGCAGCAGTTGGCTGGGCGGAAGATGGTGCCAGGTATCTGACGGCTGGCCGGCCCTGCGTACTGGGTCAACCTGCCTTGCGCAAGGTCAGGTTGATCCGCCGCTCGCCCATTCTGGGGTGTACGCCCGGCTTTATCGGCAACACTCCGTGAAAGCGCAGCCGATCTTCGCCACCCCAGACCAGCACATCACCATGGCTTAACGGTATCCGCTGAGTCCTGTCCGACCGCTGCAACCCGCCAAACAGGAACACCGCCGGCAACCCCAGTGAAATCGACACGATCGGCTGGCCAAAGTCCTGCTCATCGCGGTCCTGGTGCAGGCTCAGGCGGGTGCCGGGCAGGTAGTGGTTGACCAGGCAGGCATCCGGCACGAAACCCTCGAAACCGGCCGCTTCCGCTGCACGGCCTGCCAGTTCGAGCAGGACCTGGGGCAGGGCGGGCCAGGGTTGGCCGCTGACCGGGTCGGTGGGGCTATAGCGATAACCCTTGGCATCACTGACCCAGCCCAGCGATCCGCAATTGGTCAACGCCACGGCCATGTTCAGGCCGCCCGGTGTTTGCATGTGCCGGAACGGCGCGGCACGCAGCACCGGGCGCAGAGCGTCGAGCAGCGGCTCGATGACGGCCAGGGCGAAGCCGGGCAGCAGCACGGTGTGGCTGGCCAGGCGTTGCGGCTGGGGGCCGAACAGGTCGAGGTCGGACTGGATCATCAGGGCGGTGGCGTGGGGTGAGTGCAAGATATTGTAAGCCCAACGCGGTCTTTGTAGGAGCGGCCTTGTGTCGCGAAAGGGCTGCGAAGCGGCCCCGGGATATCAGCAGCTCACAAATTGCAGGGGCTGCTTTGCAGCCCTTTCGCGACACAAGGCCGCTCCTACAAGGACCGTGTCATCACTCATGTGCAAAGCAGGGAAATAAAAAGGAACCGCGACGCCAGGGAGAGGAGACGCCGCGGCTCAAGGGGGGAGCTGGTCAGCGTTGGGTAGCGGTGGCCGTGTTGCCGTTGCCCATCTGGCTGATGGTGGCGCTCTGGTAGGCGCCGCTCTGGTTGACGATGGCGGCGTTGTTGTTGCCGCCCTGGGTCACGTAGGCGACGTTGGCGCTGTCAGCCTGCTTGATGGTTGCACTGTTGCCACTGCCGTACAGCTGAGTGGTGTAGCTCTGGTTGGCGTAGCCGGACTGGTCCAGGTTGATGCTGTTGCCACTGCCGGTGGACGAGCCGAAGGCGTAGTTGTCGGTGCCGCGCTGGTCGGCGATGAGGCTGTTGTCGCTCCCGTTCTGCTCGAAGTACAGCTCGTTGTAGCTGTCGGCCTGCTTGGTCTGCATGGTGTTGCCGGTGCCTTTCTGGCTCAGCGTGGCCAGTTGGTACTCGCCGTTCTGGGTCAGGTTGGCGCTGTTGTTGGTGCCGTTCTGGTTGATGGTGGCGGTCTGGTTATTGCCGAACTGGCCACCCAGCTTGTCGCCTTTCCAGTTGCTGGCCAGCACTTTGTTGCCGTTGCCCTTGCTGTTGATGGTCAGGCTCTGGTTGTCACCGGTCTGGTAGGTGAAGCTGCTGTTGTTCTTGCCGCCCTGGGAGACGGTGGTGTTCGAGTGGTTGGTCTCGAACTGATCCGACCAGCTGGCGTTGGACTGGCCCTGCTGATACAGGTTGGCGACGTTGTCCTTGCCGAAGCTCTGGTCGATGTAGCCTTCGTTGGTCTGGCCGGTCTGGTTGACCGTGGCGCGGCTGCCGGTCTGGGTGTCCTGCCAGACCTCCACCGAGTGGCCGGTGCCGTACTGGTCGATGGCGATCGTGCCGCCGTTGCCATCGCGCTGGTCACCGTAGGCGAAGTTCTGCTTGCCTTGCTGGTAGATCTGCACATAGCCATCGTTGTGCAGGATGTGCTCGGAGGCGGCGTAGTTGTCCTGGCCATCCTGGGTGATGTTGGCGCGGTTGTTGCTGCCGCCGAACAGCTGCTCGACGAAGGCTTCGTTGCGCTGGCCGCTCTGGGTGGTGGTGGCCTGGCTGCCGGTCTGGGTGTCCTGCCACACGGTCGAGCGGTTTTCGCTGCCTTGCTGGTTCTGCAACGACTGGTTGTTCTCGCCCACCGACTGGCTGGCGAAGGCGTCATTGTAGGAGCCAGCGGCCTGCTGGGTGATCTGGCTGCCATTTTCGAACAGCTGCTCGCCGTAGCCGGCGTTGTACGAACCACTGGCGGTCTGGTTGATGCTGCTGGTGCTGTTTTCCTGCACCGCCAGGTGGTTGTGGCCCTTGCCGGTCTGCGTCTGGGTGGCCGCGGCGAACGGTGCAACCGTCTGCTGCACCTCGGCGATGTTCTGGTTACCGTTCTGCGACTGGTTCGAGGTGCTGTCGTCAGCCATGACCTGGCCGGCCAAGGCCAGGAAGATAGCGGCGCTTAGGGGGGCGAGCTTGAACATGGTGGAGCCTCCAGGTCTATCGGTATTGGGTGATCTGAACACGCTGGCCATTGCCGGCCTGGGTCACTGAACTGCTCAGGCCAACGCCTGCCTGCTGGATACTGGCGCTGTTGTTGTTGCCGATCTGCTCGATGCTGGCGCTGTTGCTGGTGCCGCTCTGGCGGATCGCAGCGCTGTTGCCATATCCCTGTTGGCTGATGTTGGCCATCAGGTCACTGCCTTCCTGCAGGATGTACGCCTCCTGCGCGCCCCCGGCCTGGACGATGCGGCCCAGCAAGGCCTGGCCGTTCTGGTCGAGGGCGGCGCGGTTACCGTTGCCTTGCTGCTCGATCACTGCCGCCTGACCGGCACCGACCGGCAGCAGGCGGATGATCAGCGGTTCGCCGAGATCGCTGCCGGGCTCAAGGTCGGCGTTGTCCACCAGGTCATCGGCCCCGGCCTGGCCCGCCAGGGCCAGGCTCAGCAGCAGTGGATACAGACACTTCATGGCGTTCTCCTGGCCTTACTGCACCGTCACGTTGACAGTACGGCTACTGCCTTGGCTGCTCGTCACGGTGGCGGTCGGTGCGGCCGTCGGGACAATCGTGGTGCTGTTGCTCACCGTCAGGCGCCAGCGGCCGGTCACCGGTACCGTGGTGGTGCCGAGGGTCTGGATGCCGGTGGTGGTGGTCACCCGCACGGTGACGGTGTTGCCGGTGGTCACCGACGAAGTCCCGCTGACATCCCAGTTGTAACGGTTGTTCGAGCGGGCCAGGACGGTGGCCGCGGTGACCGTGAAGGTCTCGCCGGCTGCGGGCCGTGGCTGCACATTGACCGTGACGGTGGCCGGGGCGGAAAGCGCGCCCAGGGAATCACGTGCCTGGTAGGTGAATGTGGTGGTGAAGGCCGTGGTCACCGTGGCCGGAGGGGTGTAGCTGACCGTGGTGCCATCGGTGCTCACACTGCCGCGCCCGGCGGCAGGCTGAGTCAGGTTGGCGACGGTCAATGGCACGTTGCCTTCCGGGTCGGTGTCGTTGGCCAACACGTTGATGGTCAGCGGTGCGGCCAGGGTGGTCACGGTTTCCGGGTTGGCGGTGGGTGCCTGGTTGGGCGCGACGTTGACGGTCACGGTGGCCGGTTGCGACTTCAGGCCCTTGGCATCCATTGCCCGGTAGGTAAAGGTGGCGACCACCGGCTGCGTGGCACCTGGCGGTGGGGTGTAAGTCACGGCGGTGCTACCGTTGAGGACCACGCTGCCCTGGCCGGTGGCCGGCTGGGTAACGTCGGTGATGCTCAGTGGCACGTTGCCGTCCGGGTCGCTGTCGTTGAGCAGCAGGTTCATCGTCAGCGGCACGCCGACGCTGGTGCTGCCGACATCGGCCTGGGCCAGCGGCGGCTGGTTGGCGGCCGACACCGGTGCGGTGCCGACCACCACCACCGGCTCTACATCCACGCCGCCATGGCTGGACTTGATGGTGATGGTGGCCGGTGGCTGGGCCAGGTCATTGACGGTGAGCGTTTGCAGGGTGCCGGACTTGGACAGCCGGCCATAGCCTTGGGCGACCATGTCCGGGATCAGCACTTCATCGCTGGAGCGCGCTTCTAGGATCAGCCGCTTGTTGGCCCACTCGTAGCGTGCGGTGCTGACCTTGACCACATCGGAAAGCTTGCTCGAAATGGCGGTCGGCTGGGTGTTGATGTCGCTGCTGCTGGCGGTCACCACCACCACCGGCGGCGGCGCCACCTGGCTCAGTTGCTGGCTGAAGAACAGCCCGTTGTTGTCCGCCGTCATGCTGAACTGGCAAGGCGATGGCGGCGTGCCGACCAGGGCCAGGCCGTTACGGAAGCAGACACTTGCGTCGCTTGGCGCCTTGGCGAATACCTCCACCCGGGTGCCGCCGGCATTGCGCGAGTAGGTCGCCCGCTCCAGTGACGCCGGCAGCTGCGGACGTTGGTCGAGTACCTTGCCGGAGACCGTGAACAGGCTGGTTTCGATGCGCCCGGGCGGGCCGTCGATGCGGATGAAGTTGGTGTTGAACGGGCTGCCCTTGATCGCTTCCGGGCGGTTGGGGTCACCGATGAAGGTGTCGGTGGAGCCGGTCTCCGGGTTGACTGCGGTATAGGGTGCGCCGAAGCCCTGGATGAACGGGCCGATTGCGCCATTGAGCGCACCGGTGAAGTTGCCCGGGGCGCCGATGCCGATGTCACGAGTGATGTTGATCGCCCGGCGGCCGGGTGTGGTGACGTTGACCGTCTCCACGCCGTAGGGGTGGGTGATGGTGTAGGTACCGGCAGTGGGCACCGAGACGCGCAGACGGATGCGCGCAAAGCTCTGCTGGTCGCCATCGACCGGGTTGCCACCAGCGAATGCCGCTTCTATGCCCGCCACATAGGCGTCGAGGGCATAGCCGCTGTTGCCAACGGCAGGAATAGTGGTTTCCGCCAGGAACCAGAACATCTCCGAAGGCCAGTTGTCAGGGAACACCAAGGGCAGGGTATCGTCGAAGACGCCCGGTTCTGGCAGCAGGGTGCACATGTAGGCCGGTGCACCGGGGGCGCCAGCGACCAGGGTGCTGACGGCATGCGAGCGGCACAGTTCCAGTGACAGGCCGTTGCTGTCCTTGTACCACAACGGGAAACCGCCGGTGGCGAAGGTGTAGGGGCCAGGGTCGACGTCGGACAGGGCAGCCCAGGCCGCACTGCTGAGGGTGAGGGAGAAACCGGCGGCCAACAGCGCGCGGCGTTGCCAAGTGTTCATGCTGCCTCCTTGAAGGCGGAGCCTTTGTCTGTTCATGGCACCAGCACCACGTCTTCGATGTCGCTGCCGCCATTGGCACTGGTGACCTGCACCTTGGCTGGCGGGACGGGTGACAAGTTGGCGCTCAGGCTTTTCTGCGCGCCGTCGCCGCTGAAGTTGCCGATGAAGGTGCCGTTGCCGGTGTGGGCAGTCATTGCCGGCGGGTTGGTTTCGTCACTGCTGGTGGCGATCAAGGTCAGGGTGGCATTGGCCAAGCTGTATTCGGCCTTGGTGATGGTGACCAGGTCGGTGAGCGGCATGTCAGCGGTGGTTACGCTGCTGGTGGGGATGGCCACGCTGTTGTCGGCGCTGACCAACAGGCTGGTCGGCAGTGCCGGGTTGAGCGCCGACTGGGCATACCAAGTGCCGGTGCCATTGGCTTCGGTCAGTGGCAGGTTAGGGGTCTGGCTGGTCAGGGTGGCGCTGCCTGGTGGTGGCGGTGCCAGCACGAACACGTCCTGTTGGGCGCGCAGGTCACCGTTCTCGGTGTGCCGCGAGTAGGTGCTGCGCAGCGGGATCAACGGCGTCGGTCGGGCTACTGCGGAAAGTTTGCCGGAAACGGCGAACAGGTCCGTGCGCAGATCGATGCCGTTGGGGCCTTCGATGCGTACGAAGTTAGTGTTGAACGGGCTGCCGGTGACCCGCTCGTTGAGGTTGGGGTCGCCGATGAATGTCTCGCTGCCTTCGGTGTAGGGGCCATTGACGCTGCGCAGGAAGGGCCCGATATCGCCCTTCAGGGCGCCGGTAAAGGTGCCAGCGGAGCCGATGCCGATGTCGCGGGTCATGTTGATCGCCCGGCGCCCGGCGGCGGGTACGTCGAACACCTCGACGCCGTAAGGGTGGGTGACCACGTAGGTGCCGGCCACAGGAACGTCGACCCGGATCCTCACGCGGGCGAAACTGATCTGATCGTTTTCTGCCGGGTCGCCGCCGCCGAACGCGGCTTCGAGCGCGCTGACGTAGGTCAGGTTGACCCCCCGGGCGACATCGTTGATGGCAGCGTCGGCGGTGAACCAGAACGATTCATCCGGCCAGTTGCTCGGGAAGACCAACGGTTTGGTGTCATCGAAGATGCCTGGGGCAGGCAACAGGGTGCACATGTACGCCGGTGCGCCTGGGGCGCCGGCGACGCGTGAACTCACCGCCTTGGACAGGCACAGGTCGAGGGTTCGGCCATGGGTGTCCTGGTACCAGGCGGCATAGCGGCCGTTCTCAGGTGTGTAGGGCCCAGTGTCGACGGCGTACAGCGCAGCCTGCGCCGGGAGCTGGAACAGGCCGGCGACGATCGCCACTGCGAGCGTGTTGGGTATCGGTCGGAGCATGAGTCGGTTCCTCCTGCTAACGGGCCCATGGACTTGGGGCGTCTGGGAGGACCAGCGCAACAGCCGTGCCAATTTTTCACATCAGGCTGCAGGCCTTGTGGGGCGTGGGCTGGGCAGGTGATGTCTGACGGGGTGGGCAGGTTTCTGGTGGGCGGTGATCCCCAGTTTTGGGGTTGGTTTTGGGGTTGGGAATAGGGCTGGGAATGCATGGCTGGGAATTGGGTGAGGGCTACCATCTGTCCGCCGAGAGTGCTTTGGCGCCTGTGAGATCGAGCGCCGCCCGCGCGGCGCATCGCGGGCAAGCCCGCTCCCACATTTGTTTCGGGCCAATCTCTCCTGTGCCGCCAACAGGGACCGCCCTGGTGCATGACTGGAGACAGGTGGAGCAGCAATCAGCGGCCACCGAGATGCATCGCCATACCCCTGTTGGCTCCCGCCGAGATGCATCGCCATACCCCTGTTGGCTCCCACCGAGATGCATCGCCATACCCCTGTTGGCTCCCACCAAGATGCATCGCCATACCCCTGTTGGCTTCCACCGAGATGCATCGCCATGCCAACAAGGCGGTCCCTGTTGGCGGCACAGGAGAGATTGGCCCGAAACAGATGTGGGAGCGGGCTTGCCCGCGATGCGCCGCGCGGGCGGCGCTCGATCTCCCAGGCGACATACCTCTTGAGCCAAGCACCTCTCAAGGCTCCACCCCTCTCAAGGCTCCCCACCTCACAAGGCATGCACCTCGACGCCCACCAAATTCTCCCGCACACTGCGGAAAAAATACCAAGCCCGTAGCCCTGACCCCGAGGGCCACAGCTGGAGCAAAAAATGGCGCGACAATTTCCCATAACAAACGCCCAAGACCCGCTGCATGAATCCCGCCAGGCCCGCATGCGTCTGGCCAGCGAAGGCGAGCTGCCGCTGGGCATGCTGCGCGAAGAAATCGACGCCTCCTGGCGCCGCAGCCTCGGCCATGGCCTGGATTGCCTGCAAGGCGAGCAAGTCGGCGTAGGCCTGCAGCAGGGTCAGGACTTGCGCATGCTGCTGGAACGCAACCGGCTGCTGATGGACGCCGTCACCCCCGAACTGGACTACCTGGTATCACGCCAAGGCAAGGCTGGCATCGTCATCCTCGGCGATGCCCAGGCCAACGTGCTGGCCATCGAGGGGCAGAAGCACGTACTGCAACGCGAAGGCCTGCGCGACCTGCACCCCGGCAGCTGCTGGAGCGAGTCGCTGCGCGGCACCAACGCCATCGGCACCGCCGTGGTCGAAGGCCGGCCGACGCTGATCAACTGTGGCGAGCACTACCTGGACCGGCTCAGCCCGTTCTCCTGCACTTCAGTGCCGCTGCGCGACCCGCGCGGCGAAGTGATCGGCGTGCTCGACATCACCCGCGAAGGTGTCTTGGCTCAGCCCCAGGACAGCCTGAGCATGCTGATGCTGGCGGCTGGCAATATCGAGAGCAGGATGTTCGGCCTGAGCCATCCCGAGCAACTGGTGCTGGCGTTCCACAGCCGCCCGCAATACCTCAACAGCGCCTGGCACGGCCTGCTGGCGCTAAGCCTGGATGGCGAAGTGCTGGCGGCCAACGACAGCGCCTGTCAACTGCTCCAGGTCCCGCGCCAAAGCCTGATCGGGCGTCGTTGCAGCGACCTGCTGGGCGAGCGCTCGCCGGCCTTCATCGCCCGCCTGTGGCAGGGTGGCGTGAGTAACGTGCAGACCGCCAAAGGTGAATTCGCTTTCCGCGCGCTGCACCTGCCACGGCACACCCCGCTCAATGGCAGCGCGGTGCATGCCAAGCCGACAGTGGCCAACAAAACCCCTGCGCTGGAAGCCTTGGCCGGGGCTGATGCGCGGTTGGCACGCAACCTGCGCATGGCCCTCCAGGGCTTGGGCAATGGCCTGCCAGTGTTGCTGCTCGGCGAGACCGGTACGGGCAAGGAAGTGGCGGCGCGTGCCCTGCATCAAGCCAGCCCGCGTGCCGACAAAGCGTTCGTGGCGGTCAACTGCGCGGCGATTCCCGAGGGGCTGATCGAGTCCGAGCTGTTTGGTTACCGCGAGGGCGCCTTCACCGGCTCACGCCGCGGTGGCATGGTCGGGCGACTGATGCAGGCCCATGGCGGCACGCTGTTCCTCGATGAGATCGGTGACATGCCGTTGGCCCTGCAGGCCCGGCTGTTGCGCGTGCTGCAGGAACGCCGGGTAGCGCCGCTGGGCGCGGGCGACGAACAGGACATCGACGTGGCGTTGATCTGCGCCACCCACCGCGACCTCAAGCGCCTGGTGCAGGACCAGCACTTTCGTGAAGACCTGTACTACCGGGTCAACGGCGTTTCCCTGCGCCTGCCGGCCCTGCGCGAGCGCGATGACCTGGCGAACATCATCGAGGGCTTGCTGGACAAGTCCGGCGCCAAAGGCGTGAGCCTCGACCCGGCCCTGGCCGCATTGCTCGAAGGTTTCGACTGGCCAGGCAACATCCGCCAGCTGGAAATGGTCGTGCGCACCGCCCTGGCCATGCGCGAGGATGGCGAGCAGGTGCTGACCCTCGACCACCTGACCGATTGCCTGCTGGAAGAACTGGCCAGCGGCACGGCGCCCTCGGGTAGCCTCAAGGACAATGAGCTGGAATTGATCCGTGGCGCCCTGGCGCGCCACCACGGCAATGTCACGGCCGCCGCCGAAGCGCTGGGCATCAGCCGGGCGACGCTGTACCGCAAGCTCAAGCAGTTGCGCGGCTGACATGGGCAACCTGTTGCACAGGCTGGTGGAGTCCAGCAACCCGCTACTCATGCGCCAGGCCCTGGCCTGGCTGTATGGTTTCGTCCGCCCCCATCGAAGGGCCATCGGCGTGTTGCTGGGCTTGTCCTTCGGCGCTTCGCTGCTGGCCCTGGTGCAACCCTGGCTGGTCAAGACACTGATCGACGAAGGCCTGCTGGCCAAGGATTACCAGACCCTCTGGCACATGGCGGCGATCATGATTGCCGCCGGGCTGCTGGGCACGGTGCTGGCGGGCGTCAACCGCTACCTGCACACACGCCTGTCGGGGCGCATCCTGTTCGCCCTGCGCGATGACCTGTACCGCCATTTGCAGCAGCTGTCGCCGACCTTCTACGGGCGTCGGCGCACCGGCGACATCCTCTCGCGGCTGGACGGCGATGTGGCCGAGATCCAGCGTTTTGCCGTGGATTCGCTGTTCTCGGCGGTGTCGGCGGTGATTGGCCTGGTGGGGGCGGTGGCGCTGATGCTGATGCTGTCCTGGCAACTGTCGCTGTTGTTGGCACTGCTGATCCCGATCGAAGTCCTGTGGCTGCGCTGGATGCGGCGCAAGGTCGAGCGCGAGGTGCGCAACTTGCGCGAGCGCTCGGCAGATGTGTCGTCGTTCCTGGTCGAGACCCTGCCGGCGATGAAGTTCATCCAGGCGTCCGGCCAGCAGAACCGTGAGGCCGGGCGCCTGGACCAGCTGGGGCAGGGCTACATGCGCCAACTGCTCAAGGTGCAGGTGACCGAGTTCTTCACCCAGGCGATCCCCGGCACCTTGACCTCGTGGTGCCGCGCCTGCGCGTTCCTGGTGGGTGGATGGTGGGTGATCCAGGGCACCTGGCAGCTTGGCGCGCTGATCGCGTTTTCCACCTACATGGGCATGGCGGTCGGCCCGGTGCAGAGCCTGTTGGGCCTGTACGTGGCGGTGCAGCGCATGGCGGTGAGCCTGGGCCGGGTGATGGAGTTGAAGCAGGAAGCGGTGGCCGTGCGCGAGGCCGACTTGCCCAGGCCGATGCCGGAAGGGCCGGGCGAGCTGCGCCTGGAAGGCGTGAGCTTTGCCCATGACGGGCGCCAGGGCGCGGTGCTGGCGCAGGTCGATGCCTGTATTGCCGGTGGCCTGAAAGTCGCCATCAGCGGTGCCTCTGGCGTCGGCAAATCGACCCTGATCGACCTGTTGCAGCGCTTCTATGACCCGGATGACGGGCGCATCCTGCTCGATGGTGCCGACTTGCGCGAACTCGACCTGGCCGCCGTGCGCCAGCGTATCGCCGTGGTCAGCCAGGACATCGTGCTGTTTCGCGGCACCCTGGCGCAGAACCTGGCCTATGGTGCGCCGCAGGCCAGCCGTGCGGAGCTGGAGCGGGTGGTGCGACTGGCCCATCTCGACAGCCTGGTCGAGAGCCTGCCACTGGGTCTGGACGGGCTGCTCGGCGAGCGTGGCCAGCAGCTTTCCGGCGGGCAGAAACAGCGCATCGCCATTGCCCGGGCGGTGCTGCAAGCGCCTTCGATCCTGGTGCTCGACGAGGCCACCTCGGCCGTCGACGAAGCCACCGAGCGCGAAGTGATTGCCGCCATCGACGAACTGTTCGCCGGGCGCACGCGCATCTTGATCAGCCACCGCGCAGCGACCCTGGCCGATGCCGATCTGCACCTGCACCTGCAAGGTGGCCGGATGCACGAATTGCCCCGGGAGACGATCCAGCATGGCCGTTGATGTAAAGGTCGGCGTGATCGACAGCGGTTGTGCGCCAACCCAGGCACTGGTCGCTGCCCGGCGTTTCTGGCTGGACGAGGGCGTGCTCTGCGACGGCGAGTTGCAACCAGACCGGCTCGGCCATGGCAGCGCCGTGCTGGCCAGCCTGCAAGCCGAGGTCGGTGTGCTGCCGCTGTTGCTGGCCCAGGTCTTCAGCGAACGCGGCAGCACCAGCGCTTTACAGGTTGCCGCCGCGTTGTTCTGGCTGGCGGAGCAGGGCGTGACCTTGATCAATCTCAGCCTTGGCTTGCAGCAGGACCGGGCGGTGTTGCGCCAGGCCTGTGCTGAAGTGCAGCGGGCTGGCGTGCTGCTGTGTGCCTCCAGCCCTGCGCAGGGCAGTGCGGTGTACCCGGCGGCGTATCCGGGGGTTATCCGTATCACTGGCGATGCGCGCTGCGCGCCGGGGCAATGGTCGTGGCTCGGCAGTGCCCAGGCCGACTTCGGTGGCCATGTGGGCGAGCGCGGGCGGGCCGGTGCGAGTCTTGGCTGTGCGGCAGTGAGCGGGCGGATTGCGGCACTGTTGCAGCAGCAACCCGGCCTGGGCCGGCAACAGGTCTATGCCTGGCTGCAGGCCCACGCCGCGTTCAGCGGCCCGGAGCGACGAGGTACGGCGGATGCCTGAACCACGCATTCTGGTGCTGGGCGCCGGGCCTGCCGGCGCCGCTGCTGCGCTTGGCCTGCGTCGGCTGGGTTACCCGGTGACGGTGGTCTCCGACTGGCGGCGTTTTGCCGCCGTGGAAGGGGTTTCGCAGCGGGTACTGGAAGGGCTGCGCCACGCTGGCCTGGGAGGCGCGCTGGCCGAGGCAGCGGTCCCGGCAACACGCCAGGTGCGCTGGAATGGCCAGCACCTGCAACCTAATCAGGAATACCTGCTCGACCGCCAGCGCTTCGATCGTGCGTTGCGTGAGGACCTGTTGCGCACAGGGGGGACGTTGGTGGAGGGGCGTGTGCGTGAAGTCGCGCGTGCAGAGGGCTATGAGGTTCGGCTGGATGACGGGCAGCTGCTTCAGGGCGAGTTTCTGGTCGAGGCGCGTGGCCGTCAGGCGCCGTTGGCGGCCGACCGGCTGCGTGGCCCGGAAACGGTCAGCCTGCTCAACCTCTGGCAGTCGGACCCTGGCGCGCCTGCGTCGGCCGTGGAAAGCCTGGACGATGGTTGGGCCTGGATGGCCCGGCTGGCCGACGGGCGATGCTATTGGCAAGTGACCCTGGATGCCGAACGGCTGCCGGGCAAGGCGGCCTTACCTGAATACTGTGCGGCACGACGAAGGGCTTCGGCGCTGGTGGCTGAACTGTTCGATGCGCGAGCGCTGGCGCCTGCCCAAGTGCATGCCCGCAGCAGCACGGCGATCCTCGCCGGCGACTGCGTGGGGGATGACTGGCTGCGGGTGGGCGATGCGGCGATGGCGGTTGACCCACTGTCGGGGAATGGGATTTTCCAGTCGCTGTCATCGGCGTTGCAGGCGCCGGTGGTGATCAACACCTTGCTCCGTCGGCCCGAGCGCGCGGCACTGGCGAAGCAGTTTCATCAGCAGCGGATCGAGCAGCTTTTTCTGCGCTTTGCCCGCATCGGGCGGGATTTCTATGGGCAGGAGCTTGAGCGCGCAGGGCAGCCATTCTGGGAGCACCGTCGAGGCTGGCCGGATGCGCAGCCGTTGCATCTGGCGGCAGACTGGGCGGCGGTGCGGGTGGCGCGGCGGCCGGTGTTGCGGGATGGGCTAGTGGACGAGGCTGAAGTGGTGGTGACTTCGGATCAGCCTTTGGGGATCTGGCATTTGCAGGGGATCGAGTTGGCGCCGGTGGTGGGAGAACTGCTTGCAGGCGTGTCACTCGATGGGGTCTTGAATGGGAGACCTATGGAGCATCAGATATTGCTGCGGCGGTGGTTGGGAGAACAGGGTTTAAGCTGAGATCGTGGGGCCGCTCTGCGGCCCTTTCGCGACACAAGGCCGCTCCTACAAGAGAACGCGGACTCCTGTAGGAGCGGCCTTGTGTCGCGAAAGGGCTGCAAAGCAGCCCCGGCCTGTAAATCAGAGCTTGATCAAAACCGACTTGAGCTCGGTGTAGTGTTCGATGGCCGCAGCGCCCATCTCACGGCCCACGCCGGACATCTTGTACCCCCCAAACGGCAGCGCAGGGTCCAGCGCGCTGTGGCAATTGACCCACACCGACCCCGACTTGATCCGCGGAATCATCCGGTGCACCGCAGCCAGGTCGTTGGACCAGATGCTCGCGCCCAGGCCATAGGGGTTGTCGTTGGCCATGCCGACCACTTCGTCGATGTCGTCGAACGGCATCGCCACCAGCACCGGCCCGAAGATTTCCTCCTGCACCAGGCGATGGCGCTGGTCGACGTCGACAATCACTGTCGGCTTGACGAAGTAGCCCGGGCCAAACCCTTCACCGCCACAGGCGATGGTCGCGCCCAGCTCGCGGCCCAACTCGATGTAGCCAGTCACGCGGTCCTGCTGCTTGGCCGAGATCAACGGCCCCATCTGCACCGCCGGGTCCAGGCCGCTGCCGAGCTTCATGCCGTTGGCGATGCCGGCGATGTCGGCGACCACATTGTCGAAATGCTTGCGGTGCACGTACAGGCGCGAACCGGCGCAGCACACCTGGCCCTGGTTGAAGAAGATCGCCGTGGCGGCGCCGGCGGCGGCCTCCTGCAGGTTGGCGTCGGGCAGGACGATGGTTGGCGACTTGCCGCCGAGCTCCAGGGTGACGCGGGTCATGTTGTCCATGGCCGCCTTGCCGATCAGCTTGCCCACTTCGGTGGAGCCGGTGAAGGTCAGCTTGTCCACGCCTGGGTGGCGGCTCAGCGCGGCGCCGGCGTTGAGGCCGGTGCCGGTGATCACGTTGAACACCCCGGCCGGGTAGCCGGCCTCATCCACCAGTTCGGCCAGCTTCAGTGCAGTCAGCGGGGTTTCGTCGGCCGGCTTGAGCACCACGGTGCAGCCGGTGGCCAGGGCCGGGCCGAGCTTCCAGCAAGCCAGCAACAACGGGAAGTTCCAGGCGACGATGGCGCCGACCACACCCACGGCTTCGCGGCGCACGAAGCCATGGAACTGATCGTTGGGCAGCAACGGCATCGACGCTTCGACGGTGCTACCCTCGATCTTGGTGGCCCAGCCGGCCATGTAGCGCAGGAAGTCGATGGCCAGCTGCACGTCCATGACCTTGGCCACGACGGCGCTCTTGCCGTTGTTCAGGCATTCCAGCTCGGCCAGTTGTTGCGCGTCGCGCTCCATCAGGTCGGCCAGACGCCACAGCAGGTTCTGCCGCTCGCGTGGACGCACACGGCTCCACGCCGAATCGTCGAAAGCCTGGCGCGCCGCGCGCACGGCGCGGTCGACGTCTTCCTGCTCGGCGGCGGGCACTTCACCGAGGATTTCACCGGTGGCCGGGTTGCGGAACGACAGGGTGCGGCCACTGGCGGCGTCCTGCCAGTCGGCACCGATGCGCATCTTCAGCTTGCGTTCGAGGAAGGCGCGGGTGGCGGGCAGGATGGGCAGGTCGGAAAGCATGGGGCTGTGCCTCTTGTCATTGGATGTGACCGGCATAGGCGCAATGGCCGTGCCAAGGTCGGCCGATGGTCGCAAGATGCTGAACTGCCTGGGTTTTGCCGTGGTGCGAGGTTGGGATTGCAGGGCTGCGCTGTTGCACATTGAGACGGTGTGAGACGGTGGTGAAACACTGCCTGTGCCGGCCTCTTCGCGGGCAAGCCCGCTCCCACAGGTACAGCGCTGAACCTGAGCTCTACGCGATTTCTGTGGGAGCGGGCGTGCCCGCGAAGGCCTGCATGGCAGGCCCAGTCTCAGGATGAAACACGTTGTCGCGAAATGGCACGCTCCGGCCACTCGGCCAGCAGGGCCATATAGCTGCATGAAGGAGCTAAAAGCCTGAAATACAACGCCTTTGCAGCACTTGGCACAGTTTCTGTATCACAACCGTCACAAGCACACCTGCTGTACCAAAGCGTGCAAGAACGATAAGAACAACAACCGTGGAGGTCTGACCTTGAAGACGACTCGACTCCGGCGGCATGCGGGCAAACTGGCGCTGGCCGCCGCCGCACTGCTGGGCACCCAGGCTGTGGTGGCGGCCGAGCAGGGCCCGAGCCTGTTGCAGAACACGTGCATGGGGTGCCATATCCCCGAGGGCAACGATACCTACAGCCGCATCAGCCATCAGCGCAAGACGCCGGAAGGCTGGCTGATGAGCATTGCCCGCATGCAGGTGATGCACGGCGTGCAGATCAGCGACGACGATCGCCGCACCCTGGTCAAGTACCTGGCCGACAAGCAGGGCCTGGCGCCGAGCGAGACCGATGGCGTGCGCTACGCCATGGAGCGCCGGCTCAACACCGTCGAGCACTTCGATACTCAGCTCAGCGAAACCTGCGGGCGCTGCCACTCCGGTGCCCGTGTCGCGCTGCAGCGGCGCCCGGCGCAGGAATGGGAGCACCTGGTCAACTTCCACCTTGGCCAATGGCCGTCCCTCGAATACCAGGCCCAGGCGCGTGACCGCGACTGGCTGGAGATCGCCCTCAAACAGGTGGTACCCGACCTGGCCAGGCGCTTCCCGCTGGAGAGCCCGGCCTGGGCTGAATGGCAGAAGGCCAGGCCTGCCGCAGACGCGCTGGCGGGGCAGTGGGCGTTCAGCGGCCACATGCTGGCCAAGGGCGATGTGCGTGGGGTGATGACTGTGACTGCCGACCAGGGCGATACCTTCAAGGTCGAGGTCAAAGGCAGCTACGCCGACGGCACGCCGTTCAATGGCAGTGGCACGGCGCTGCTCTACAACGGTTATGAATGGCGCGGCAACGTCAAGGTGGGCGACAGCAACCTGCGCCAGGTGTTTGCCGCGCTGGACGGCGAAATGAAAGGCCGCATGTTCGAGGCCGATCACGACGAGCGTGGCCTGGACTTCATCGCCGCCAAAGAGGGCAAGGCGCGCTTGTTGGCGGTCCAGCCTGCGTTCATCAAGGCCGGTGGCGAGAGCGAGATCACCCTGGTCGGCACCGGCCTGGCCGGCAAGCCCGACCTGGGGGCTGGCGTTGAGGTGAGCGAAGTGCTGGAACAGACCCCGACCCTGGTGCGTGTCAAGGCCCGCGCTGCAGCCGATGCCAAGCCCGGCCAGCGCGAGGTGGGCGTGGGTGAAATCAAGGGCGCCAACCTGGCGGTCTATGACAAGGTCGAGGAAGTAAAGGTGGTGCCGGCATTCTCCATCGCCCGTATCGGCGAGAACGGTGCCTCGGTGCCCAAGGTTCAGGGCCGTTTCGAAGCCGAAGCCTGGGGCAAGGATGGCAGTGGCCAGCCGCTGCGCATCGGCTACCTGCCGGCCAGCTGGAAGGTCGAGCCATTCAACGAGCGTGCGGTCGAGGACGAAGATGTCAGGTTCGCCGGGCAGATGCAGGCCGACGGGGTGTTCGTGCCAGGCGGGGCCGGGCCGAACCCGGCGCGCAAGATGATGACCAACAACGCCGGCAACCTGAAGGTCATCGCCACCTTGGCAGACGGCGGCCAGCGTGGTGAAGGCCATATGATCGTCACCGTTCAGCGTTGGAACAACCCGCCGCTGCCGTAAGGGCAGGGTGTAACGGTTTTGCCAACGGATCGATTATCGGGAGGTCGCCATGGGCGCGCTACTGAACCTGGTCGAACGCAACCTGCACGAAGTGCAGGTCGATGCTGACCGCATGCTGTTCCATATCCCCAGCAGTTCGCTGTTCACCGCCGACGCGGTGACCGGTAGCATCATCGACACCCTGCGCCAGCAAGGCTGCTCGGCCGAGGCGTTGATGCAGCGCCTTGGCCAGCAGTTTGCCAGCGACGATATCCAGGACACCTTGCGCGAGCTGATCGCGCTGGAGCTGGTCAGCGACGGCTCGCCGCTGACCCCGGAAATCGCCCTCAAGCAGGTCCAGCGCACGGCGCTGAACACCGTGGTGCTCAACGTCAACACCGGCTGCAACCTCAGCTGCACCTACTGCTACAAGGAAGACCTGGACAAACCGTCCGCGGGCAAGAAGATGAGCACCGCCACCGCCGAAGCCTCGGTGGAGATGCTGCTCAAGGAATCACCCGACGAAGCACGCTACAGCGTGGTGTTCTTCGGCGGCGAGCCGCTGTCCAACCGGCCGCTGATCGAGCACATGGTCGCCTATTGCGAGCGGCGCTTCGCCGAGGCTGGCAAGCAGGTGGAGTTCATCATGACCACCAACGCGACCCTGCTGACCGAAGAGATCATCGACTGGCTCGACGCCCACCGCTTCGGCCTGTCGATCAGCATCGACGGCCCGAAGACCGTGCATGACCGCAACCGCATCACGGTGGGCGGGCAGGGTACCTATGACGTGGTGCGGCGCAAGGCCGACCTGCTGCTGTCGCGCTACACCAGCCGCCCGGTGGGCGCGCGGGTCACGCTGACCCGTGGCATCACCGATGTGGAGACCATCTGGAACCACCTGTTCAACGAGATGGGCTTTGCCGAAGTCGGCTTTGCCCCAGTCACCTCCGGCGACATGGCCGACTTCAACCTAACCGCCGAAGAGCTGGTACAGGTTTTCGCCAACATGAAGGCGCTGGGCCGCACGTACCTGGAAGCAGCGCTGGAGCACCGCAACATCGGCTTCTCCAACCTGCACCAGCTGATCACCGACATCCACGAAGGCCACAAGAAGGCCCTGCCGTGCGGTGCCGGGCTGAAGATGCTGGCCGTGGACCACGAGGGCGAGCTGAACCTGTGCCACCGCTTCACCGGCTCCAGCCTGCCGACCTTTGGCAACGTCCACCAGGGCGTGAAGCAGGCGCAGCTCAACGACTTCCTGTCGCAGCGCCTGGACCGCAGCAACACCGGCTGTGACAGCTGCCGCATCCGCAACCTGTGCTCCGGCGGGTGCTACCACGAGAGCTATGCCCGTTACGGCGACCCGCAGCACCCGACCTACCACTACTGCGAGTTGATGCGCGACTGGGTCGACTTCGGCATCGAAGTCTACAGCCGCATCATGGCCGCCAACCCGGCCTTCATCGACCGCTACATCACCCCGCGGAAGGCGCACTGACATGAAGCACTTGAAGCCCCTGAACAACAAGGCGCGCATCCTCGAGCAGGCCGCCGCCGAAGACCGCGTCGAAGCAGTCATGGCCATGAGCGCGGTGGCCGGTTGCACCGCCACCACCGACCCGGGTTGGGAAGTGGACGCCTTTGGCGGCGTCAGCTCGCTGTGCCAGCCGATGGAGGCCGACCTGTATGGCTGTTCCGACCCTTGCTGGTGGCCGGCCCAGGTGCCGGACATGATGAGCACCTATCAGGACTGGAACGCCCAGGCGAACAACTCCCAGGAAGACTGGCGCAACCTCGGCACCGTGTTCCCGAAAGACAAGTGACCGGCCAACAATAATGACAAGGGGAAACCGCATGAAAGCTGGACGCTGCGCGCAGCTCGCGCTGACCATCGCCGCCACGGCCTGCGCCTGGGCGGTACAGGCCGATGATGCCGGGCCGGCCCTCAAGGCTGGCCAGGAATACCTGATCACCACCAACTACCCGAACAACCTGCACGTCATCGACGTGGCCAGCGACACGCTGTACAAGAGCTGCCAGATGCCCGACAAGTTCGGCCCCGGCAGCGCAGTGATGGCGCCGGACAACCGCACCGCCTACGTGCTCAACAACCACTATGGCGATATCTACGGTATCGACCTGGACACCTGCAAGACCACCTTCCACGCCAACCTGTCCAGCGTGCCGGGTGAAGTCGGCAAGTCGATGTACTCGTTCGCCCTGAGCCCGGATGGCAAAGAGGTGTACGCCACGGTCAACCCGACCCAGCGGTTGAATGATCACTATGTGGTCAAGCCGCCGCGCCTGGAGGTCTACAGCACTGCCGATGGCCTGCAGGCCAAGCCGGTGCGGACCTTCCCGATGCCGCGCCAGGTGTACCTGATGCGCACCGCCGACGATGGCAGCCTGTTCGTCGCCGGGCCGGACATCTACAAGATGGACGTGCAGACCGGCAAATACACCGTGGCGCTGCCGCTGCGCAATTGGAACCGCAAGGGCTACAGCGCCCCTGACGTGCTGTACTTCTGGCCGCACCAGAGCCCGCGCCACGAGTTCTCGATGCTTTACACCATCGCCAGGTTCAAGGACGCCAAGCAGGACCCGAACGAGGCGCAGCCGCTGTATGGCTACCTGAGCATCGACCTCAAGACCGGCAAGGCCCATACCCAGGAATTCGCCGACCTGACCGAACTCTACTTCACCGGCCTGCGTTCGCCGAAGGATCCGAACCAGATCTACGGCGTGCTCAACCGCCTGGCCAAATACGACATCAAGCAGCGCAAGCTGATCAAGGCGGCCGATCTGGAGCACACCTACTACTGCGTGACCTTCGACAAGAAGGGCGACAAGTTGTACCTGGGCGGCACCTTCAATGACCTGGCGGTGTTCGACCCGCAGACACTGGAGAAAGTGAAGAACATCAAGCTGCCGGGCGGGGACATGTCCACCACCACGCCGCAGGTGTTCATCCGCTGAATCGGTGTGAGCCGTTTCGCGGGCCCACCCGCGAAGCGGCCGGCACAGGCAATGACAGGCTCAGCCTTGGAGCAACTCCGGGCTGTTGAAATTGCTCAACCGGCGATCATCCTCGGCACACTCCAGCCCTTGTACCGCCTCCCGCAGCAAGGCCTTCTGCAAACTCCGCTCACCCGCCGCCCAGGCCTGTTCCAGGACCGGCAGCACCCGGCGTGGCAGGACACTGAACATAGGCTGCCAATACCCGCCCTGGCGCACCATCGCGGCGCTGTCGCTGGCCACTGCTGCCTCCAGCAGCGCTGCGATCAATGCCCGGTCAACCAACGGTGCGTCACACGCCAGCAGCACCACCCACTCATGCCGGGCTGCCTTCAGCCCGGCGATCACTCCGGCCAGCGGCCCGGGGAAGTCCGCTTCGGCATCGCCCACCAGTTGGTTGGCATAAGCGGCATACGCCTGCTGGTTGCGGTTACAGGAAATCACCAAGTCATCACTCAGCGGCCGCACGGTCCGGTGGATATGAGCAACCAAAGGCTCGCCGCGCCATTCCAGCAGGCCCTTGTCGCGCCCGCCCATGCGTTGGCCGCGGCCACCGGCGAGAATCAGCACAGAGCAGGGGGGCAGGGTATCAGGCATGAAAAAGGGTTCCGGGCAGTCAATGCCGGAACCCTCTCATTCAACGCCCGGCTTGTCCAGTCAGGCTTCGCTGGCCTGCGTCTGTTCGGCCTTGTTGCGGTCGCGTCCAGCCAGGCGCATCACCACCACGAAGAACACTGGCACGAACACCACTGCCAGGGTGGCGCTGAGCATCCCGCCGATCACCCCGGTACCGATTGCCTGCTGGCTCGCCGAGCTGGCGCCGGTGGCAATGGCCAACGGCACCACACCGAGGATGAACGCCAGCGAGGTCATGACGATCGGCCGCAGGCGCAGGCGGGCGGCCTGCACGGCAGCGTCGGCGGCTTCGACGCCTTGGTCGACCAGGTCTTTGGCGAACTCGATGATGAGGATGGCGTTCTTCGCCGACAGGCCGATCAGGGTGATCAGGCCGACTTTGAAGAACACGTCGTTGGGCATGCCGCGCAGGGTCACCGCCAGCACCGCGCCAAGCACGCCGAGCGGTACCACCAGCAGCACTGCAGTGGGGATCGACCAGCTTTCGTACAGCGCCGCCAGGCACAGGAACACCAGCAGCAACGACAACGCCATCAGCAGCGGCGCCTGGCTGCCGGACAGGCGTTCCTGCAGCGACAGGCCGGTCCACTCCAGGCCGGCGCCGGCCGGCAGCTGGGCGACCAGGCGCTCGATTTCGGCCATGGCCTCACCCGAGCTGTAGCCCGCTGCTGGCTCTCCGGAAATCGCCACCGCCGGGTAGCCGTTGTAGCGGGTCAGTTGCACCGGGCCGCTGACCCACTTGGCCTGGACGAACGCGCCCAGGGGCACCATCTTGCCGCTGTTGTTGCGCACGTGGATCTTCAGCAAGTCTTCCACCTGGCTGCGCTGGTCGCCTTCGGCCTGCACCACCACCCGCTGCATGCGGCCCTGGTTGGGGAAGTCGTTGACGTAGCTGGAGCCCACAGCAACGTCCAGCACCGAGCCGATGGCGGCGAATGAAACGCCCAGGGCGTTGGCCTGGCGGCGGTCGATTTCCAGCTGCACCTGCGGGCTTTCGGCCAGCGAGGACTCGCGCACGTTGGCCAGCAGCTTGCTCTTGTGCGCGCCGGCCAGCAGTTCGTCACGGGCGGCCATCAGCGCCTCATGACCCATGCCGCCGCGGTCCTGCAGGCGCAGTTCAAAGCCGGTCGACTCACCCAGGCCGTCGATCGGTGGTGGCAGCACGGAATAGGCCACGGCGTCCTTCAGCTGGGTGAAGGCCAGGGTGGCCCGGTCGGCGATCGACTGCGCGCTGTCGTCGCCACCGCGCTCGGACCAGTCCTTGAGCGTGGTGAAGGCCAGCGCGGCGTTCTGGCCGCTGCCCGAGAAGCTGAAACCGAGGATCAGCGTGGTGTTGCCGACGCCCGGCTCCTCGGCGTTGTGCGCCTCGATCTGGGCGGCGACCTGCTCGGTGCGCATGCGGCTGGCACCGGGTGGCAGCTGGATGTCGGTGATGGTGTAACCCTGGTCTTCGGTGGGCAGGAACGCCGTAGGCAACTGGCTGAAGCCATATCCCAGCACGGCCAGCAGCACGCCATACAGCAACAGGTAGCGGCCACTGCGCTTCAGCGCTTGCAGCACCCAGCGCTGGTAACCGTTGCTCAGGCTTTCGAAGCGGCGGTTGAACCAACCGAAGAAGCCTTGGCGTTGCTGATGCTCGCCCTTGGCCAGCGGTTTGAGCAGGGTGGCGCACAGGGCCGGGGTCAGGCTCAGGGCGAGGAACGCCGAGAACAGGATCGACACGGCCATTGACAGCGAGAACTGCTGGTAGATCACACCTACCGAACCCTTCATGAAGGCCATCGGCAGGAATACTGCCACCAGCACCAGGGTAATGCCGACGATGGCGCCGCTGATCTGGCCCATGGCCTTGCGTGTGGCCTCGCGAGGCGGCAGGCCTTCCTCGGCCATGATCCGCTCGACGTTCTCCACCACCACGATGGCATCGTCGACCAGGATACCGATGGCCAGCACCATGCCAAACAGGGTCAGTACGTTGACCGAGAAACCCATGGCCAGCATCACGGCGAACGTGCCCATCAGCGCCACGGGTACTACCAGGGTCGGGATCAGCGTGTAGCGCAGGTTCTGCAGGAACAGGAACATCACCGCAAACACCAGCAGCATGGCTTCGAACAGGGTGTTGATGACCTGCTGGATTGACACCTTGACGAACGGCGAGGTGT
The DNA here is from genome assembly GCF_002759075.1 of Pseudomonas sp. 382. Taxonomy (NCBI): domain Bacteria; kingdom Pseudomonadati; phylum Pseudomonadota; class Gammaproteobacteria; order Pseudomonadales; family Pseudomonadaceae; genus Pseudomonas; species Pseudomonas sp. 382. Next base: position 171,680 of record NZ_PEMX01000003.1, read on the forward strand.
CGTAGGGGATGTCGTACTTGACGCCTTCGGGGAAGTAGCGCGACAGCTCTTTCATCTTCGCCCGCACCAGGGTGGCGGTTTCCATGGCGTTGGCGCCCGGTGCCAGTTGCACGCTGAAAGCGGTGGCCGGCTTGCCGTTCAGGCGGGTGCCGTACTGGTACTCCTGGGCGCCGATTTCGACCCGGGCGACATCGCCGACGGTGACACTGGAGCCATCCGGGTTGGCGCGCAGGACAATGGCGGCGAATTCCTCCGGCGTGCTCAGCTGGCCGCGGACCACCACGTTGGCGGTGATTTCCTGGGTGCCGCGGGCGGGCAGGTCGCCGATGCTGCCGGGGGCGACCTGGGCGTTCTGCGCGGCAATGGCCTCGGCCACATCGTTGGGGGTGAGGTTGAAACCGATCAGCCTGCGCGGGTCGATCCAGATGCGCATGGCGCGCTCGGAGCCATACAGCTGCGCCTTGCCGACGCCCTTGAGGCGGCGGATTTCGTTCATCACGTTGCGTGCAAGGATGTCCGACAGTGCGGTTTCATCGAGGCTGCCGTCCTCGGAGGTGAGGGTGCCGAGCAGCAGGAAACCGGTGGACACCTTCTCCACCTGCAGGCCTTGCTGGGTGACCTGGCGCGGCAGGCGCGACTCGACCACTTTGAGGCGGTTTTGCACATCGACCTGGGCCAGGTCGGGGTGGGTGCCCGGCTCGAAGGTAGCGGTGATGGTGGCGCTGCCCAGGCTGCTTTGTGACGAGAAGTACAACAGGTTGTCGGCGCCGTTGAGCTCCTGCTCGATCAGGCTGACCACGCTTTCGTCCAGGGTCGCCGCCGAGGCGCCTGGGTACACGGCGTAGATTTCCACCTGCGGCGGCGCCACGTTGGGGTACTGCGCCACCGGCAGCCGGGGAATGGCCAGGGCGCCGGCAAGCAGGATGAACAGCGCGATCACCCAGGCGAAGATCGGGCGGTCGATGAAGAACTGCGGCATGGATCAGGTCCTCACTGGCCGTTGTGCTGGACGATGGACTGAGCCTCGGCGTCGACCTGGACCTGGTCGCCCGCCTTGACGTGTTGCAGGCCTTCGACCACGACCCGTTCGCCGGGCGCCAGGCCCTCGGTGACCCGCCAGCGATCACCTTGGGCTGTACCCAGCACCACCTGGCGTTCGCTGATGCGCGACTGCGCGTCGACCACCAGCACTTTCGGTACCCCGGCACTGTCGCGCAGGATGGCCCGCTGCGGCACGCTCAGGCCCTTGGGCTGCACAGCTTGCTCAAGGCGCACGCGCACGTAGCTGCCCGGCAGCAGGTCGAGGTCCGGGTTGGGGAATTCACTGCGCAGGGTGATCTGGTTGGTGCTCGGGTCGACACTGATGTCGGAGAACAGCAGCTTGCCCGGCAGCGGGTAGGCACTGCCATCGTCCTGGATCAGCGTGGCACGGGCCTGGCCGTCGCCGGCCTGTTGCAGCTCCCCGGCGCGCAGTGCACGGCGCAGGGCGTTGAGTTCGCGGGTCGACTGGGTGACGTCGGCATGGATCGGGTCGAGCTGCTGGATGGTCGCCAGCGGCGTGGTCTCGTTCTGGCCGACCAGGGCACCTTCGGTGACCAGGGCGCGGCCGATGCGCCCGGAAATCGGCGCGGTGACCGTGGCGTAACCCAGGTTCAGGCGGGCGCGCTCCAGCGCAGCCTTGGCTTCGGCAACGGCAGCGTCGGCCTGGAGGAAGGCGGCGCGGGCGTTGTCGTACTCCTGGCGGCTGACCGCCTTGTCGTCGACCAGCTGGCGGTAGCGCTGCTCTTGCAGGCGTGCCTGGTACAGGGTGGCTTCGGCCTTGGCCAGGATGGCGCGGGCGCTGTCGTGGTCGGCTTTGAACGGCGCCGGGTCGATGAGGAACAGCACATCGCCCTGTTTGACGTCGCTGCCTTCGCGATAGACGCGCTTGAGCACCACGCCAGCGACGCGCGCGCGTACTTCGGCAGTACGCGGGGCGAGAATGCGCCCACTCAGCTCGGTGCTGATGGCCAGGGGCTGCAATTGCAGGGTTTCTACCCGTACTTGCGGCGTGGGTTGTTGTAGGTCCTGCTCGGCCGAAGGATCGCAACCGGCCAGGGGCAGTGCAAGAAGCGCCACCAGCGCCAGGGGGCGCAGGTGTGGGGAGAGGGTGATAGGCATGCGGATCTTCCGATAATGACCCCGCATATCCTAAGGCAATCGTTCCTCGGACGGCTGTTAACACCTGTAGGACCTGTGTGAAAAAGTGTTAAGAACAATCCTACCGGTTTGTAGGATTCTATATTCTCCATCAACCTGTGCCGACCTCTTCGCGGGCAAGCCCGCTCCCACAGGGGCCGCGCAAGATCTGAATCCTGTGATGTACCTGTGGGAGCGGGCTTGCCCGCGAAGAGGCCGGTGAAGCTTTCCTCACATTTATTTCCTTCTCATATGCCCAACATTCTCCTGGTCGAAGATGACAGTGCGCTGTCCGAGCTGATCGCCAGCTACCTGCAACGCAACGATTTCCATGTCCGGGTGATAGCCCGTGGCGATCACGTGCTGGACGCGTTCCGGCAAGACCACCCCGACCTGGTGATTCTCGACCTGATGCTCCCCGGTATCGACGGCCTGCAACTGTGCCGCCTGCTGCGCCACGAATCGCAGAGCCTGCCGATCCTGATGCTGACCGCCCGCGACGACAGCCACGACCAGGTGCTGGGCCTGGAGATGGGGGCCGACGATTACGTGACCAAACCTTGTGAGCCCCGGGTGCTGTTGGCCCGTGTACGCACCTTGCTGCGCCGCAGCAGCGTCAACGAGCCGCGCCTGGACAACCACCAGATCGTCATCGGTGGCCTGCGTATCGACCTCGCCGAGCGCCAGGTCAGTTGGCGTGGCGAAGAGGTGGAGCTGTCCAGCGGCGAATACAACCTGCTGGTGGTGCTGGCGCGCAATGCCGGTGTGGTACTCAGCCGCGACCGCATTCTCCAGCAACTGCGCGGCATCGAATTCAACGGTACCGACCGTTCGGTGGACGTGGCCATTTCCAAGCTGCGCCGCAAGTTCGACGACAATGCCGGCGAGGCCCGCAAGATCAAGACCGTGTGGGGCAAGGGTTACCTGTTCAGCCGTGTCGAGTGGGAGTGCTGACGCGCCATGCTGAAAATCCTGGTGCGCCTGTATCTGGTCATCATCGTCGCTTACGCCGGGGCATTGCTGTTGATCCCGGACGCCATCGTCGGCCTGTTCCATGACCGTTTCATGGCCTACAACCTGGACCAGGCCAAGGGTGTACAGTCGCTCATCGTGCGCCAGTTCCAGCAGGCGCCGCAGGCGCAATGGCCGGCGGTGGAGCAGGACCTGGCCAAGGTCTTTGCGCCACTGGAGGTCAAGCTGCTGCGTAGCGAAGAGGCCGGCCTGAGCGCGCAAGAGAAAGCGCGTCTGGAGCACGGCCTGTATGCCGTGCGCATCGGTGACTGGGGCTATTACAGAACGGCACTGGCACCGTTGGATCAGGACTGGCTGGTCAGCCTGCATTCACCACCAGACCCACTGGACATCAACGTGTTGTCCTGGGGGGTGACGGTACTGATCGGCGCGGCCATGCTCGGCTGCCTGCTGCTCTGGGTGTGGCCGCACTGGCGCGACCTTGAGCGCCTGAAGGAAACCGCCCGGCGCCTGGGCCAAGGGCAGATGGCCGAGCGCACGCACATCTCGCCGCACTCGAACATCGGCGAACTGGCAGGGGTGTTCGACACCATGGCCAGTGACCTCGAACGCCACGTCAACCAGCAGCGCGAACTGCTCAACGCGGTGTCCCACGAGCTGCGCACGCCACTGACCCGGCTGGATTTCGGCCTGGTGCTGCTGTTCGACGAGGTGCCAGCCGCCAGCCGCAAGCGCCTGCTGGAGCTGGTCGGGCACGTGCGCGAGCTGGATGAACTGGTGCTCGAGCTGCTGTCGTACAGCCGCCTGTACAACGCCGACCAGGCCCGTGAGCGGGTCGAAGTGTCGTTGCTGGAGCTGGTTGACAGCGTGCTCGGCGGCTTTGCCGAAGAACTCGATACCCGCGCCATCCAGTGGGAAGTGCAGGCCGAGGGCAACCTGCCACGCTTCGTGCTGGACCCGCGGCTGACCGCCCGGGCGGTGCAGAACCTGGTGCGCAACGCCATGCGCTACTGCGATGAAAGCCTGTTGCTGCGCCTGCGACTGGAGGAGGACGGTGCTTGCCTGTTGACCGTGGAGGATGACGGCATCGGCATCCCGGCCGAGGAGCGTGAGCGGATCTTCCAGCCGTTCTACCGCCTGGACCGCAGCCGCGACCGCAATACCGGTGGCTTTGGCCTGGGCCTGGCGATCAGCCGCCGGGCAATCGAGGGGCAGGGCGGGACGCTGACCGTGGCGCAGTCGGCGCTGGGCGGGGCGCAGTTCAGGATTCGGCTGCCAGCTGGCTAGTCCATAGCACGAAGCGGTCCTTGCCGCTGTGCTTGGCCTCGTACAGCGCCTGGTCGGCATGTATCAGCGCCATGCTGAGCGTCTCCCCGCTGTCCACCCTGGCCAGGCCGATACTGATGGTCACCGGTGGCACGCCAAGATCCTTGCGCACCCGCTCGCACAAGGCCGCCACGCATCGCTCGGCAGCCTGCTGATTCAGCCCGGCGAAGAAGATGGCGAACTCCTCGCCACCCAGCCGGGCGAATTCGTGCCCTTGCACCCCCGCCTTGATATGCACCGCCACGCGCTTGAGTACGGCGTCGCCCACGTCATGGCCGTAGCGGTCGTTCACCCGCTTGAAATTGTCGATGTCGATCATCGCCAGGTATTGCCCGGGCGTGCCCAGGCGGATCTGGCGTTCGGCATTGGTCATGAACGCCCGGCGGTTGGGGATCTCGGTCAGGGCGTCGAAGTAAGCCTGCTCCAGCAGTACCTTGGACAGGTAGAAATTGTGCAGCTTGGCCTGGCGCATCTGCAGGTAGCTGTAGATCACCAGCCCGCTGAGGAACACCGCGTAGCTCAGCAGCATGGCACCTTCGAGCTGATCGACATCGATGCGGGTGTGGTAGAAGGGGCTGAGCATGGCCCAGGTGATGGCCATGGCGCAGAAGAACGACCAGCGCCGTACCGGCAGCACCGAAACGGCATAGAGCACGGTCGACACGCCGAGCACCAGCCACACCGGGCGCAAGGGTTCGGGAATGCCTTCGATCACCAGGCGCATGCCCAGGGTGATGACGGCGATGAACAGCAGGTTGAGCACGTCGAAATGGTGGCTGCGACGGGTAAAGCGCAGTACCACGGTGATGCAGCCGAGCAGGCCCATGAACAGGTAGGACAGCCAGGTGAAGCCCTGGCTGCCAAGGAAGCTGACAATCAGGTCGAAGACCAGCCAGATGGCGATGCTGACGCAGAATATCAGCATGCAGAACGGGCGCATCGATTCGAATTCGTGCTGGCGGAATTCGGCGCGCAGGGCGGCGGGGGCGACCTGCTTGCGCACGTGCTCTTCGATGGTCTTGAACATCAGGGGCTCCTGGGAGTACTGCATCGCCCGTACTGGCCTCTTCGCGGGTGAACCCGCTCCCACAGGGATTGCACAGATCCGAACGACAGTGGAGATCCTGTGAAGCGGGTTCACCCGCGAAGAGGCCGATACAGACAGACTTCAGTTCTGTGGCAGAACACTCCGGGCCCAAGGCCGGTAGCGCAGCGCAAACACCGCCTCGGCATGGCACCCACCGCTCATCTTCGGTTGCGCAGGTTCAGCCCGAAACGGCTGCCCTGGACCGCTCACCTGGCGAAACGCCTCGCGCACCACCCCCACCCGACAGGGCAGCGCCTGTTCGTAACGCTGGCGCACCAGCGGCGGCAAGCGCCCGGTCCCGGCACCGTCCTGCCACCACACAGTCAAGCCCAACCCGGCCAATTGATCCAGCCAGGCGCCATTGACCCGTGGCGCCAGCTTGCCGGCGCTGAACGCGCTGATGTGCAGCGGCTTGTCCAGCCGCCGGTTGAAGGCTTGCAGTTGGCTGTACAACGCCTCGCGACGACTGCTGTCGCGAAAGTGCAGGTCGTCCAGTTCCATGGGCAGGTACCAGCCGGCAACGGGCAATTGCCAGTGCTGGCGAACCTGTTGGTACTGGCTCATGGAGCGGCCCAGTTGCGACTTCCAGTAAGTGTTCAGGCCGTCACCGTCGAGTTCCTCGATGCGCTGGTAGTAGGCCGGGTCCAGGTACAGCCCGAGCACCAGCTCCAGGCCTTGGGCATGGGCCTCGCGCAGGCTGTTGGCCAGCCAGCCCTGGGCACCGCCGAAGTCACTGTCGCCGTAGGCACTCCACTGCACGATCAGCGTCGTGCCACCTTGCGCCTTGGTGGCGCGCCACAGTTGCTGCCATTGCGACTGGGTCACCGCGGCGTCGCGGTTGAGTGGCTGGTAGAACAGGCGTTGGTCGGCCACGGCCGGCAGGCACAGGGCGAGCATGCAGATTGCCAGGAACGTACGCATCAGAAGCTCATCTCCGCGCCAACCAGCACGCCATTGGCGCTTTTGTAGAGGTTGCCACCCAGCGACTGCTGGTACTCGGCGCGCACCTTCAGCGAGCCGCGGTAGGCGTTGTAGCGGTCGTCGTCGAACCACCATTGCCAGCGCACACCGACCCCGGCCCGAGTGTCCTGGCGCCAGTCGTTGCTTGGGTCCTGGCTGGAAAACTCGAAGAAGCCGTACGGCATGAGCGTTTGTGGCGAGTTGCCGGGCAGCTTCCAGGCATGGCCCTGCTGGTAGCGCGACAGCCAGGCGTGGTCGCCGGCGCGGGTCCACCAGGCGGCATCGAGGTAGAGGAAGCGCTCGTTCCAGTCGTCTTCGTCGACCCGCCAGTCGTTGCGCCAGTCGCCCTGGTCGAGGAACGAGGCGGTGGCGCGCAGCAGCAGGTCGTTGCTCGATTCGGCGTGCTGGCGCAAGTCGCCCCAGTTGCCGCCCACCTTGGAGGGGTTCAGCAGCTGGCCCAGGCTCAGGCCGCTGTAGTGGTCATCGTCGATCTGCCGCTGGTGGTAGAGCTCGGCATACAGGTTCAGGTTGGCCTGGCCGAGCGGCTTGTAGCGCAGGCCGACGCCGGTGCCCATGCTTTGCGCATAGTCGGTGCGGCTCTGGCCGCCGAACAGCACCCGGCCATAGACCGACAAGGTGCTGCCGTTGCGGCTGGGTTCCTCGCCCAGGGCGTGGTCCCACATGGCCAGCTGCACGTTCTGTGATTGGGCGCGACGTGAGGTGCCGCTGCGCTCGCCGTTATCGAGGAACTTGTCGTTGGTCGAGGTGCCTGCCGGCGACCAGGTGCTGGCCAGGGTGATGGTGTCGCGCCGCGAGAGGGTTTCGTGGGCGCGGCGCTGGCGGTACTTGCGGGCTTCGAGGCTGCCGTATTCGTCGTCGCCATCGACCAGGTTCTCTTCCACATCGATCACCCGGCGCAGTTCGCGGCGGGCCGCTGCGCTGTTCTCGGCTTCGTCGTAGCGCAGGGCGAGGGTCTCGCCCAGGCGATAGTCCTCGGGGAAGTCGTGGGTGGCGCGTTCCAGATAAGGGATGGACTGCTGTCGCAGGGCCTTGTCCTGCGAGCCGGCCAGGCGCATGCCGTAGTCGGCACGATAGCGCGGCTGGTTGGGCTCAAGGCGCACGGCTTCGGCCAGCCACGCGGTGCTCTGCGCACTGTCGCCGGCCAGTTGCGCCGTGCTGGCGGCGGCATAGTAGTGGTCGGCACGCGGGTTGTGCGCCAGGGCCTGGCGCTGGAAACCCAGTGCCGCGTGCAGGTCACCCTGAGCTTGGGCGATGGCGGCACCCAGTGCCCAGTCATCGGCGCTGTTGTGTGCGGCGGCGTCCCAGTAGCGGCGGGCGGCGTCGGCATCGCCCGCATTCAAGGCGCCGCGGGCAGCGGTCAGGCGGGCGTTGTCGTTCCAGGCGCTGGCCGGCAGGTTGCGCCAGATCGGCATGGCCGCTTCGGAATCGCCGGCCGCTTCCAGGGCGTAGGCCAGGGGCAGGCGGTTGCCACTGTCGCCCAGACGTTCGGCGGCCTGGTAATAGACCACCGCCTCACCGGGTTGATCGGGCATGGCGCAGCGGCCCAGGGCCCGGTACTGGCCGGCTTCGCTCGGGTTCGCCGGGATGGCCCGGCGCACGGCGGCGCATTGGCCGTTTTCAGCCAGGCGGCCGAGCAGCTGGGCGCGGGTATCGGCGTCGACCCTGGGGATCAGCCCGAGCATGCGCTGGCTGTTCAGTGGGCCATCGTTGCGCGCATAGATATTGCCCAGGCGCTGCAGCAGGGAAGGTGTCAGGCGCCCCTGGCGACGGTCATAAGCCTGCTCCAGCAGGTTGCGGGCGCGCTCGCTCTGGCCTTGATGCAGCAACAGGTAGGTTGCTTGCTCAAGCGCGGCCAGGTCACCGTTCTGACGGTAGCGTTTTTCCCACTCGGTGGCTGTGCGGGGTTGCGGCGGCTGCACCGGGTCGCCATACAGGCGCTGCTTGAGCACTGCATAAGCGCGCGGGTCTGCGCTGGCCGGGCAGTCCTTGAACTGTTCGCGGGCAACGTCCGGGTCACGGCGTGACAACCAGTCGACGGTTTCTAGGCAAGGGCGCTGCAGCTCGTTGCTCAGCTGCCGTACCAGTGGCGCGTCATCCCCTTCACGGGCCAGCTCCCACAACTGCTGGCGTTGCTCAGGTTGCTGCAACTGCTCGGTGGGTAATTTTTCCAACCAGCGCTGCGCCAATTGGTTGTGGCCGACGGCGATGGCCCGATTGGCCATGGCCAGGCGCGTCTGGTTGGCGATTTCGGGGGAGGGGGCGCTTTGCAGCAGCTTTTCCAGGCCCTTTTCATCGACCTGCTGGACATAGGCGTTGGCCAGGCGCTGCCAGTCTTCGGGCGGCAATTGGCCCTTGTCGGCCAGAGGCTGCAGTTGCTCGATGGTTTCCTTCCAGTTACGCAACTGTTCGGCGAAGTTGGCCCGGGCCAGGCGCAGCACCTGGCCATCGTCGCGTGGCGGCAGCTGGTTGAGCCACTCCAGGGCTTTGCCGGCACCGCCGAACTTGGCCAGGCTCAGGCTGTAGGCCTGCCACAGGCGTACCCGCTGGGTGCCATCGGCGTTGGCCAGCCAGCCTTCCACTTGGCTGGCCGCAGGCGGGTCCTGCTCGATCCAGGTCAGGCGCAGCTCGAGCAGGGCGTTGGCGTATTCGGGGCCATCGCCGACCTGCTCGGCCATGGCTTCGGCTTCCTTGTAGCGGCGCTGGTGTGCCAGGGCTTCGACCAGCAGCGTACGGGCTTCGTCGTTGTTCGGCACGCGGCTCAGTACATGGCGGGTCAGGCGTTCGACTTCGGCCCAGTTGTCCTTCTTCGCCTCGCGGTAGCTGCGTTCCATGAAGGGGTAACTGGTGAAGCGTTGGAATTCGCTCATGGGGGCTGCCTGGCTCGCCAGCGCAGTGGAACACAGCAACAGCCCGGACAGGGTGAGGGAAAGGCGCGGCTTCATGCCACCTCCCGGGTCAGGTCAAAGGCAGCCTGCTGTTCGCTGGCTTGTTCGGCGAGGGCCTGTTGCAGCACCTCTTCGGTGATGATGCCGCGGGCGATCAGGTGTTCGCCGAGGCTTTGCTGCTCGGGGTTGAAATCGATCAGTGCCTGGTTGAACAGGGTGACCGGGACCATGCCGCGTACCTGCAGGAGGGCGCCAAGCATCACCTGGTGATGGCTGACCTGCTCGATCAGGTCGGCGTCATCCTGGTGCCGCTCCAGCACGCTGAGCATCTGCTGGGTTTCAGGCATTTGCCAGGGGCTTGGGTAGTGATAGCGCAGGCCCAGGGTGACTCGGCCCTGAGGCGCCAGGCGGCAACTGACCGGGCGCTTGAGCTGGCGACTGATGACCCCCAGCGACACCTGGCTGACCGGGCTTTCGCTGGCCAGCACCAGAGTATTGCCGTCTTCGGCGACCGGCAGCACGCCGTAGTGCGTGGCCAGCCGCCGCGGCAGTTGGGCGATCAGTTGTGGGGCGAGCTTGAACGGGTTGAGCGGTGCCCAGGGCAGGTCGAGCTGTTCGGCTAGCGTCTGTACCAGCTGCTCGCTGGTCAGCCAGCCCCGCAGCAGCAGTTCACGACCCAGGCGCCGGCGCACCGGGCTGGTGATGGCCTGCTCCAGCTGTTCTTCGGTGATATAGCCCTTTTCTACCAGGCGATGGCCCAGTGGCGTGCGCGCCGGCGAGGCAAGGGCAGGGAACTCGTGGGTGGTCTTGTCCCACGCCACCCGCCGCGAATCGCCCATCTCCATGACTTGGCGCAGGGCGCGCAGGTTCGCGAAGAAATTGACGAAGTTGCTCCACATCATCCGTGGCGCCGACAGCAGGCCTTCGAAGATGCCGTAATAGCGGGTGACGAACCAGCCGCGCTGGAACAGGCGGTTGATCAGCATCAGACCATTGAGCCAGAGCAGGGTGGTAAGCAACTGGCTGTCGCTGAGGATCGACATGAAGCGCCAGGAATCGGGGGCGATCACGGTTACCAGCCACATGGCCAGCAGCACCAGCAGCAACAGGTTGACCAGGAAGCTCAGCAGGTAGGCGAACAGGCCGCGGCGGTCGCGCCAGAGGAAGTAGTTGAGCGCGCCGGTGCGGCTCCAGCCGAGGTTGCTGGTGCCCTGGAAGACGATGCCGACGATCCACCGCGACTTCTGCCGGATGGCATGCTGCCAGTCGCGCGGGAAGTGCTCGCGCACACAGATCACCTGGGAAAATTCGCGGCTCATGCCCGGCCGCCACTCGTGCTTGAGGGCCAGCGCCGGGTCGGTGATGGAATAGCGGGCGAAGATGCACTTCATGCCTTTCTGCTTCAGGCGAAAGCCGATGTCGTAGTCTTCGGTCAGGCTCTGCACGTCGAAGGCGATGCCATCGCCGTCTTCGAGCAGGGCGCTGATGGCACGGCGGCTGAAGCAGGTACCGACGCCGGCGCTGGGTACCTGGCCGGTCAGTGCTTCGCGCACGATCACGTCCTTGCCGTGGTTCTCGGCAAACTCGTCGACGTAGTGCCCGGCGGTGAAGCCCTTCCATTCCGGCGCGTAGGGGTACACCGGAATCTGGATCATGTCCTTGTTCGGCAACAGGTAGTTGAACAGGCGCAGTTCCATGGGCGAGATCACGTCTTCGGCGTCATGCAGGATGAAGCCGGCGAACTCAATGCGGGCATCGTCCTGGAAACGCAGGATGGCGTCGATGATGTTGTTCAGGCAGTCGGCCTTGCTGGTGGGGCCGGGGCGGGCGCAGACCACCTTGTGCACGTTCGGGTAGTGCAGGCACACGGCGTCGACGTCGGCCTGGGTCTGCGGGTCGTTGGGGTAGGTGCCGACGAAGATTTGGTAGTTCTCGTAGTCGATGGTCGAGGCCGCCAGGCGCGCCATTTCGCCGACCACGCCCACTTCGTTCCAGGCCGGGACCATGATCGCCAGGGGTTTTTCCGCTACTTCGAACAGGCGTTTCTCGTCGGCCTTTTCGTACTTGTCGTAGATGCGGAAACGGCGGATCAGCTTGCGGCCCCAGTAGCAAAGGTCAATGAACAGGTCGTCGAGGCCGAGCAGGAACATCAGCGAGGCGAGGATGATCGCCAGGATTTTAAGGCCGAACAGCACATAGGTGAGGAAGTCGATGAAGGCCAGGCTCATGCGTCATCTCGCGGGTTGGCCGTTTCTGCAAACCAGCGCGTCAGGCGCTCGGCAATGCGCTCGCTGGCGTGGCCGTCACCGAACGGGGTATAGACCCGCGCCATGCGTGCGTAGGCCACCGGGTCGTCGAGCAGCTGGCGGGTTTCTTCGACGATGCGTTCGGTCAGGGTGCCGACCAGCTTGACCGTGCCACCCTTGAGCACGGCGGGGCGCTCGGTGACCTTGCGCAACACCAGCACCGGCTTGCCGAGTGCCGGGGCCTCTTCCTGAACGCCACCAGAGTCGGTGAGGATGATCTGGGCGCGGTTCATCAGCCAGACGAAGTGCGGGTAGTCCTGCGGGGCGATCAGGTGGATGTTGCTGCGATTCGACAGCACGCCATACACGGCCTTCTGCACTTGTGGGTTGAGGTGCACGGGGTAGACGAACTGCACGTCGGGGTAACGTTCGGCCAACTGTGCCAGGGCCAGGCAGATACGCTCGAAGCCGGGGCCGAAGTTCTCTCGGCGGTGGCCGGTGATCAGCACCATGCGCTGCTCGGGGCGCAGCACGCTCAGCGGCGATTCGGCGGCCGGCTGCCATTGCCGTTCGGCGAGGTGGTCGCGCATCCACAACAGGGCGTCGATGACGGTGTTGCCGGTGACTTCGATGTGCTCTGGCGGCACGCCTTCGCGGATCAGGTTGGCGTCCGAGTCGCGGGTCGGGGTGAAGTGCAGGTCAGCGAGTACCCCGGTCAGGCGCCGGTTGGCTTCCTCGGGCCAGGGCTGTTGCAAGTTGCCGGTGCGCAGGCCGGCTTCGACATGGCCGATGGGAATGTGCCGCTGGAAGGCCGCGAGGCTGGCGATGAAGCTGGTGGTGGTGTCGCCGTGGACCAGCACGATGTCTGGCCTGACCTGGTCATAGGCCTGGTCGAGCTTGTTCAGCAGGTCGCGAGACAGGCCATTGAGCGTCTGGTTCTGGGTCATCACCTTGAGGTCCTGATCGACGCTCAGGCCAAAGGCGGTGAGCACCTGCTCGAGCATCTCGCGGTGCTGGCCGGTGGAGCAGATATGCAGGTTGACCTCGGGCCAGGTGCGCAGCACCCGGGCCAGCGGTGCCATCTTGATCGCTTCGGGGCGGGTGCCGAATACCATCATGACGCTATACGCCATCGTCTTGTTCCTCGTTCATTTCCCTGGACGAAGGGGTGGGACATGTCGCCGCTTGCCAGTGATAGATACAAGCAGTCGCATGCAGGGTTGTCCAATGCGTAATCGGGGGAAGCCGTGTCGAGCAAGGAGAGGCCGGACGCCAGGGGAAGGGGTTTGCGGAAACGATAAAGCTTAATAATTCTTGATTGAACGGTCAGTCAATAAAGTATTTCAGGCTTTTTCTTGCTGGCTTGATCTTGTAATTTTGTAGGTCGTTTCTTCAGGGCGCTGAACATGCAAGGCAAGGCACGCAAGATCGTCCAGGCCATTCTCTACGAAGCCATTGCCGTGGCGTGCGTAGCGCCGGCGCTGGAGCTGGCGTTCGGCGCCGGCATGGCGCAGTCGACGGTGCTCTCGGTACTGATGTCGGGTATCGCCATGAGCTGGAACATGGCCTACAACTGGGCCTTCGAGCGCTGGGAGGCACGCCAGCGCAAGCGCGAGCGCACGCTGCTGCGCCGGGGGCTGCACGCGCTGGGCTTCGAGGGCGGGCTGGTGCTGATCCTGCTGCCACTGGTGGCGTACTGGCTGGATGTCAGCCTGTGGGCGGCGTTCCTCACCAACCTGGCCCTGTTCGTGTTCTTCTTCGTCTATGCCTTCGTGTTCCAGTGGAGCTTCGACAAGGTGTTCGACGTGCCGCTTTCGGCACAGCCAGCAAAGTGTTGACTTGGCCAGGGCGGGCGGGATAACGTCCTACCCCATGAAAACCTTCCCGCACGTGAACGCCATTATTATTACCGCCATTATCAGCTTGGCGGGCTAGCGCGTACGTGCACCGAACCCGCCCTGGAGGCGGGTTTCTTCTCTCTGACTCCTGGGCAACGTGAAAAAAGCCAAGGAGTTGCAATCGATGACCAGCCTCAATGTCAGCCCTCGTACCCCGTCCACCCCGCAGCAACTGCTGTCGGAACAGGTGCGCCGCATTCTGTCCGCGCCGGTGTATGACCTGGCCATCGAGACGCCCTTGCAGGCCGCCCCCGCGCTGTCTGCCAGCCTCGGCAACCAGGTGTTGCTCAAGCGTGAGGACTTGCAGCCGACCTTCTCGTTCAAGATCCGCGGTGCCTATACCCGGCTGTCGCGCCTGACCACGGCCCAGCGCGAACGTGGCGTGATCACCGCCTCGGCAGGCAATCATGCCCAAGGTGTGGCCCTGGCGGCGGCGCACCTGGGCATGAAGGCGACCATCGTCATGCCCACCACCACGCCATCGCTCAAGGTCGAAGGGGTGCGCTCGCGGGGTGGCCATGTGGTGCTGCACGGCGAGAGCTTCCCCCATGCCCTGGCCCACGCGCTGAAACTGGCCGACAGCGACGGGGCGACCTTCGTGCCGCCGTTCGACGACCCGGACGTGATCGCCGGCCAAGGCACCGTGGGCATGGAGATCCTGCGCCAGCAGCCGGGTGCGCTGGACGCGATCTTCGTGCCGGTTGGCGGCGGCGGGCTGATCGCGGGCATTGCTGCCTACGTCAAGTACCTGCGCCCCGAGGTCAAGGTGATCGGTGTCGAACCGGAAGACTCCAACTGCCTGCAAGCTGCCATGGCGGCAGGCGAGCGGGTGATCCTGCCGCAGGTCGGCACCTTCGCCGATGGCGTGGCGGTGGCGCAGATCGGCGCCCATTGCTTCGAGCTGTGCCGGCATTTTGTCGACGACGTGGTGACCGTCAGCAGCGATGAGCTGTGCGCCGCGATCAAGGACATCTACGACGATACCCGCTCGATCACCGAGCCCTCGGGTGCCCTGGCCGTGGCCGGGATCAAGAAGTACGTGGCCCGCGAGGGCGTGCAGGGTCAGACCCTGGTGGCCATCGACTCCGGCGCCAATGTCAACTTCGACCGCCTGCGCCACGTGGCCGAGCGGGCCGAGTTGGGCGAGCAGCGTGAGGCCATCATTGCCGTGACCATCCCTGAGCAGCCGGGCAGCTTCCGGGCGTTCTGCCAGGCCCTGGGCAAGCGGCAGATCACCGAGTTCAACTACCGCTACTACCCCGGCAAGGAGGCACGGTTGTTCGTCGGCGTGCAGACCCACCCCGTGCACGACCCGCGCGAGCAGCTGCTGGCCAGCTTGCGCGGGCAGGGCTACAGCGTGCTCGACCTGACCGACAACGAGCTGGCCAAGCTGCACGTGCGTCACACCGTGGGTGGGCATGCTGCGCCGGGGGCGGATGAGCGGGTGCTGCGCTTCGAATTCCCCGAGCGGCCAGGCGCGTTGCTGGGTTTCCTGGAACGGCTGGGCAAGCGCTGGAACATCAGCCTGTTCCACTACCGCAACCACGGCGCGGCCGAAGCGCGGGTGTTCGCCGCGCTGGAAGTGCCGGTCGATGAGCAACCCGGCATGCCTCAGGCACTGGACGAGATGGGCTACCGCTACTGGGACGAAACCGCTAATCCGGCGTACCAGTTGTTCCTTGGCTAATGTTGCGCTGGATCAATATCCGCTGCATTGAACCGGCGGATTCTCACGGGTAGACAGACCCACCAGGAGGATCCGGTCATGAGCAGCACCTTTTTCATCCCGCCCGTCAACATCATGGGCATCGACTGCCTCGACGAGGCCATGGCCGCGATTGCCGGTTATGGCTTGCGCAAGGCGCTGATCGTTACCGACCAGGGCCTGGCCAAGGCCGGCGTCGCTGCAAGAATAGGGCGCCTGCTGGCCTTGCGGGATATCGACTCGGTGGTGTTCGACGGCGCCAAGCCCAACCCCAGCATCGCCAACGTCGAGGCGGGCCTTGCCGTGTTGCAGCGTGAACGCTGCGACTGCGTGGTGTCGCTGGGGGGTGGCTCGCCCCATGACTGCGCCAAGGGCATAGCCCTGTGCGCCACCAACGGCGGGCATATCAGCGACTACGAGGGCGTCGACCGCTCACGCAAGCCGCAGCTGCCGCTGATCGCCATCAACACCACGGCCGGCACGGCCAGTGAGATGACCCGTTTCTGCATCATCACCGACGAGCGCCGCCACGTGAAAATGGCCATCGTCGACCGTAACGTCACGCCGATCCTGTCGGTCAACGACCCGGCGTTGATGGTTGCCATGCCCAAGGGGCTGACCGCGGCCACCGGCATGGATGCGTTGACCCATGCGATCGAGGCCTATGTGTCGACGGCGGCTACGCCGATCACCGACGCCTGTGCACTCAAGGCCATCAGCCTGATCAGCGAGAACCTGCGCCAGGCGGTCAACGATGGCAACGACCTGCAGGCGCGGGAGAACATGGCTTATGCGCAGTTCCTCGCCGGCATGGCGTTCAATAATGCCTCGCTGGGCTATGTGCATGCCATGGCGCACCAGCTGGGCGGTTACTACGACTTGCCCCACGGTGTGTGCAATGCCGTGCTGTTGCCGCATGTGCAGCGTTTCAATGCCAAGGTCAGTGCTGCGCGCCTGCGTGATGTGGCCAAGGCCATGGGCATCAAGGTGTGTGGGCTGGATGCGGAGCAGGGCGCGGGGGCGGCGATTTCCGCCATCGAGCACCTGGCGGCGGCTGTGGGCATTCCGGCGGGGCTGGCGGAGCTGGGGGCCAAGCTTGAAGATATCGGCATTCTGGCGCAGAACGCCTTGAAGGATGCCTGTGGCCTGACCAACCCGCGGTCGGCCAGCCAGGATGAGATCGAGGGGATTTTCCGGGCGGCATTCTGATAGTCGAGGATGTATGGCTGCACCGGCCTCTTCGCGGCTAAAGCCGCTCCCACTGGGATCGCACCAGCTTTAAGCAATTGAGCAAGACCGTTGCTCCCACAGGGAATGCGCCAGTTTCAGATTCGGCGCGGTCCCTGTGGGAGCGGCTTTAGCCGCGAAGCAGGCGATGCGGTGCTCAGCGCTCGCGCATGAAGAACCCGGCCACATACTTGCGGAAGGTCTCCAGGCTCTTGAAGTCGGCATAGCGCTTGAAGTTCTCGGCATCGGGCTCCGGCCCGATCGGCTGCTCCAGCAACGATACCGACAGCACCCGGTCCTGATCCGAGGTCAGCACCAGCTCATCCATCACCTGCCCGCCGATCACCGGCCGGCGCATCTGCACCTTCACCCCTTTGCTGGCCATCCAGTCGATCAGCGACACCAGCGCCTTGAGCGGCTCGCGCTCTTCGTCGCGGTACACCGGGAACAGGTGCGCGCGCGACAGCACCGGCACACTGGCCACATGGATCAGTTCATAGAAGTGACTGCCTGCCGTGGTCGGTGAGTACAGGGCCAGGGCCAGCAACGGGCCAGACGCGCGGTTGCCAGCCCAATACAAATGGTGGCCCTGGAAGTCGAAACCGTCCTCACTGCGGTTGTTGAACAACTTGCGCCCTTTGATCTGGTCGACGCAGTCCAGCAGCAGGCCATGGCGCCGATGATTGCCGAACACTGTGGCTTCGCGCAGGCGGGACTTGAGCATCATCATGTGCTTCATGTCCAGGCGGGTTTCCAGGTAGTTGCTGGCCGGGACCCGTTCGAGCAGCGGGTAGCGGCTGGCGACACTGCGAAGCTCGGCGAACTGGCCGGTGAGGTCCTTCTTCAGGTGGGTGGCGTAGAGGTTGAGGCCGCTGGTCTCGATCCAGGTCAGCAGCAGCGACAACAGGCGCTGCTGTTCGCGGCGCTCGTTGCCGTCAACCGCGCCAGTATCGGTGTCGCTGGCTTTACGGTAATCACCGATCAGGCGCAGCGGGGTGTCAGGGGCCAGCCAGGCGGCAGGCACCGCTGGCTGGTCTTCACGCTCGCTGGCTTCGCGCTCGTCCTTGGTGAACGGGCAGCCGGGCGCATGCTCGGCAGTGCCCGGGTTGTTTTTCAGAAACAGCGTGCCGGTGCTGCCATTGAGGGTGACATTGAGCACCGGCAAGGCGTCCTTGCGGCAATCGCAGGCCAGCCACTGGTTGGCGCTGCGCACCTTCATCAGCAGCTGGTTGGCCTGCAGCAGGCGTGGCCCGGCGAGGTTGCCGGTGACGAAACCGACCAGCAGTTCTTCTTCGGCCGGGATCAGGCTGCGCACCTGCGCGGCGGTTTTGTCGATGATTCGCATGAAGCAGCTCCAAGCTACGAGCCACAAGCTTCAGGCAAATGCGCCGCGCTTTCAACTCGTCGCTCAGCTGCCGCTGAATATCTTGGCGGCGCGGGCGCGGATTTCGTCGGGGGTCAGGTCTTCCTTGTGGGTGGAGACGAACCAGATGTTGCCGAACGGGTCTTTCAGGGTGCCGCTGCGGTCGCCGTAGAACTGGTCCGTCACCGGGTGCAACGAGGTGCCGCCGGCCGCCAGGGCATGGGCATAAACCTTGTCGCAGTCCTCGACGTACAGGTGCAGGCCGACGCCGGCACCGGTGAGTTTCTGGCTGGCGGTCAGGCCGCCCTCGCGGTCGCAAGGGTCGCCGAGCATCAGCGAGGAGTCACCGATGCGCAGTTCGGCATGGCCGACGGTGCCGCCCGGGCCTTCCAGGCGGAACATTTCGGTGGCGCCAAAGGCCAGTTTGTAGAACTCGATGGCCTTGGCGGCGTTGTTGATGGCCAGGTACGGGGTGATGCTGTGCTGGCCTTCGGGGATCGGTTTGGCTGCCATGTGCGACGCTCCTTTGCAAGGGGCGCCGATGGGCGCCCTGATGCAATAGGGTCGTCTGCGCACGGGGAAAATCGACAACCCGGCTAGATCGATTTTCTATAAGCGCGGCGGTCAGAAGATGTAGTCGGTGGTCAGGAAGCTCGACTGGCGGTTACGGATGATCTCGCTGATCAGCGCCTTGTTGGCTTCCTGGAAGCGGGTCGCGACCAGGGTGCGAATGGAGAACACGCGCAAGGCATCGTGCACCGACAGGGTACCTTCGGCGCTGTTCTTGCGGCCGTTGAACGGGTAGGTGTCCGGGCCGCGCTGGCACTGGGCGTTGAGGTTGATGCGGCCGACCTGGTTGGCGAAGATGTCGACCAGGTGGCCGACAGTGGCCGGGTCGTTGCCGAACAGGCTCAGCTGCTGGCCGTAGTCGGAGTCGAGCACGTAGTCGATCACGGTCTGCAGGTCGCGATAAGGCACCACCGGTACCAGCGGGCCGAACTGCTCCTCGTGGTAGACGCGCATGTCGCGGTTAACCGGGTAGAGCAGGGCGGGGTAGAAGAACGAGCCGCGGCTCTGCCCGCCACCGTCGTTGAGAACTTGCGCACCCTTGGCTTTGGCGTCGGCTACCAACTGGTCGAGGTAGTCGACCTTGCCCGGCTCCGGCAGTGGCGTCAGCGCGACGCCCGGCTCCCAGGGCATGCCGGGTTTGAGCGCGGCGAGCTTGCGCTGGAACTTGTCGAGGAAGGGTTCGACCACATCCTCGTGCACGAACAGGATCTTCAGCGCCGTGCAGCGTTGGCCATTGAACGACAGGGCGCCGGTCACGGCTTCTTCCACGGCATTGTCCAGGTCCACCTGGGGCAGGACGATGCCCGGGTTCTTCGCATCCAGGCCCAGGGCCGCACGCAGCCGGTGCGGGCGAGGGTGCAGTTTCTTGAGGTCGCTGGCGGCTTTGTGGGTGCCGATGAAGGCGAATACATCGACCTTGCCACTGGCCATCAGCGCGCTGACCGTTTCGCGGCCACGGCCATAGATGACATTGATCACGCCCGGTGGGAAGCTGTCGCGGAACGCTTCGAGCAGCGGGCGAATCAGCAGGACGCCGAACTTGGCCGGCTTGAACACCACGGTATTGCCCATGATCAGGGCCGGGATCAGCGTGGTGAAGGTTTCATTGAGCGGGTAGTTGTAGGGGCCCATGCACAGCGCCACGCCCAACGGTGCACGGCGGATCTGGCCAAGGGTGCCTTGTTCCAGTTCGAAGCGACTGGAGCGGCGGTCGAGGTCCTTGAGGGCGTTGATGGTGTCGACGATGTAGTCGCAGGTACGGTCGAATTCCTTTTCCGAGTCCTTGAGGTTCTTGCCGATTTCCCACATCAGCAGCTTGACCACGGCGGTGCGCTGCTCACGCATGCGCGCGAGGAAGGTTTCCACGTGCTGGATACGTTCGGCCACGCGCATGTTCGGCCAGGCGCCACGGCCTTTGTCGTAGGCGTTCACTGCCGCGTCCAGGGCGGTGAGGGCGGTGTCGGCATCCAGCAAGGGCGCGCTGCCGAGCACGACCTGGCGCTCGCCATCCGCTTCCTTCAGCCAGACCGGGCTGCGGACCGTGGCCAGTGGCCCGTCCCAGCGCCGGAGTTCACCGTTCACCAGATAGTCGCGTTGTTCCAGTGGTGCTTCCAGGCGCCAGTTTTCAGGAATGTCTTCGGCGGTCGGAAACAGCGAATCGAGCAGATGTTCCATGGGTACTGCACCTCACGTGTCTGGACGGGTGAAACGCTTCAGCTTCGAGCATGCACCCTGGGCAAGAAAAACACCAGTCTGGCTCAATTTCGCCGGCACCGCGCCGATACAGGGGCAATCGCTCACGCCTGCAGGCTTATGACCCTGTCCAATTCCCCGATGACCTACGAACAGAAACCGACCACCGGCACGCTGCGACGGGCCCTCTGCCGCTTGTTGCCGGTGGGCGTTTCCCTGGCCGGTATCGGCGTGTCCATGGCCCTTGGGCACGTGGATATCCAGCGCCAGCAAAACCACCAGGTCGCAAGCCTGTTCTCCTCGCCGTTGTTCTGGTTCGCCTTGACCTGCAGCGGCCTGCTCAGCCTGTTCATCGCGCAGATCAACCGCAAGCAGCGCCAGTTGCGACAGCGTAACCGCGAGCTACAGCGCTCCCAGGCGCAGTTGGAGCGCCTGGCGCATTACGACACCATCACCGGTTTGCCCAACCGGGTGCTGTTCCAGCAACAGCTCGCCGAGGCCACTGCCCAAGGCCATGGGCTGGCCGTGCTGCTACTGGATATCGACGGGTTCAAGCAGGTCAACGACAGCCTGGGCCACGCCATGGGAGACCTGCTGCTGCAGCAGGCGACTGCGCGCTTCTTGCAGGAACTCGACAGCAGCGACCGGGTATGCCGGCTGGGCGGTGACGAATTCGTGTTCATGCTGCAGGGCACCCAGGGACAGGTCAGCCACCAGTTGCGCGAGTTGCTGCGCTGCCTGCAGCGGCCGTTCGACCTCAATGGCAACGCCGCGCTGGTGACCGGCAGCATCGGCCTGGCCTGGTGCCCGCAACATGGCGAGGACGTCGGCAGCCTGCTGCGCCATGCCGACACGGCCATGTATGCGGCCAAGGAGGGTGGGCGCAACGCCTGGCGCCCCTATCACCCGGACATGACCGCGCGGCTGCACCAGCGCCTGGAACTGGAGCGCAACTTGCGCCGGGCCTTGCAGGAAAACGAGTTCGAACTGTGGTACCAGCCGAAGGTCGACCTGTTCAGCGGCCAGCTGGAAGGTGTCGAAGCCTTGCTGCGTTGGCGTGATCCGGACCATGGGCTGGTTCCGCCCGGCGAGTTCATCCCGCTGGCCGAACGTACCGGCCTGATCATTCCCTTGGGCGAGCGGGTACTCGATCTTGCCTGTGCGCAGATGGCCGCCTGGCGCGCCGCCGATTGCCTGCCGGGCCCGCTCGCGATCAACGTGGCGGCGCTGCAGATCGAGCGCAGCGACTATGTGTCAAGCCTGGCCATTGCCCTGGAACGTCATGGGCTGGCACCTAACCTGCTGGAAGTGGAAATCACCGAGAGCCTGCTGATGGAAAGCCAGCAACAGGCCTGTGCGGCGCTGGCCCAGTTGCAGGCGATGGGCGTGGCCACGGCGGTGGACGACTTCGGTACCGGTTATTCGTCGCTGGCCTACTTGCGCGCCTTACCCATCGACCACCTGAAGATCGACCGGGCGTTCATCAAGGACTTGCCGGATGACGATGATGCGGTGGCCATTGCCCGGGCGATCATCGACCTGGGGCATGCGCTGGGCTATCGCATCACTGCCGAGGGGATCGAGACCCAGCAGCAGTATGACTTCCTGCGCAATGCCGGGTGCGACCAGGGCCAGGGCTACCTGCTGGGGCGGCCGATGCCGGCCGCCGAGTTGCAGAAGTGGATCGCGCACAATCCGCTCAGGGCGCGTTTGCCACGTTGATGACAGCGTACTTACAGTGCGATATCGAACAGCTCGTGGGCGGGCCGCGCCAAGGCGTGCTCGCGCAGTTGCGGGTTGTGATCGATCGCCGTCAGGCGGCGCCAGAATTCAGTGCGGGCACGCCTGGGCCTTGAAGTGAAGGGTTCGAGGTCCAGCAGTGATCTCAGGTCTCGGCGGTACTGCAGCGGCAGGCGTTGCCATAGCGCCTCTTCATGGGGACCCGCGCCTCTGAAGAACTCATCGTAATCACTTTCATCCACCAGCAGGTCCACCTGATGCGCGGCGTTGTAGGCCTCGACTTCCTCGAGCATGCGTGAGCTGAGCCATCGGCTTTCAAGGCGCATTGCCTGGGCGACCGGCTGCGATACTCGAAAGTTGGCTGGTAGCTGCTGCAACTGGTTGCCGGCCAGGTCGAGCGTCACCGGCGTGCTGGTGATGCTCTCCAGCCCTCGGGGCAACTCGGTCAGCGCGCAATTGTCGAGGAACAGCGTGAACAGGCGTGGCATGCGGCTCAGGTCAGGGGCGCGCAGCAACGGGTTGCCCCCCATGTCCAGCACGCCCAGGTTGGTGAACTGGTCGAACATCTGTTGGGCGCTGTCGTCCCAGGTGATGCGGTTGTTGTCGAGGTCCAGCCACGCCAGCGCCTGGGGGTTGGCCAGGCGCGGCAAGCGGGCGAAGCGGCAATGGCTCAGCAGCAGGCGCTTGAGCCTGGGGAAGCGTTCGTAGAACTCGGCGGGCAACAGGCTCAGGTTGCGGTTACCTTGGAGCGACACATGCTCGATGTGGGTGAAATCGTCCGGCAGGGCGAGGCTCGCCAGATCGCGGTCCTCCAGGTCAAGGCGCGCGAGGTCCAGGCTGTAGACCATTGCGTCCTCGCCCAGCCGTAACCTGGAGATCCGTCGCCAGGCATTGATGATCGGGGTAACGGCCTGCTGTCGCCGATGGGGGTAATGCGGGTCGGGGCGTGCCCACTCGCCAAGGTCGCGGCGCAGGGCTTCCAGGCGTCGCTCGAGGTTGCGCATTTCTGCTGCCGGCGAACGCCCTTGCTGTTGCCAGTCGTCCATTGCGCTCAGGAACTCCTCATCGGTCGAGGCGGGGTACAGACGGCGGTAGCGGCTGGCCAATGGCACTTGCAGATAGGGACCGCTGGGTAGTGTGCGACGGCCGCCTCGCAAGCCTGTCCGAGCGCTCTGGCGCCGGGCGCCAGCGCCCCAGAGGCGCTGCAGCAACTCGGTGCGGCGGGGTTCGGTCCAGGCCACTACGCGCTGGCGCAAGGTGTTGCCATCGGTGGTCGAAATACCCAGAGCTTTGCGCCAGGCGCCTGGTAGTGCTTGTTCGACTGCTCGGCACAGGTCCTGGTCCTGGGGCGCCGGTGCAGGTCGTTCGCCCAGATCGGCCTCGTAACCTCTGGCTGACTTGATCACTCGGCAGACCGTGCCTGCCAGATTGCTTCCGCTGCTGTCGAGCAGCGGGCCTTGCGGGCTGCCTGCGCGCAGTTCGAGGCGCAGGTCAGCAGGCCATTCCGGCATGTCATCGAGGCAGCTCAGCAACAGCCGTTCACTGTCGGTGGTGCCTTGCTGGTGCACCAGCAGCCCCTCCAGCGCGCGAACCAGTGGCCATTCGCGGTGTCGCTGCAAAAGCGGTTCTGCTTCGTTCTGGATGAGCTCGAGCGGCTCGCCGGACATGCGCCTCAAGGTGTCGAGCATCAGCGCGGGCGCCGGCCGGCCTTCAAGGTGTACCAGGCGCAAGCGCGCTGCGTCGACGCCGCATATCTGGCCGGCCAGTTCCAGTTGCGCGGGTGTGAACGCCGCGTAGTCCTCGCCCAACCGTCGTGCCAATACAGTGAATGGCCATGCCTGCGGCTGTTCGTGAGCAGCGCGCCAGGCGCCCTGACCGTTATGTTCCAGTGGCGGCTGGTAGGCGTCCGGTGCCTCGGGGTGGACGATCCGCCACTGCTGAATGTGCGGGTCGAAGCGCTGTTCATAGAGCTGGCCGTCCATGCGGATGTAATGCCTGTCACCCTGCAGGTATTGGCCTTGCGCATTGGCCGGCAGCCCTTCTGGCAACACCTGGGGACTGCGGTAGGGCAGCAGATCTGGCTGCCAGAGCCGGTCGCGGCCATCGCTGCAGCGAACTTCCTGCAGGCTTTCCAGCAAGGGGCTGCTGAACAGCTTCGGCACGACGCGGCCTGCGGTTGCCAGGCCTCCGATCAGGGCCAGATTCAGACCGACGGCCTCAAGGTGCTGCAAGGCCTGGTGACGGTCGCCTTCGTGCCACGCTTCATAGCCTTCGTAGACCTCCCCGAGCAACTGGCAGGCCGTCACAGCCAACATGACGGTGCCCACGGACGGGATGAAGAAAGCGGCCAGGTTGAGCACGTCCAGGCCAAGGCTTTCCCACGCTGCGATGCGTTTGGCACGGGCCTGGGCGTCGGCCACGGCAGTCGGTACGGCGATTTGTTCGGCAGCGCTTTTCAGGCGGGCCAGGTGTTGGTCCTGATAAAAGTCGAAGGGCTTGCCGTTGATGGCCTGGAGGGTGGGGTGCAGGTCGGCCGCGCGGGTTTCGTCAAGATTTTGTTGCAGCAGGTCGAGCATGCGCGGCTGGTCGGCCTGGCTCAGGTACGGATGCAGGCGCTGTCGGTTCTCTGGCGCCTTCAGCAGATCCACCAGCAGCTGGTTGATGGCGTCGACGTCGGTACAAAGGTGCAGGGCAGGGCTGTCGTCGGGTAAATAGAGCAGCCAGCCTGAGCTGCCCGCATCGATCAGCATCACCTCATGCAAGACGATGCCGAACAGTGCCAGTTGCCAACAGGGCACGTCGCCGCCTTGCAGCAATTTGTCCACTTGGTCGCGTGTAGCACCGCTCAACGTGTGGCGCAGGTAGGCAACGTCCGCTGCCAGGCGCAAGCGGTCCCGTCGGACCGCGATGGCCTGTTCCCTTGCCTGCGGTGCGGCGAAGCATTGCTGCAGATGCGCCTGGTAGGCACCCCCTAGGTCGAGTTCGCGGCACAGTTGGGCAAACGCCTCCGGGGTGAGCGCCAGTCGCTCGACTTCATAGCGCTCGGATGCCAGCAGAAAATGCGCGGGTGGCGTCTGCGGGCCGGTTGGCGCTCTGCCATGCACCTTGATGGGCGTCACATGGATCTTGTCGCTCAAGGCAATGGCACTTTCCCGGGTGAACGTTTCGTCATCGGCGAAGTTCTGCAAGGCAGCCTGCAGCAAAGGGTCACGGCGATGACTGTACAGATAGCCCGACACGCTCCAGGTCCACGTGCGTTCGACGCGCAGCAATTCGCTGCCGTGCAGCGATGCCGTGAAGCCGGCTTCGGCCAGGCGCGTCTGTAGCAACGGTTCGGCAAATTCGCTGATTTGCTTCAGGCCTTTCAGCGAACGGGCCAGCGCTGCCTGGGCGCGCTGCAGGCGAGCATGGCTGGCCGTTACGGCTTCACGCAGATCAGGCGCGGCATTGTTGTACCAGTCTTGGTCAAAGGCCTCGAAGCGCTGGCTGCGGCGCATGGCTTGCCAATGTTGGGGTGTGATGTGGCGGGCCCAGAGGGGCAGTTGCGCAGAGATCAGCTCTGCATGCGGCACAGCGTCAGTCAGGTTGGCCATGTTGGGGCTCCTTCGTTGAAAGAGACCATCAGGCCGCAGTTGCAAGAGCGCGCTGTGGTAGTGGGGTAGCGCAACGTGTGAACGTGGCACTGCGTTATATATAGCGAAAGCCGTTGTGGAAGCCGCCAGGTAACGGGAAATTTGACGCCATTAATGACGCTGCAATGCTGTCAAGATGCCGCTTGCCAAGCAGCATTCCTGCATCTTAAATGGTTACTGAACATGAAGGCCGCATCCAAAGTTGAGGCTTTATAAATCAATTGGTTATGCCGGCTTTATCGCACCGCTCTTTTGTTTTCCGATCAGCCCCGTTGACAACATCAAAGGATGTCGAAGCAGACATGAAAGAGAACCTGGCGGCTGTGGCGCGAAAAGTGATCTCGCCTTCCATGCGCTACGAGATCCGGACTGTTTCAAGCAAGTTACGCGAAGTGCTGGCTCGAACTTGCTTATGGCGCTGGGAAATCTCGCGTTTCCGCCTGCAGCAAGCCAGCCCTTACGAAATTCTCTACATCGGTCGCAAGCAACAGCGCGAAATGGCCAAGCTGCTGATCGGCGGCAAGGGCCAGCAGTCAGCCGTCGAAGCGGCCGAGGCGGCTGCACCGGCCACCAGCCGCCACGTGGTGGTTGTCAGCGAAATGCCGACGTCCGGCGCGTTGACCGTGCCCCATTACCTGAGCGCGGTGGTGCCCCTGGGGCGTTCGCTCGATGACATCACTGCTCGCTACGACAGTGAATT
The DNA here is from genome assembly GCF_002759075.1 of Pseudomonas sp. 382. Lineage (NCBI taxonomy): Bacteria > Pseudomonadati > Pseudomonadota > Gammaproteobacteria > Pseudomonadales > Pseudomonadaceae > Pseudomonas > Pseudomonas sp. 382. Next base: position 197,882 of record NZ_PEMX01000003.1, read on the forward strand.
GCGCCGCAGCATTCGCAAGCACCGCCCGCTCTACCAGATGCGCCAGACCCTCGCCGATGACGAGATCGCCATGGCCGATCAACAATTGTTGCGGCCTTACGCCACGGCCAGGCAGGGCATCCATGCAGCGCAGTTTCCCACCGACGAAGTGTTCCGTCTGGCCAAGGGAGTCGGGCGCCTTGACCTGATTACCTGCGGTGAAGAGGTGATCGGTTGCCATTTGGGCTGCGAGATCACGCGCGATGGCAAACGCTATTGGAGCACCCTGCGCTTCGGTTATTGCGAGGCGGTGTTCTCAGACCCGAAAAGGCTGCGCGAGGTCAACTCGATCACCACCTTCATGGCCCTCGAATGGGCTTTGGCCAACGGCTATGACTATTACGATATCGGCCTTTGCCTGGCGCGGCCGGACGATGGCCTGCTGAAGTGGAAGCGCCGGCGTGGTGGCGATATCGATGCCTTGGGCAACCATGCCTACCTGTTTGTCCGCCTGCCGCGCACGGGGACTGCGCAGTTCCTCTGGGATACACCGCTGTTTGCTGTCGAGGGCAACAAACTGACGCTGCATCTGGGGTTGCCAGAGGGGCCGAGTGACGACGAGGTCGCCAGCCGTTATCACGAAATGGTGTTTGGTGGGCTGCACAAGATCTACCTCTATGGCGCCAGGAGCAGCGGCGAGTCATTCCTGCAAACCCTGCGCTCGCGTTACGCCACGCTACAGTCCCCGCCCATGATGGAACGGGTTGTCGTTTCCAGCTGAACCGGCTTCAAGGCATGCCAGGAATGCGTGCCTTGCCTCAGGCCAGAGACGTGTCACCTCGGGAGGGGCATTTCATGGGTAGCGGTATCTCGAACCTCAGCGGTTCTTCGCTTGCCAGCCAGAACACTTGGACCCTGGCCGCCTACCGGCACATCGCGCGCAAGCGCCTGGCACGCAAGGCCGATATCGATATCAAGCGTGTCGCCGAGAAAACGTGGGATATCGCCCCTGGTGAAACAACCGTATCGCCGCCGGCGTTCTATTTGCCCAACCAGTTGGAACGCGTAACGGGCTGGGAGGCCAAGCGCTTCTACCCGTATGTGCATCCCGGGCGGACCATGGAAGGCGGGATCACGGTCGAACAGGGGCCGACCCGGGGCTACCTGTTCAAGGATGTCTGGCTGGTCGACGGTGCGTTGTACAAGGGTAATGCCAGCCACTGGTTGTCGTTGAAACCGGGCCGGTTCCCTGGCATCACGGTGGATCACGAGATCGACCGTGGGGCCATCTACTGCACCCAGAACGGCAACACCTGGTTCGGTACCTGGCTGATGGAAGACTGCCCGACCTATGCCTTGGCCTGCGAAGAAGGCGTGCCGGTGACCACGGCGCCCTCGGCACGTTACCCGCTGTTCACCCAGGGGCCGGCGTATGAGCGCTGGCTGGGCATGCAACCGCTGCGCACGCGTGGGGCGTTTTTCCGCGAGCTGGTGTTGTTCGACGACCTCAGCAACAACCGCAGCAGGTATTCGCGTTATCGCGCCATGGGTGACAAGCTGTTGTCGCATGTTGACTCTTCGCCGCACCCGGGGGTGTTTATCCTGCGTGGCAGCGAGGGCGACTTGCGCCTCATGCGCAATGAGCTCGAAGTCGCCATGCACCTGCAGAAGTACCGTGGTTTTCGCATTGTCGACCCGATGAAAACCGATGTGCCAGGTATCGTTGCCGCCTGTGCCGGGGCGCGGACGGTGATCGGCGTTGAAGGCAGCCAGTTGGTACACGGGGTCAATGTATTGCAGCCCGGCGGTTCGATCCTGGCGCTGCAGCCGCCGAACCGGTTTGTCAGCTATTACAAATACCTGACGGATCGCGATCATCAGCACTTCGGTTTCGTGGTCGGGACGCCGCAAGGTGAAGGCTTCACCATCGATGTCGATGAAGTGGAGCGAACGCTGGATCTGTTCCCATATTCAACCTCGACGGGGCGATGATCGACTGGCCGGCTGCGTGCGCAATGCAGCACTGGCACGGCGTCGAGGTCGGCGAATTCATGTTGACGGCTTTTTGACTCTGCCAGCCCTGTCCGATTGAGATTTATTATGGTGTCGGATCATTGACGTAATGTCATTGTGCCCATAAGCTCAAATCAACAGCGATCCAGTCTTCCGCCAATAAATAACAACGTTCCTCTTTGAAGGTGACGAATATGCGCTCGACCTTGCTCATCAAGTCTTTCTTCCTGTTGGTGTTATTGACTGGTGCAGCGCGAGCGGCGGATTCTTACTTATCGGAAAACACTATTGTGCCGCTGTCCACGGCGGGCTGGTTGTTCGCCGCCGCCGTGATCGGTTTCATCGCGGTGGCCAATAGAAAGAAGATCTAAGTTGTTTCGGTTTTATCGCGATGCCAATGCGTTGACGCTAAAGCGTGGACGTTTATGTTTTTCGGGGTGGCCGATGCTTGTCAATTTTACAGCTGTTGCTATATTCCAGTAGCCAGCGTCCTCGACGCGAACAGTCGATAAACAGGCAGGCAGGGCGGCATCGCGGCAAAGCGCCTCCAGGATGGGTGTGGCCGTCGCAGCAAACGGGCTGCGAAGCGGAGCGAGAGGTTCGTCGTTGTACTCATTCAGTGCTCTTAACCTGGGCCGACTGGCCGGAGGGATCCCTCATGGTACGTTTGCTGATGTCCGTTCTCTGCGCCCTGGTAGTCGGCTCTGGCAGCGCCGCCGCCGACACGTCCTCCTCGACTTACCTGTTAAGTCCCGGTGACAAGGTGATGATCTCGGTGTGGCAGGAAGACACCCTGCGCCAGGAAACCGTTGTTCTTCCCGATGGCAGTATCACTTTCCCGCTGGCAGGGCGTGTGGATGTTGCCGGCCTTGAAGCCACCGCCGTGGCAAAGAAAATCGAGACCGCGTTGAAACCTTACCTGGCCCAGCCAAATGTCAGCGTGGTCGTCACCAGCACCGCGGGTAACCTGGTATATGTTCAAGGCAAAGTGATCAAGCCCGGCCCGGTGCCGATGGCAGGCCCTACGGCGGTGCTTCAGGCCCTGAGCATGTCGGGTGGAATGGACAAATTCGCCGACGAAAGCGCCATCAAGGTCATCCGCGGCCAAAAGGTCATGCCGGTGCGTTACAAGGATCTGGTTTCTGGGCGTGACATGTCCACCAACTTCCAACTTCAGGCTGGCGATACGCTGGTCGTACCCTGACTCTCCTAATAATTAAGAACGACTTGTGCCTATCAATAAAACGACGAGTGTTGTAACGGCGATCATGATGATGCCGTTCTCCGGGGTGGTTGATGCCGCCAACTGGCAGTCTTCAGTCGAGGTTCCCACGACTGTCGAGTACGACAGCAACCCATTGCTCCTTACCTCCAAGGAGAAAGGTGTGACGCGTACCATCATTGCGCCTGATTACACCCTGGTAGGTCAGTTCGATCGCGACCAGCTGCGCATGGGCGTGGGCATGCATGTGCTGCGCTCATCCGACCGTTCGGTGATGGATGACCGTGAAGACCCCAACCTGAGCCTGGGCTGGCAACGCGAAACCGAAAGCGGTGGCTTTGGCCTGCTGGCGCAGTACGATGAAAGCTCGACGCTTTCTGGCGCGGTGCAGGATACCGGTGTGGTGACCACCACCGACGGCACCCAGAAGATGTCACGGCTCACAGGCAACTGGAGCAGCGCGGTAAGCGAGCGCAGCACCCTGGCCAACGAACTTCGCTACTCCCACGCCAGTTACAACATCAGTACGCTGACCGGTTACGACGAGTACGCCAACGATTTCACCTGGACGTACGCCTGGAGCGAACGTACCGACATCATCACCGGTTTCGAAGCGCGGCGTTACGAGCCGGATGACACCACCACGGCAGTCGCCACCAACAGCTATGTCCCCAGCATCGGTCTGAAGTACCAGTTCTCCGACAGCCTGGTCGGCGCCATGCATGTCGGGGTCAACCAGACCAACGGTGCCGGGACTCAGCGCCGTGGTGAAGGCGGCGCATCGCTGACCTACCGCGGCTCACGCCACGAGGCCAGTTTCAGCGCCGACCGTAGCACGATGTCCAACGCCCAGGGCGGTGCCGCCGAGATGGACATGGTGCGTGGCAGCTGGAGCTACCTGCTCACTGAAACCACCCGGGTCGGCGCAGACGCCTGGTGGCAGGACAGCAAAGGGCAGAACCCCAATACCCTGCAAACCTACAGCGTCTGGGCCAGCCGGGCGTTTTCGCCGGCCTGGGACCTGCGGTTTTCGTTGTTGTACAAGGAGCGCCAGCAAAAGGGCCTGCCCAATGCCGACGCTACCATCGCTGGTTTGACGCTGACGTACCGATACCCCGACATCTGAATTTCGGATTGGTGGCCACTATGAAATCTGAGTACGAGCTCTCTATCAAAGATTACATCGCCATCATCAAGGACCGTGCCTTGTTGCTGGGGATCGTCATAGTGGTCGTGGTGGCCGCAACCATCGGGGTGGCGATCAGCGTTCCGCCGATCTATCAGTCGACCGGGACCATTCTGGTGGAGTCGCAGCAGATCTCCCCGGACCTGGTCTCGGCCGGCAACAATACCTTTGCCGATGAGCGTATCGAGGTCATCCGCCAGCGAGTGATGACTCGCGAGAACCTGCTGCGGATCATCGACAAGTACAAGCTGTTCGCCGACCGCGGCAGCCGCTTCAGCGAAACCGACAAGATCGAGCAGATGCGCAGTGCGATCGTGGTCGCCACGCTCAGCACCTACGTCAAGGGGCGCGGCGAGGCCACCGTGGCCTTTACGGTTTCCTACGAAGACAAACGCGCCGAAGTGGCCAAGGAAGTGGCTGACGAACTGGTGTCGCTGTTCCTCAACGAGAACATGAAGCAGCGCACCGAACGCGCCACCGAAACCACCGAATTCCTCACCCAGGAAGCCAACAAGCTTGGTGCCGAGCTGGCCGACCTGGAAAACCAGCTGGCCGATTTCAAGCAGACCCACGCCAACGCATTGCCCGAGAACCAGCAACTGCGCATGAGCATGCTCTCGCGTTCGGAGCTTGAGTTCCGCGAAGTGGACCGCGACTACAAGTCTGCGCAGGAAGAACTGCGCTACCTGGAGCTGGAGCTGGCCGCAGCCAACGCCGGCGCGCCGGCCCAGACGGCCAACGGCAGGGCCGTTGCACCCGATCCGCAAGACCTGCCAGGCCTGAAGGCGGAGTATGCACGCCTGCTGACCAAGTACACTGAAGCGCACCCGGATGTGGTGGCGGTCAAGCGCAAGATCGACGCGCTCAAGGCTTCTGGCGACCAGGGGATCGCCGCCGCGGGAGCCACCAACCTGGATGCCGCCAGGGTCCGTACCAAGATGGCTGCCGCGCAATCGCGCATCGCCTCGCTGGCCGAGCAGAAGCGCCAGCTGACCACCAAGATGGAAGGCTACGAGGCCGATATCCTCGAGGCACCGCAAGTCGAGCGCGGCTTGGTGACGTTGATGCGCGATCACGACAACGCGCGCAAGAAGTACGAGGAAATCCGCAACAAGGAAATGGGCGCGAAAATCACCGAAAGCCTCGAGCAGGAGAACAAGGCCGAGCGCTTCGTGCTGCTGGAGCCGCCGCTGATGCCGGAAAAACCGGTCAAACCCAACCGCAAGAAGATCGTCGCCCTTGGCCTGGTACTGGCCCCGGCCGCTGGCGGTGGCCTGGTGATGCTGCTGGAAATGCTCAATCAGCGCGTGCGCGGTGTCGGTGCCCTGGAGAGCGTACTGGGCCGGCGCGTGCTGGTGGCTGTGCCGTATATCGCGACCAAGGCGGAAAAGGCCAGGCGCAAGCGGCTGCTGACCATGATGATCGCTGCCGCTTTGCTGGTGGTTGCTATCCTGTTGGTGGGTGTCCACATGTTCTACATGCCTCTGGACCTCCTGCTTTTCAAAGCTATGGCTCGGTTTGAATAGGGAGCGCAGCGATGGACAGAAGTACGCCGGCTATTGGTAAGAACATTCATCAGGTTTCGCCAGCCACGTCCGATACGGCGCAGGTGCCATCGGTCATGGACAAACCTGGGGAACTCGGGCTGTTCGATTATGTGCAGACCAAGGTGGTGCCGCTGAATGCGGACCACCTGGAGCGCAACCGGATCGTTTCCTTCAACAAGAACTCGAACCTGAGCGGGGCGATCGATCTGCTGCGCACCCAGGTGCTGCAGGCCATGGAGGACAATGGCTGGCGCACCCTGGCGATCACTTCGCCAACCCCCGAGGCGGGCAAGACGGTGCTGGCGGTCAACCTGGCCATGAGTATCGCCCACCACACCAACAAGACCGCTTTGCTGGTGGACTTCGACCTGCGTCGCCCACGGGTTGGCAGCAGCCTCGGCTTGCCGATGGAGAAGGCGCTGAACGACGTGCTCGATGGCAAGGCCTGGCTCGAAGAGGCGTTGGTCAATCCGACCCTGCCACGCTTCGTCGTGCTGCCGACACGCGAGCCGGTACCGATGTCTACCGAGGTACTGTCGTCGCCCAAGGTGAACACCCTGATCGGCGAGCTGCGCGACCGTTATGAATCGCGGATCTGCATCTTCGATTTGCCGCCACTGCTGAGTTCGGACGATGCGATCACCGTGCTGCCGCGGTTCGACTGCGTGCTGCTGGTGGTGGCCAATGGCATGAACAGCAAGAAGGACATCGAGGATTGCCTGTATCACCTGGCTTCATCGAACCTGGTGGGAGCGGTGTTGAACAAGGCGGATGAGCAACCGCGGACCTACTATTGAGTGAGAGGTGGCCCCTTCGCGTCGAGCAACCGTGAAGGGGCTGGCTGTCACCTCCAGGGATACTTCAACTCCCACGCCCACGCATGACTGACGATCTCATCCAGTGACCTGAGCGCGGGCTGCCAGCCCAGCACGGACCTGGCTTTCTCGGCATCCGCCACCAGCCGGGGCGGGTCGCCAGCGCGGCGGGGGGCCTCGATCACATTGATCTGCCGCCCGGTAACCGACCGCGCAGTATCGATCACTTCCTGCACCGAGAACCCCAACCCGTTGCCCAGGTTGAACGCCGTCGTCGCGCCGTCGGCCTGCAGGTACTCCACGGCCAGGGCGTGCGCGCAAGCCAGGTCGGCAACGTGGATATAGTCGCGGATGCAGGTGCCATCCGGGGTGTCGTAGTCATGGCCGAACACGGTCACGGCCTCGCGCCGCCCGGAGGCTGCCTGCAGGATCAATGGAATCAGATGGGTTTCCGGCTCGTGGCATTCACCCAGCTCACCGTCCGGGTCAGCGCCTGCGGCATTGAAATAGCGCAAGCTGACCGAACGCAGGCCATAGGCCCGGTCGAAGTCTTCGAGCATCTGCTCCACCATCCACTTGGTGCGCCCGTAGGGGTTGATCGGCAGCTTGCGGTGTTGCTCGTCGATGGGAACAGACAGAGGGTCGCCATATACGGCGGCGCTGGAGGAGAAGATCAGCCGCTTGATGCCTGCCCGTACCATGGCCTCCAACAGGCTGAGGGTCGAGCAGACATTGTTCAGGTAGTACTTGTCGGGGTCTGCCACCGACTCGCCGACCTGTATGAACGAGGCGAAGTGGAACACGGCCTCGAAGTGGTAATCGCCGAACAGGGTGTCCAGCGCGTGGCCGTCGGCGATGTCCAGGCACACCCATTCGACGCCGGATGCCGGCGCCTCGAGGTCTGCCACCACCACGTCATGGCCGGCACGCAGCAGGTGCTTGACCATGTGTGAGCCGATATAACCTGCACCACCGACAACCAGATACTTCATCCAATCCTCCTGGAGCAGACGCAGCGTTGAATGCCTGGCGTACAGGGCTTCAATGACTGTAGATGGCGATATGCCCTATTTCAAGAACAGCCAGTTGGCCATGTGCTGGCCATCGAACGTGATCAGGTAGCGCCCATCCTTGTAGCTCGCCGGCAAGGCATTTTCCTTGCCATCGCTGCTGCGGCTGTAGAGTTTCAGGCCTGCCGGCGCCTTGATGCTCAGGCTGCCCTCGAGTGGTTCGACATGGAAGGGCGTGACGTCTTCGGGCCTGGGGATGGCGCGGCTGCCCAGTGAAATGAGCAGGCTGCGCGACTGGGCAAGCGGCTTGCTGTCCAGGCTTTGCACCACGACACTGGCATAGCCGGTTTTCAGCTGGACCTGAATGTCACCGACATTGAGCGACTGGCCGCCCAGCCAGCCGCTCGCCGCTTGGGTCATGGGCGTATCGATGGTGTAGAGGCCCTCCTGCCAGTTGTGGCGCAGCTCGCCGCTGTCGCTTACGGCTTCGCTGGCATTGGCATCGATCAGTGACTGCCCCGGGTCTTTCAGCACCTGCGCGTCAGCCGGCAGCGTGCCGGCCTGCAGCCACGGCAACTGCTGGGTGTGCGGCATGGCGATCTGCAGGCGGCCTTTTTCCATGGCCGTGCGCAACATCACCGAATTGGCCGGCGAGATGTCCTGGTTGAACAGCGTTTCTGCCGTGGGCGCAAAGACGTAGCGGGTCTTGGCCTGGTGCACGTCCTGGCGCCGATAGAGCAGGGCGGCGGCGGGGAGGGTGGCGATCAGCCCTGGGTCGTTGTAGGCGTTCCAGTTGTCGGCCCGGCGCCATTGTTCGAAGAATGCCTGCTGGCTGTAGGCGTACTGCATGATCGCGTCCCAACCCTGGTGGCTGCCGGTGCCGGCCACGTACAGCGGCAGCGTGTGGCGGTCAGGCAGGGGGAAGGGTTCGGCGTTCCACTCGGTGACGGTCATCGGCTTGCCCAGTACTTGCGCCGCACCCAGCCAGTTGATCATGCCGTCGCTGCTCAGCGGGTTCTTCTCCAGTTGGCCGAGGCCGCCGTAACTGTGGGCGTCGACCACATCACCTGCAGTCAGTGCAGGCAGCGAGGACAAGCCATTGAGGCCCCAGGTGCTGGTAGTGGCGATCGGCACCTTGACGCCCAGCGTGCGCAGGTAACCGATCATGTCGGCATAGAAACGCTGCTCCAGGTCGTTGAGGAACAGCTTCGAAGGGCCATGCTCCCAGGCACGCCAGGTCTTGTCTGCGGGCAGGTCATGGCGCTCGGCAAAGGCCTTGGCCTGGTCCATGTAGAGCTTGCTGTGCCTGGGTACATCCTTGTCGGGTAGCAGCGCGTTGCCAAAGTGGTGGGTGACGTCGTTCTCATTGGTGATCAGCACGGCGGCAATCGCCGGGTCATCCTTGTAGGCCAGCCCGGTGTAGCTGTTGACGTGGGTCAGGTACTGTTCGGCAAAGCGCTTCAAGGCCTGCTGCATGCTGGTGTTGACGAACAGGTAGCCCTTGAGGCCGGCGACACCATGGTCCTTGGGCAACTCGTCGAAGCCATAAATGTTGTCAGCGGCCGTGACTGGCCGCGACACATGCAGGTCGAGCCAGACATAGATGCCTTCGTCCTTGAGGCTCTTGATCCACAGGTCGATCTTCTTCAACGACTCGGCGCTGAGCGTTTGCGTGTCCTTGATCTGTTGCAGGTCGCCGAAAATGTTGGGGGTCACCCAAGGGGAGTCGTGATGGTGCAGGCGCACAAGGTTGAAACCCAGCGCCGACAGGCGCTTGGCCTGCAGCCTGATTTCCTCGTCGGGCGTACGGAACAGCGAATAGGCCGACAGGTTGGTCCCCCAGAAGCGTACCGGTGTGCCGTCGGCAAACACCAGCTGCTCACCCTCGGCCTTGACGAAGCCGCGCTTGCCGGCCGGTTTCTCCGGCGCGTTGAGGAACGACAGGTCAACCGGCGAGGTGCGCCAGTCGAGCTGGTCATCTGGCCAGGTGGTGGGGTCGCTCATGCCGAAGCGTTCCGTGGCGGTCTGGCCGATGGTGATATCCCCGGTCACGCTCAGTTGCGCCTTGATTTGCTGCTGCCCAGGCTTGATCGGGTCGGTGTAGAAGAAGGTGCGCACCTGGTCGGTGTTGCCGCGTTCGAAATAGACCTTGGCCAGCGGTGGATCGAAGCGCATTTCGACGTGCGGCCCTTGGGGGTTCTTGCCCCACGCCCAGCCGCGGTTGTCGGGCAACAGCACCGGGTCGCCCATTTCCCCGGCAATCAGTGTGGGGTCGAAGCGCCAGACGATACCGCCGCCCATCACGTCGCTCTGCCGGCTGTGCGCCTGCAGGTCGAAGTCCCAGCTGAGGGTTTGTGCCTGGGGCTTGTGGATGACGGCCTTGAGGTCGAAGTCCAGGTCCTTGTTGGTGCCGCTCAGCATGTAACGGTAGGGGCCATCGACCTTGAGCGTCGGATAGAACCCGGTCCAGCCCCAGTTCGCGCCCCAGAAGTCAAAGCTGGAAACAAACGCCGGGCCACCCCCGTGGGTCAATGTGGGCAGGCCGTTCTGTTCGTCGACACGCACCACCCACTCGGATGCCCAGGCGCCCACTGGCAATGCCAGCAGGCCGACCAGTAGCGATGTGCGGGTCCATGTACACAGGGCAAGGCTGGGCATCGAACTACCTCGGTTGAAGGCTGATGGTGGTCACCTGGCGGGGCTCTTCAATGGCCTGTCGGCGCATCATCTGTATGTAGGCGACGCTGAGCCCGGCTATCGACCAGTACACGATCGGGATGACGGTGATGCTGCTGACGGTGAAAATGGTGACCAGGATCCCCAGCAAGGTCGCCAGCAAAACACGCCCTAGCAGGCGGTATGGGTCAGCGTTATCGCTGACCGCGCGTACCGCCCGGTAGATACCCAGCAGGATGCAGGCGAAAAAGCCGAGGAACAGCCCCAGCCCCACCAAGCCGATGCGCAGGGCCAGGCCGACGTAGGTGTTGACGATGTCGATGATCCCTTCGCCCTGGATCATGGACTGCATTTCCGGGGTGCTGCGGTAATCGAAGGAGCCGAACAGCGGATTGCGCTGGATGACGATCCACGAATTGTCGAGCAGGCGTTGGCGGTAGGTGATGTTCTCTGTGTCCACTTTGCCGATGAAGGGCAGCAGGTCGAGTATCTTGTCGCCACCGGGCATCACGCTCAGCAGCGGTATGCTCAATACGCCGGCCAGGGCCAGCAATGCCAGGCGTGACACCGCGTGCCGGCCCAGGGCGATGAACACCACCACGATCACCCCGGCGCCGATCCACGGGCCGCGCGACAGTGGCGCAAACAGCCCGGCAGCCAGGAGCAGGGCGCCCAGGTAGCGGTGCGCAGGCCGCTGCACGAAGTGCTGGACGAACAGGAACAAACCCACGGCCACCGCCATCACGTAGCCGAGCACGATGGCCTGGCCGGTGGTGACACTGGCACGCAGCGAGCCTCCACGGCTCAGGTAGGCCTTCATGTCCCATTGCAGGCCCAGGGCATCGAGCAGGGCGTTGTACAGCAGCCAGTGACGGACATACTCGGCGACCCCGAGCAGCGCCAGGAGGAAGCCAACCAGGACGAACGCGAGCATGGCGTCCTTGAAGTCATTGAGTTCGCGCAAGCCACGACTGGCCACGTAGTAAGGCAGAAACACATCGATGTACAGGCTCAACACCTGGCGCAGCGTGTCGGTGACCGTCGTCTCGCGTAGCGCCAGCACGCTGGTCAGTACCAGGCTGGCCAGTAGCAGCTTGTCGGGCAGCAGCCGGCCGAAGCGAACGCTCTCGCTTTGCCTGCTCAGCACCAGCGCCGCCGGGAGCAGTACGCACAGGGTCAGTACCCGTTGGTGATTGATGTCGAACAGGTAGTTGACCACGCCAAAGCCAGGTATTTCGGTCATGGCCGGCGGGATCAGGAACAACAGCATGAAAAACAGCGCCAGCGGGTTGTGCTCACGTCGCCTGGCGACCAGCAGGATGACCGTGGCGGCTGCGGCATACACCCAGAAACTGTGGGCGAAGAACGCCATCAGGGTCAGGGTGAACCATAGATTGCGGCGCCGTTTGAAGTCCGCAACGGCGATCAGATCGGCCGCCGGACGGCGGGCCATGAAGAAAACCACACTGGCCACAAGCAGAATGACGACCAGGGCTCGCAAATGTTCTGGCATGGGCTGTAGGCACCTATCCCTCGGTGGGCTGGATGGAGGCTAGCATCGTGGCTAAATGAAACTATAGTGACTTCTAGCCATTCGGTCGGAGATTGAAGTCATGCAGTCGATTGGAGTCATGGCGATGCGAACATTCCAGCACAGGCGAGTGGCGTTGGTTATGCCTATGATTGCGATAGGGGTGCCTTGTTGACGCGCGTTTCCGATTGATCCTGATGGTCGCCCGGCAAGGCCCGCAGCAGTGCGCGGGGCATAAGAAAAAACCAACGGTATGGGGCTGTGATCATGGGGAAGCTGCAGTTTTGTACTTCTTCGCTGGGGCGCAGAAGCTTTGTTCGCAGTTGTGTCTTGTTGAGTGCCGGGGCGGCCGTGTTCGGTGTCTGCGCCAACGCCAGGGCAGCGCGCAACCCTGAGCCCAAGGGCGGTTTCGTCATCATCAATGGTTGGGTATTGCCGGTCGGATACTTCCAGGATGGACGCTCATGATCAAGGATTACGACGCCGACAAAAGCCTGCGAAACGCCTACGATTTCTGCATCCTGGGCGCAGGCCCTGCGGGGATCACCCTGGCGTTGCGCCTGGCCGCGGCCGGCTGGAGCGTAGCCTTGCTCGAAGGTGGCGGGCGCGAATACACGCCGCGCTCGCAGGCGCTGTACAAGTGCACCTCCACTGGCCTCGAGCTGTACCCCGGGGAAGCCCGCCTGCGTTACCTGGGCGGCACCTCCAATCACTGGATGGGCCGCTGCCGGCCTTTCACTGCTTCTGATTTTGCCGTGCCACCACCCGTCGACATGCCGGGTTGGCCAATCCCCTATGCGGAAGTCGAACGCTATCTGCCAGGCGCCATGGAAATCGTCGATCTGCCACAGGGCGCGGAATTTCGCGCGGTGAATGCAGGCCTCAACGGTGGCGATTTCGATGCCGACCGCTTTCTGCTCAGCCCGCCAACGCGCTTTGCGCAGAAGTACGCCACAGCGCTCAACGAAACGCCTGGGCTGGATGTATTCATCAACTGCAACTGTGTCGACCTGCTGTTCGATCAGGCCGCTGGGCAGCTCAAGGCCGTGCAGGTTTCCGACTACGACGGCAAGCGCCAGCCTGTCAACGCGCGCAATTACATCCTCGCCATGGGGGCCATTGAAAACGCCAGGCAACTGCTAAACAGCCAGTCGCTGGTGCAGGCCGGCGTGGTGCACAAGGACGGGCTGGTTGGGCGGTGCTTCATGGAGCACCTGAATATCGACATGGGTACCTTCGTCCTGCGCAGCGGCGAAGACACGGAGCCCCGCCAGTATTTCACCACCGATGCCTTCGTCGCCGAGTATCACGCCGGTAAAGGCAATGTCCTGGCGTCTGTGCTGGCCGATGTGCGCACCTACGGGCGTACGGCTGAGGTGAAGTACTTCCTGGAAAACCTGGCCTGCGAAATGGGCGTGGCCAGCAAGATCGAATTCGTTGCCAAGTTCAGCTGCCCCGGCGATGGCGTGATCAGCACCCTGATCGAGCAGTTCCCCAACGTGCAGAGCCGCATATCGCTGCTGGACGAGCAGGACGAGCTGGGGGTGGCCAAGGTCAACGTCAACTGGGTACTGAGCGCCAGCGACCGGCACACGATCAAGTGCATCGGCAGTGAACTGGCCAAGCAGTTCGCAGAAATGGGCCTGGGGTTCGTCAAACTGAACGACTACGTCTACGACACCAGCCTGCCGTTGAGGTTGTCACCGCATGCGCATCACATGGGCACCACGCGGATGGCGGCCAATGCCAAGGACGGGGTGGTCGATACCAACTGCAAGGTGTTTGGCATTGAAAACCTTTATGTCGCCGGCAGCAGCGTGTTCGCTACCGGCGGGGCTTCGAACCCGACCATGCCACTGCTGCAATTCGCCTTGAGGCTGGCCGACCACCTCAACGAGAAGATGCGTGCGGCAAAGGCGGCGGCCTGAGCCGGTTGAACTGAAACAGCGGTGTGCAAGGGTTGAGTGCAACAGGGTCAACACTCACAAGAACGAGACCGTGTTCGCCTCAGGGACAGTCCAGGGTTGCTTGATTTGCGAGGCTTGCCATATGTTTGGATGGATACGCAGTGCAGTGGCGCATTATGCCAACACCACCGGGCGGGGCGTGACGGCCTACCTGAAACTCTGTAAACCCACTCCGCGGCAATGGGGCGAGTTTCAGCATCGATGGGGCAAGTTCTATTCGGTGGGCAGCAACTTTCACATGAATGTCGGTTGCAACGTCACCGACCCGGCCCTGGTACGCATCGGCAATAACGTCGGCTTGTCCGACTGCACATTGATTGGCCATGACGGCGTGGTGGCGCTGATCGAACTCTGTTATGGCAGAAAGCTCGACTCGGTCGGTGTCATCGACGTCAAGGACAACAGTTTCGTGGGCCACGGCGCAATCGTCATGCCGCGAGTGACCATCGGGCCAGATGCGGTGGTGGCTGCCGGTGCGGTGGTGACCAAAGACGTAGCGCCCGGGACGGTGGTCGGCGGCAACCCGGCCAAGTTCATCTGTACCACCGAAGACCTGATCAAGCGGGTCGAAGCGCGCTGCAACGCCTACCCCTGGATAGACCTGATCAAGCAACGCAAAGGCTCCTTCGACCCGTCGCTGGAGTCAACCCTGGCGATGCACAGGCGTCGCTATTTCTTCGGGGACGGCAGCAATGGATAAGAAGCCTGTCGACGTGATGGTGGTCAACTTTAACACCGCAGCGTTGCTGCAACCGATGTTCGATGCGCTGCGCGCCGCAGGGGGTGAGGCATTGGCCAGCTACCTGGTGGTGGACAATGCCTCGGTTGACGATTCTGTGGAGCGTCTGGGCAAGGTCTGCCCGCAAGCCCTGTTGTTGAGCAACAAGCTCAATGTCGGGTTCGGCCGCGCCAACAACCAGTTGCTGGCACACTTGCAGGGCAAGTACGCGCTGCTGCTCAACACTGACGCCTTTGTGGCCGCCGACAGTCTGCAGAAAACCATCGACTACATGGACGCACACCCTGAGTGCGGCATTCTCGGGGTGCGCCTGGTAGGCCGGGAGGGTGACCTGCAGCCGAGCTGTCGCTATTTCCCGACCCCCTTGAACGTGTTCGTCGGGCGCACCGGGCTCCAGCGTTTCTTCCCCGGGCTGAAAATGGTCGATGAAATGGACTGGGACCACGCCTCGGTGCGTGAGTGTGACTGGCTGCCCGGCTGCTTCTATCTGGTGCGCCGCGAAGTGCTGGATCAGGTAGGCCTGTTCGACCCGCGCTACTTCCTTTATTACGAGGAAGTGGACCATTGCAAGCGGGTAAAGGCGGCCGGCTGGAAAGTGGTGTACTTCCCCGATACCACCGTGGTGCACATCGGCGGAGAAAGCTCCAAGTCGGTGGCTGAACTGGAAGCGGCGAGCCGGCAGATCTCCGGCTACCAGATCGAAAGCGAACTGTTGTATTTCCGCAAGCATCACGGTGCAGCGGGGCTGGCCTTGCACATGCTGCTGGTGAGCCTGGGCGACCTGGTGCTGGCGCTCAAGGCATTGCTCAAGGGCCGCGGCCTGGCCGCGATCAAGGCGTGCTGGCGGCATACCCGCGCCACCTGGTCACTGTTGTTCAAGACCCAGTTTGCCAGCCAGCCCACACGGTAGGTGAAACCATGTTCGATAACATCCGTGCAGACTTGCGCGCTCATGGTGGTGACTGGGGCGCCCAGGGGTTCTGGGTACTGCTGGTCTACCGCTTTGGCCGCTGGCGCTATGGCGTGCGCCCGGCCTTGCTGCGCAAACCGTGCTCCTTGGTCTACAAGGTGCTGTTCAAGTTCGTGCAGATCATCACCGGGGTCGAGCTGCCCTGTGAGGTGGTGATCGGCCGCAACTTCGTCATCGACCACTTCGGCGGCATCGTCATCAGTGGCTATGCGCGTTTTGGCGACGATTGCCGGATCCGCAACGGCGTGGTGGTAGGCCTGAAGAATGTCGACGAACCCATTGCCCCGGTATTCGGCAACAACGTCGACATCGGCGCTGGCGCCAAGGTGCTGGGCAATATACGCATCGGTAACAACGTGGCGATAGGCTCGAACGCGGTGGTGCTGACCGATGTGCCGGACAATTGCCTGGCAGTAGGGGTACCCGCGACCATCAAGGCACGCAAGCACAGTGATGCGATGCAGTACACCTGACCTGGCCCGCAACTGACGAGTGACGCCGATGAAGACAGGCATTGGAGTGGTGGTGATCGGCCGCAATGAAGGCCAGCGCCTGGAGCGCTGCCTGTTGTCGCTGATGGGGCGTGCGGATCAGCTGGTGTATGTGGATTCCGGCTCCTCCGATGGCTCGGTACAGCTGGCGAAGCGGCTGGGCGTTGAAGTGGTGGCGCTGGACATGACGCAACCCTTTACCGCCGCACGCGCACGCAATGAAGGCTTTGCCTGCCTGCAAGGCATCGTGCCCGGCATCCGCCATGTGCAGTTCGTCGACGGTGACTGCGAAGTGGATGCCGGCTGGCTGGGCAAGGCCCAGGCGTTTCTCGACCAGCACCCGGACGTGGCGGTGGTGTGTGGCCGCCGACGCGAACGCTTCCCTCAGCGTTCGGTGTACAACCTGCTCTGCGACCTCGAATGGGATACCCCCGTAGGGGAAGCCAAGGCCTGTGGGGGCGATGCCCTGATGCGAGTCGATGCCTTCATGGCGGTGTCCGGTTTTCGTCCGGAACTGATTGCCGGTGAAGAGCCGGAGCTGTGCGTGCGCCTGCGTGCAGGGGGCTGGAAGGTCTGGCGCCTGGCCGATGAAATGACTCTGCACGATGCCGCCATGACCCGATTCGGGCAATGGTGGCGGCGAAGCCTGCGTGCCGGTTATGCCTATGCCGAAGGCGCCTACCTGCATGGGCAGACGCCGGAGCGCCACTGGCTGCGCGAGTCACGGCGCGCCTGGTTGTGGGGCCTGAACCTGCCACTGGCGATCCTGGCGGTGAGCCTGTTGTCGGGCGGCTGGGGGCTGTGGTTGTTGCTGGTCTATCCGATGCAGATCGTGCGCCTGGCCCGCCGCGGTGGGCGCTCGACGCGGGAGAACTGGTGGCAGGCGGTGTTCCTGGTAGTGGGCAAGTTTCCGGAAATGCTCGGCCAGGCGAAGTTCCTGCTCAACAGGCATGCGGCCGGCAAGGCGCTGCTGATCGAGTACAAATGACATGACGATGACGTTCAGATCGCTGGCCAGGAGCGTGCTCACCTTGCAGCCCGGCTATTCGCTGCGTGCGCTCAACAACAAGTTCAAGCTGACAGTAGCCATGGCCCGGGAGTGGTCCGGCCTGCAGGCGTTCGCCCAGCGCATGTCGCAGGCCCTGGGCCAGGAGCGCTTCGAGCGATTGGGCGTCGACTGCATCGGCGTGGTTCAGTGGCCTTACATCAGCAAGTGCTGGGGCGCCCCGCAGCGGCTTGAAGCGGTGGCGTCGCACTACGAAGTGGTGGCCGCGCACTGTGCCCCGTTGCTGCTGTTGCGACGTGACGAGCATCGGCAGCTGTGCGACCTGTCGGCATACGCCAGCGGTTGCAGCCTGGTGCTCGACCGGCCGATCTGGTTTCAGCGCGAAGGCGAGCTGGTGGTCAACCTGTTCCAGGGCGATCTGCGGGTGGCTTCGCTGGCCTTTACCCTGTGCCGGGAAGCGGCGGGCGTGTGCCTGTACATCGGCGCCGTGCAGGGCATCCACAAGGGCGTGGACAGCGACACCTCGCTGACCATCTACCGGGAGCTGACCAAGGATTTCGAAGGCTTGCGCCCCAGGAGCCTGCTGATCGAGGCGATCAAATGCGTGGCGAGGACGGTGGGGGCCGAGCGTATCTACGCGGTGGGGGACCAATACCGCCACCATCGCCATCCCTATTTTGGCGCCGACAAGCACCAGGACCTGGCGGCCAACTACGATGTCATCTGGCAGGAAAATGGCGCCGGGCCATCGGACCGCGAAGACTTCTTCAGCATTCCCTTGGCCCCCGCACAACGCGCGGCAGAGGACGTTGCGGCGAAGAAACGGGCCATGTACCGCAGGCGCCATGCGTTGCTGGATGACGTGTTTGGCCAGATACAGGCCGCCTTGGCCGACAGCCCGGTGCAGCAGGCCAGGGCAGACCTGGTCATCCCGTAAACGGACACAGATTCGGGGCTCTATGCGTATCGCCTATTTCATCAATCAGTATCCCAAGGTCAGCCACAGTTTCATCCGCCGCGAAATACAGGCGCTGGAGCGCCAGGGCATCGAGGTTCAGCGCATCGCCCTGCGAGGCTGGGATGCCGAACTGCACGACCCTGAAGACCTGGCCGAACGGGGCAAGACCCGCTATGTGCTGGAGCAAGGGTTGAAGGGGTTGCTGAGGCCGCTGTTCGACGTCGTGCGGGCACAACCCAAGCGTTTTCTTGGCGCACTGCGCCTGGCGCTTCGCCTGGGCTGGCGCGCTGACCGCCCATGGCCCTACCACGTGGTCTACCTGGCCGAAGCATGCCGTTTGCTGCAATGGCTGCAGGCATCCGCTGCGGAACATGTGCATGCGCATTTCGGCACCAACTCGACCGAGGTGGTGATGCTGGCCAATGCCCTCGGCGGGCCGGCCTACAGCTTCACCGTGCATGGACCGGAAGAGTTCGACAAGGCGCAGATCCTGCATCTGGGCGAGAAGGTGCGCCGGGCCGCTTTCGTGGCGGCTGTCAGCTCTTTCGGTCGCAGTCAGTTGTATCGCTGGGTGGCCCATGAGCATTGGGACAAGGTCAAGGTGGTGCATTGTGGCCTGGAGCGCAGCTTCCACGAGGGGGTTGCACTGGCGCCGCCCGCCGCGCCCCGGCTGGTATGCGTGGGGCGGCTGTGCGAGCAGAAAGGCCAGTTGCTGCTGGTCGAGGCGGCCCGCGCTCTGGCGAGCCGGGGCGTGGACTTTAAGCTGGTGCTGGCTGGCGATGGTGAGATGCGCGGCCCGATCGAGGCGTTGATCGCCCGGTACGGCTTGCAGGCGCAGGTGCGTATCACGGGCTGGATCAGCAGTGCGCAGGTGCGCGATGAAATCCTCGCCGCGCGTGCCCTGGTGCTACCCAGCTTTGCCGAGGGCTTGCCGGTGGTCATCATGGAGGCCATGGCGTTGCGTCGGCCGGTCCTTACCACTTACGTGGCAGGCATTCCCGAACTGGTCTGCCAGGGTGACAACGGCTGGTTGTTCGCGGCAGGTTCCGTCGAGGCGTTGACCGAGGCCATGCTCGACTCCCTGCAGCAACCGGTGGAGGTGCTGCAACGCATGGGCGAGGCTGCTTGCCAGCGCGTGCTCGAGCGCCACGACATCGACACCGAAGCAGCGCGGTTGGTCAGCCATTTCAGGGGGCCGACATGCTGAACCTGTTGAGCGGGTTGCTGGGCTTGGCGGCGTTGCTGGTGCTGATGCCGACCCTGGTGCTGTTTACCCAGGTGGTGCTCGCCTGTTTGCCTGCGCCTGCGCGGGTTGCCCGGCAAGCTACGCGTGCCAGGGTGGCAGTGCTGGTGCCGGCGCACAACGAGGCAACGCTGATCACCTCCACGCTGGCCAGTATCACGCCGCAATTGCGCGAGGGCGACCAGTTGCTGGTGGTCGCCGACAACTGCACGGACCAGACTGCGAACCTGGCCCGCGCGGCGGGCGCGCAAGTGGTCGAGCGCCAGGATCTCCAGCGGCGTGGCAAGGGCTACGCGCTGGACTTCGGGGTGCAGCACCTGCGCCAGTCGCCCCCAGAGGTGTTGATCATCATCGACGCCGACTGCCAGCTCGGCGCGGGTGCGCTCGAGCAGTTGGCGCACTGTTGTGTCGACTATGCCCGGCCGGCACAAGCGCTGTATCTGATGCATGCGCCTGCCGGTGCAGGGTTGAAGGTGCAGGTGGCTGCCTTTGCCTGGCGCGTGAAGAACCTGGTCCGCCCACGGGGCTGGGCTCGGCTGGGGATGCCTTGCCAGCTGATGGGGGCGGGCATGGCATTTGCCTGGCAAGACCTGTCGGCCCTCAACCTGGCGACCGGGCACCTGGTCGAAGACCTGAAGCTGGGCCTGGAGTGTGCCGCACTGGGAAAACCGCCATTGTTTTGCCCGGCCGCCGTCGTCAACAGTCACTTCCCGACCAGCCAGGAAGGCCTGAACATCCAGCGCAAGCGTTGGGAGCATGGGTACCTGGGTGTTGTGCTGGCTGAGGGGCCCAGGCTTTTCGGCCAGGCACTGGTGCGACGTAACTGGCCGCTGTTGGGCATGGCCATGGACCTTCTGGTACCGCCGCTGGCCTTGCTGTCCTTGCTGCTGATGGTGCTGTTTGCGGTCACCTGGCTGGCATTCGGCGTGTTCGGCGTGCTGCTGCCGGCGCTACTTGCCACGCTGGCGTCGGGCCTGCTCGGGGCCGCTGTATTGTTGGCGTGGGGGCGCTTTGCACGGGAGCTGATCCCGTTTTCGGTACTGCTGTACGCGCCGTTCTATGCGGCGAGGAAAATCCCCCTGTACCTGGGGTTCCTACTCAAGCGCCAGGTCGACTGGGTGCGATCGAAGCGGGATGACAGCTGATGCGGGATTGGACAGGGTTGCAACGCTGGGACACGGTCATCGGCAAGCTGCGGTTGGTCCAGGATGCAACGGATGAGCAATGTCTGCTCGCGACGTTAGGTTCACCTCAGCGGGCAACCATACTGGCTTTCGTCAACGCCCATGCCATGAACCTGGTTGCCGGCAAGGCTGATTACTGCCAGGCACTCTCGGCCGCTGACGTGCTGCTGCGCGACGGTGCCGGCATGGCGATATTGCTGCGGCGCCTGGGACTGCCTCCTGGGCTGAACATGAATGGCACGGACTTCATCCCCAAGCTGCTGACGGCCTTCAATGGCAGGCGCGTGGCATTCTGGGGAACCCGTGAACCGTTCCTGTCCGAGGCCGCGCAACGCTGCGAAGCGCGCTATGGCGTGCACGTGGTGTCACGGCATGAGGGTTTCGCCGAACTCGACACTTACCTAGGCCTTGCCCAGGCACAACAGCCTGCGCTGATCGTGCTGGGCATGGGAATGCCCAAGCAGGAACAGCTCGCCGCTCGCCTGGCGGCGCTGGATTGCCCCTGCCTGATCGTCTGCGGCGGTGCCATTGTCGACTTTCTGGGTGGCAAGGTGGCGCGAGCGCCTTCCTGGGTGCGCCGCCTGAACGGTGAGTGGGTGTTCCGGTTGCTCAAAGAGCCCAAGCGCCTGTTTGCCCGTTATGTGCTGGGTAATCCGTTGTTCCTGTTGCGTGCGCTGCTTTATGCCAGAGCGCTTGGGCAGCGAGCACAACGGCGAAGCTGAATGCTGCCTGTCGGGGCGGTCGATGAGCCCCCGCAGCAAACGCCGGGTACTGCTACAGTGATATCAATCGAGGCGGGGCGCCGTGCTGCGAATTTTCAAAGGTTTTTCAGCTACCTGAGGTGAGTTTCCATCGCTTCGTTGTGATGGTCAGGCTTTTGCCACACACAGTTCAGTGAGGCCTTACGATGGTGTTCGAACCCAGAAGCAGTCGGTCGTTACTCCAGCGAAGAAGTAGCGTCAGCAACGCCGTGCAAGCCGGCCTTGATGGGATTGCCGTCACCAGTGTGGCGTGGTACCTGATCTACGACCAGTTTGGCTACATCACCTCGGACTACGTGATCATGCTGCTGTTGCTGATTGGCGCGCTGGCGGTCATTTATGACCACTACGCCATCTACCGCAGCAATGTGGGGCTATCGGTAAAGGCCTTCCGGCTGTTCAAGGCCTGGTCGGCGACGTTCTGTTTCCTGGTGGTGATCGCCTTCCTGACCAAGCAGAGCGAAACCTATTCACGTTTGCTGGTCGTTCAACTGTTTGTCATCGGCTACATCGTCCAGCTGTTCCTGCACGTGGCCATGCGCGAGCTGCAAAAGCGCTTCACCGCCCATGCGCGGCTGGACAATGCCTTGATCATCGGCAATGGCGACCTGGCCAACTTCCTGTATCAGAAGATCAGCAACAACCCGTGGTTCGGCGAGCGGGTGATGGGGTGCATCTGGGTCGATCAGGAAGAAGATCAGGCCCGCGAGGGGCAGGATGCAAAGCTGCGCCTGCCCGTGCTGGGCAGCATTGCCGATCTCGACGAGATCATCGCCCAGCATGGCATCCGCACGGTTTACCTGGTTACGCCCCTTGGCGGGTCGGCAGTGATTCAGGATGTGTACCTCAAGTTGCTCGACAAGTGCATTGCGGTCAATTGGGTTCCGGACATCTTCTCGCTGCGCCTGATCAACCATAGCGTGCGCGAAATTGCCGGGATCCCGGTGCTGACCCTGTCGGAAACGCCGCTGACCGGGACCAGCCTGTTCCTGAAGAACCTGGAAGACCGCGTGCTGGCCGCGCTCATCCTGCTGTGCGCCTCGCCGGTGTTGCTGGCGGTCGCGTTGATCATCAAGTTCGACAGCCCCGGGCCGGTGTTCTTCCGCCAGGACCGTACCGGCTGGACCGGGGAATCGTTTCGTATCTGGAAATTCCGCAGCATGCATGTGCATCAGCCGGAAAACGGCGTGGTCGAGCAGGCGCAGCGCAATGACCCGCGCCTGACCCGGGTCGGAGCGTTCATTCGGCGCACCAGCCTCGATGAGCTGCCGCAGCTGTTCAACGTGCTGACCGGCGACATGTCGCTGGTCGGCCCGCGCCCCCATGCCTTGCAGCACGACACGTTGTACTCGCAGGACATCGTCGATTACTTCGCCCGCCACAACATCAAGCCCGGCATGACGGGCCTGGCGCAGGTACGCGGGTATCGCGGGGAAACCAAGGATATCGAGCAGATGATCCAGCGGGTCAATTCGGACATCGAGTACATCAACAACTGGTCGTTGTGGCTCGACTTCGTGATCCTGATAAGAACCCTCAATGCCTTCACTGGCAAGCAGGCTTATTGACGCCGCAGGCCAGCGGGGCGGGGAGGGGCATCATCATCTTGTCCGCGGGAGGAGCCGTTATCGCCAGGCTGTTGAAAGCCGAGTGGCCCTCGCTGCTGCTCTGGGCCTTTCTGTTTTCGCCGCAATTCGCCAGGCTGTTGGCGGATTGCCAATGCGCGAAAATCGACCTGCTGGTCTTGTACACCTTTGCCATTTCGTTGCTGTGGCTGCTGGCAATCCGCTTCATATCGGCCAACCCGTTCAGGGTGCATGTGCTGCTGTTGCCGTTCTACCTGCTGGCGAGCATCGACCTGTTCGTGGTGCTGAACTTCGGTTCGCGGCTGACGGCGGCCTACCTGTACATTGCCCTGACCAACTACAAGGAAGCGACGGACTTTTTCGCCACCTACTGGCGCTCGATCGCTGCGACCTTGGCGGTGTTCGCAGTGTGCTACGGGGTGGGCTTGGCCGGGCTTCACGGCCGCCGCCAGCACCGCAACAAGGCCGTGCTGGCGCTGGCGCTCGGTGGCTTGCTGCTGGGCTATGGGGCTTATTTCTACAAGACCGTCACGCTCAACTCACTGAGCAAGGGCGCAGTACTCGACCTGTTGGCGAAAGACCAGAGCACGCCCGTAGGCTACCTGTCGCAGCTCGGCCTGACGGCGGCCCTGTATTGGGAATCCAAGGGGTATATCCAGCAACGCATGGCGGCGCAGGTGAACATCACCCGCATCTCCGACCAGGCCGACATCGAGACGCTGGTGTTCGTCATCGGCGAGTCTTCGCGCCCGCACAACTGGTCATTGTACGGCTACCCGAACAGCACCACGCCCCACCTCGATCAGCAGGCGGGGCTGTTCAAGCTCAAGCGCATGTGCACCACCGCGCCTTACACGTCGGTTGCCGTGCCTTCGCTGCTCAGCCTGTACCCCATCCGCGACTGGGACCTGATTGCATCGAACAAGTCGCTGGTCGGGATCTTGCGTGCGGCCGGCTACGACACGTACTGGCTGTCTTCGCAGGAGGTCGACAGCTTTGGCGGGATCATTCCGCAGATCGCCGCAGAAGCTCACTACCGCCAGTACCTGGAGCGCAGCTATGACGGTGCGCTGGTGCCGGTCTTGCAGCAGGTGCTGGGCAAGGCCGATAGGCGCCGCCAGGCGATATTCATCCACATCAAGGGCAGCCACTTCGAATACGCTCGGCGCTTCCCAGGCGACTTCGCCCGGTTCAAGCCGGCCAGCGGCAGCCAGAAAGACCGGATCACGGCCGATTACGACAACTCGGTCCTGTACACCGACTGGCTGCTGTTCTCGATCATGCAAACGCTGGCGGCCAGGCACAAGAAAGCACTGCTGGTCTACGCGTCGGACCATGGCGAGAACCTGCTGGATGACAGCCGAGAGCTGTTGGGCCACGGCATCGGTAACCAGTACGACCTGTCGACATCGGCGTTTGTCTGGTCCAGCGGCAACCTCTCGCCAGAGCAGATGGCTAAACTGGAAAAGTTGAAGGCCAGGGAGGACCAGCAGGTCAGCATCGGCTCGCTGCCGCATATGCTGCTGAACATGGCCGGGATATCCATGCCTGGCTATGACAGCAGCCAGGACTTGCTCAGCGATGACTACAAGCCCTCGGAATGCCCACACCTGCTCGCGACCGGCTTTGTGCCGTCGTTCGACTTCGACATCAAGCACATAGCCGTCGAGTGATCAGGCCGGTAGCGTCAGCGGGTGCAAGGCGCGAAAGCCTTGCGCTTCTTCCACCAGCCAGTCATGCACCGCTCGCGCGCCCGGCTGGTTCAGCCCGCCTGGGGGGTAGTGCACCATGTAGCGCTTGTGGTTGGCTATCGGGTGGCCAAACGGCACGATCAAGGCGCCGCGTTCGAGCTCGTCATTGAGCAGCGTGCGCCGGGCAATCGCCACGCCGACGCCGGCGATCGCCGCTTCGATGGTCAGGTGGTTGCGGTTGAAGGTATGCCCCCGGCGCACGTCCAGCCCGCCGGCGCCGATGCCCTCCAGGTAAAACTCCCACTCCGCATATTCCGAGCTGCCGCGCCAGGCGGTGATGTCGTGCAGCAGCGGATAATGCGCCAGGTCGGCCGGGCCATGCAGCGGTGGGCGACCACGCAGCAGCGCAGGTGAACAGACCGGGAAGATCTGTTCGTCCAGCAAAGGCGTCGACAGCATGCCCGGGTAGCTGCCGTCGTTGAGGTCGATGGCCAGGTCGAAGTCGCCGGGGTGCAAGGCATGGGCGCTGTCTTCGGCGACCAGGCGCAGTTCGATGTCCGGGTAACGCTGCTGGAAACGCGGCAATCGAGGGGTAAGCCACTTGGCCAGGAACGACGGGATCGAACGCAGGCGCAAGGTACCGCGGATTTCACCGGCATCCAGGCGCAACAGTTCGGCCTCGATGCTGCCATAGGCCTCGGTGACCGTCTGTGCCAGGCGCTGGCCCTCGGCGCTGAGCTCCACACCGCGTGCCCGGCGCAGGAACAGCTTGTAGCCCAGGCGCTCTTCCAGCTGGCGCATCTGTTGGCTGACAGCACCGGGGGTGATGTGCAGTTCGTCGGCACAGCGGGTGAACGAAAGGTGCCGCGCTGCGCAGGAGAAGACATGCAGCCAGACGAACAGTTGGCCATTGAGTTGTCGTCGCATCGTTTAGTATCGCTAAAGCCTTGCTTAGGAAGTTTCGTTGGTCATCGGTCAGTGATCGCGGCAGTATCGCGCAAATTGGCAGTACCACTCAATTTTCTCAGACAGCCGTGCGGCACAGTACAGCGCCGACACGGTCAGGCATTAGTATGGCTATCAGTGTTTTCGACCTTTTCAAGATTGGCATCGGCCCGTCCAGCTCCCATACCGTAGGCCCGATGCGGGCAGCGGCGAGCTTTGCCCAAGCCTTGCGCGAACAGGGCTTGCTGGCCCAGGTGCAGCGCATCGAAGTACGCCTGTACGGCTCGCTGTCAGCGACCGGGGTAGGCCATGCCACGGATCGCGCCTGCCTGCTTGGCCTGATGGGACAATGGCCGGATCGTATCGACCCGGCCACCATCGAGCCGCGCATCAGCCAGTTGCTGCAGGAGCAGTGCCTGATGCTCGATGGCAGCCATCCGCTGGTGTTCCATAATGCCCGCGACCTGCTGCTGCTGGACGAAAGCCTGCCATACCACCCCAATGCCATGACCCTCGAGGCCCTGGGCGGGCAGGGTCGTCTGTTGCATCAGACCTACTATTCCATCGGTGGCGGTTTCATCGTCGAGCAGGGCGAGATCGATGCGCCTCAGGCGCAAGACAATGCGGTCCAGCTGCCGTACGAGTTTTCCAGCGCTGCAGAGTTGCTGGCACTGTGCAAGGCCAACCAGCTGAGTGTGGCGCAACTGATGATGGCCAACGAGTGCGCCTGGCGCCCGCAAGCCGAAGTGCGCGAAGGCCTGCTGCGGATCTGGGCGGCGATGCGCGATTGCGTCGACAACGGCCTGCGCAACGAAGGCATCCTGCCCGGTGGCCTCAACGTCAAGCGCCGTGCTGCGCGCCTGCACCGCAGCTTGCAGGAAGCTGGCCAGCCCAATGTGATCGGTTCGACCTTGAGCGCCATGGAGTGGGTCAACCTGTTTGCCCTGGCGGTCAACGAAGAAAACGCCGCTGGCGGACGCATGGTCACCGCGCCCACCAATGGCGCCGCCGGCATTATCCCGGCTGTGTTGCACTACTACATGAAATTCAACCCAGGTGCCTGTGACGACGATGTGGTGGCGTTTCTGCTGGCCGCCGCCGCCGTCGGCATCCTGTGCAAGAAGAATGCCTCGATCTCCGGGGCTGAAGTCGGCTGCCAGGGGGAAGTCGGTTCGGCCTGTTCGATGGCCGCTGCCGGTCTGGCTGAAGTGCTGGGGGCCACACCGCCGCAACTGGAAAACGCCGCCGAGATTGCCCTGGAGCATAACCTCGGGCTGACCTGCGACCCGGTCGGCGGGCTGGTCCAGGTGCCGTGCATCGAACGCAATGCGATTGCTGCGGTAAAGGCGATCAATGCCGTGCAGATGGCCCTGCGCGGTGACGGCGAGCATTTCATCTCGCTAGACCGGGTGATCCGCACCATGCGCGACACCGGCGCCGACATGCATGCCAACTACAAGGAAACCTCGCGGGGTGGCCTGGCGGTCGCATTCGTCGAATGTTGATTGGCGTTTCGCCGGCAAGATGCCAGTGCCTGCCTTGAATTGGGCGTGAGGCGTAAATCGAGCGCCGCGCGGGCGGCGCTCGATCTATGGTGTACACAGGGTACCTTGACGCTACTTGCCCTTGTTCTTGAGGGTGACGAAGCTGGCGCGCATATCCTTGGCCCAGCCGTCGAGAACTGGCTTGACGTCGTTCAGGGTCAGCTTGGTCTTGTCGTTTTCCAGCTCCTTGCCGGTACCCTTGCGCACTACCTGGGCCAGTACCTTCTGGTTGCCGCCGTCGAGGAAGGCCGCTTCGACACCGACATCCACTTGCTGGTCGCGGCCACCCATGGCGGTATTGACGCCTGCGGAAATCAGCGCGATCGGGATGAATTCGTAGGGTTTGAGGCTTTCATTGCTGGTTGACACCGCAGTGATTGCCGGGCGTACCACAATGGTGCCCGGCCCGGGCGCCTTGGCCAGGGTCAGCACGCTGCCCATTTCACGGCGCAGGGCATCGTTGAAGTAGCGGGTGATTTCATTCAGCGTCTGCTGGGAAATGACCGCCGTGGCCTGCGGCTTGGGGTAGAACTGGCTCGGCTCGATGAAGACTTGCGAATACTGGTTGATATTGACCTTGGGGTCGATCCAGCGCATCACCGATGCACCCGATGGACTTTTCGCTTCCTGCAGGCGGCTGTAGTCCTTGAGAAAGCCGGAATAGTCCTTGGGGTCCACGCGGTTGCTGGAGCAGGCGGCCACAGCGAGCAAAGCGGCGCACAACAGGGTAACGCGGGGCAGGGATTTCATGATGGTTTTGCATCCATGATGGGTCGGCCAGAACAACGCTAGCAGGTGCTTGGCAGATGGCCAGTGAACGTTTGAAAACCCTTGAGGTCTTGCCTGGTGTTTTATGGTTGTGCATGTCTTGAAAACTGTAGTGCCTTTGACATCGAGCGCCGCGCGGGCGGCGCTCGATCTCAAGCACGGCGCAGCTTTCAAGGCGTACGCCCTGTTACCCGAGCGCCTCGCGCAACCGATACCACAACATCCCCAGCGCCAGCAGCGGCGAGCGTAGCGCCTTGCCGCCCGGGAACGTCAGGTGCGGCACCGCGCTGAACACATCCAGCCCCTGGCTCTGCCCCAACGCGATACCTTCTGCCAGCAGCTTCGCCGTCCAGTGGGTTACGTTCAGCCCATGCCCGGAATAACCTTGGGCATAGAAAACGTTGGGGTGCTGGCTCAAGCGCCCCACTTGCGGGAAGCGGTTGGCGGTGATGCCGATCATGCCGCCCCACTGGTAGTCGATGCGCACGTTGGCCAGTTGTGGGAACACCTTGAGCACTTTGGGCCGCATGTAGGCCGCGATGTCCTTGGGGTCGCGGCCGGAATAGTGGCATGCACCGCCAAACAGCAGGCGTCGGTCGGCAGTGAGGCGGTAGTAGTCCAGGCCGACTTTCTGGTCACACAGGGCCATGTTCTGCGGGATCAGCGTGCTGGCCACGGCTTCCGGCAGCCGCTCGGTGGCCACCACGTAACTCCCGGCCGGCAGCACTTTACCGCTCAGCCGTGGCTCCAGGTCGTCGAGGTGGGCGTTGCAGCCCAGAACCAGGCTCTGTGCCCGTACTTTGCCGCGTGCCGTATGCACGGTCACGGTCGGGCCATGCTCGATGCGCAGCACCGGGCTCTGCTCGAAGATGCGTACTCCCAGGCCATGGGCCACGCGTGCTTCGCCCTGGACCAGGTCGAGCGGGTGCAGGTGGCCTGAACCCATGTCCACCAGGCCGCCGGCATACTGGTCACTGGCGACGATTTCATGCATGCCCTCGGGCCCGACCAGGCGGGTTTGGGGGCGGTAGCCCAGGCTGGCGAGGTCTTCCTGTTCAGCCTTGAAGGCAGCGAACTGTGCCGGCGTATTGGCCAGTTCGCAGAAGCCCCAGCGCAGGTCGCAGGCAATCGCGTATTGCTCGATGCGGCGAGCGACCAGTGCCACCGACTCGATGCCGGCCTGCTGCAGGTAGCGCACGCCATCCTGGCCAACGTAGCGGGCAAAGCCGCTGACATCATGGCCGATGCCGCGAATCAGCTGGCCGCCGTTGCGCCCGCTGGCGCCCCAGCCGACGCGACGGCCCTCCAGCAGCACCACGCAAAGCCCGCGCTCAGCCAGTTCCAGCGCGGTGTTGACCCCGGTCAGCCCGCCGCCGATTACGCACACGTCAGCCGTCAGTTCGCCGTCGAGGCAGGGGTAGGGCGCCGCGTTGCGCGCCGTGGCGGCGTAGTACGACGCGGTATGTTGGGTATCGAAAGACATGATGCGTTCTCGGTTCAACGGTTGGACTTGATCTTGCTCCAGGAGCGGGTCATGACCCGCATGATCTTCGGGCTCGGGGTACTGGAGATGTACAGCTTGTCCAGCACTTCCTGGGGTGGGTAGATCTCCGGGTTGTCGACCAGTGACGTGTCCATGTAGGCCTGGGCATCCGGGTTGGCGTTGGCGTAGCCGACCGTGGCGCTGACCTTGGCGATCACTTTCGGGTCAAGCAGGTAGTTGATGAACGCCAGGGCCTGCTCAGGGTTCTGCGCATCCTTGGGGATTGCCAGCAGGTCGAACCACAGGTTGCTGCCTTCCTTTGGAATGCTGTAGGCGATCTTGACCCCGTTTTTCGCTTCCACGGCCCGGTTGGCCGCCTGGAACACGTCGCCGGAATAGCCGAAGGCCACGCAGATATCACCGTTGGCCAGGTCCGAGACGTACTTGGAGGAATGGAAGTAGGTGATGTACGGGCGCAGTTCGAGCAGGCGCGCTTCAGCCTTGGCATAGTCGCCCGGTTTTTCGCTGCGTGGGTCCATGCCCAGGTAGTTGAGCATTGCCGGAAACAGCTCGTCGGGTGAATCCATGAAGGCCACGCCGCATTGCTTGAGCTTCTTCAGGTTCTCTGGCTCGAACAGCGTTGCCCAGGAGTCGATATGGTCCACACCCAGTGCGGCCTTGACCTTGTCGACGTTATAGCCAATGCCGTTGGTTCCCCAAAGATAGGGCACTGCGTACTGGTTGCCGGGGTCATTCTGCTCGAGCTGCTTGAGCAGCTTCGGGTCCAGGTGCTGCCAGTTCGGCAGCTTGCTGCGGTCCAGTGGCAGGAACGCACCGGCCTGGGCCTGGCGGGCCAGGAAGTGGTTGGAGGGCACCACCACATCGTAGCCGGTGCGGCCGGCGAGCAGCTTGCCTTCCAGGGTTTCGTTGGAGTCGAACACGTCATAGACCACCTTGATCCCACTGCTGGCCTGGAAGTCGGCCAGGGTCGTGTCACCGATGTAGTCGGTCCAGTTGTACACGCTGACGCTGGGCGTGGCCTGTGCGGCGGCGCAGAACAGCAGGGCGAAGGTAGCGGGGATCAGGGCTTGCAGATGACGCATGTCGACACCTCGTTGGTCTTGTTCTTTGAGTTCGGTGCAAGGGGGGGCGCTTGGCGCCCCCGGAGAATTACACGCTCAGCAGCAGGAACTCGCGCTCCCACGAACTGATGACGCGCTTGAAGTTTTCATGCTCGGCACGCTTGACCGCGACGTAGCCCTGGACGAACTGCTTGCCCAGGTAGCGCTGCACGGTTTCGCAGTCTTCCATGTGCTGCAGCGCATCCTCGATGGTGATCGGCAGCCGCAGGTTGCGCCGTTCATAGGCACGGCCCTGGACCGGCGCGCTCGGCTCGATCTGCTCGACCATGCCCAGGTAACCGCACAGCAGGCTGGCGGCGATCGCCAGATAGGGGTTGGCGTCGGCGCCCGGCAGGCGGTTCTCCACGCGCATCGCATCGGGGCTGGACGTTGGCACACGCAGGCCGGCGGTGCGGTTTTCCTCGCCCCATTCGACGTTGACCGGTGCCGAGGTGTCCGGCAGGAAGCGACGGAACGAGTTGACGTTGGGTGCGAACATCGGCAACAGCTTGGGGATGTACTTCTGCAGGCCGCCGATGTGGTGCAGGAACAGTTCGCTCATGCTGCCATCGTCATTGGCGAACACCGGTTTGCCGGTGGCAATGTCGACCACGCTCTGGTGCAGGTGCATGGCGCTGCCTGGCTCGTCGGTGATCGGCTTGGCCATGAAGGTGGCGGTGACGTTGTGCTTGAGCGCGGCTTCACGCATGGTGCGTTTGAACACGGTGATCTGGTCGGCCAGGTCCAGCGCGTCGCCATGACGGAAGTTGATTTCCATCTGCGCCGGGCCGTCTTCGTGGATCAGCGTGTCGAGGTCCAGGCCTTGCAGCTCGCACCAGTCGTAAACGTCTTCGAACAGTGGGTCGAATTCGTTGGCGGCGTCGATCGAGAACGACTGGCGCCCGCTTTCGGCGCGGCCCGAGCGGCCCAATGGTACTTGCAGGGGCAGGTCCGGGTCTTCGCAGCGCTGGGTCAGGTAGAACTCCATCTCTGGCGCGACGATCGGCTGCCAGCCTTTGTCGGCATACAGCTTGAGCACCTTCTTCAGCACGTTGCGTGGCGACAGCTCGATCGGGTTGCCCTGCTTGTCGAACGTGTCGTGAATGACGATGGCGGTGGGTTCGATGGCCCACGGGATCTGGTAGACGGCCGTCGGGTCGGGGCGGCAGACCATGTCGATGTCGGCTGCATCGAGCAGGCTGTAGTAAATGTCGTCATCGACGTAATCGCCGGTGACGGTCTGCAGCAGCACGCTTTCTGGCAGGCGCATGCCGCGTTCGTGAAGGAACTTGGCGGTCGGTGCGATCTTGCCGCGGGCGATGCCGGTCAGGTCGCTGATCACGCATTCGACTTCGGTGATGCGGTGTTCTTTCAGCCAGGCGGACAGCTGATCGAAGGGGGCGTTCATACAGACCTCTTGGTTGGGTTTTTTTGTGGGAGCGGGCGGGCCCGCGAAAGCCGTTGCAGGGTTTCGAAGGCATTGCGCTTCCCAGGTGACACGCTGGAGACTATCTTGAGCGCAGGCCCGCAAAGCCATCTATCCACTTTCTTCTGCGATCAATGCACCAAAAGAGTGCAACTAGGACAACGCGTGACAACGCCTAATGCCTTGCAAGTCCAGGCCTTCCACACCACGGATGTGACCGAACAGGTACGCGCCACCCCCGGTTGGCAGCAGCAGTACCGGCAGATGTCGCCAGGCCATTTCAGCGGCCAGCTGCGCTGCCTGGGGCTCGATGGAGTGGAGGTCTACGAGGAGCGACTGAACACACGTGTGGAGCAGTTCTTCCGGGCACCGAGCGGTGCGCTGGCGTTCTGTTTCGACCAGAGCGAAAACAGCCTTTACCTGCTCAATGAGCAAAGCCGCAATATCTGGATCACACCGGAGAACTATCAGGAAGTGGCCGTGGTGTTCGACCAGGCCTTTCTCGCCCGTCATGGCCTGGACCCACAGCGGCTCGAAGGGTTGTTCATGGTGCCGCTGGGCAGTGGGCAGAATGCGCTGTTCGGCAGTTGGCTGAGTGCCACCTTGACCCGCCTGGGCGAGGCCGATTGCCCATTGCAAGGGCAGGCGCTGGCCGAGCAGTTGCTCGAAGATTGCCTGTTCATTCTCGACAACGCCTGCCAGCGCTTGCAAGGCGGGGCGCTGGGGCGGCGCGGCGAGGAGCGGGCGATCATGCAGCGGGTCAGCGAATGGGCGGCAGATTGCCCGGATGAGACCCTCAATCTGGTCGAGTTGGCCGAGGTGGCCGGTGTGTCGCTGCGCCAGCTGCAGCAGGCGTTCAAGGCGTTTACCGGGATGCCGCCGGCGCACTGGCTGCGGTTGCGTCGGCTCAACGGCGCGCGGCGGGATCTGTTGCGCGGCGGTGAGGTGACCGTTGCGGAAGTGGCCATGCGTTGGTCTTTCTGGCATTTGGGAAGGTTTTCAGAGAGTTACCGGCAGTTGTTCAAGGAGTTTCCGAGCGAGACCCTCAAGCGGGGCAGGGCTTGAGAATTCTGTTGCCTGTACCGGCCTCTTCGCGGGTAAACCCGCTCCCACAGGGATATCACAGGTCTTGAAGGCAGCACGGTACCTGTGGGAGCGGGTTTACCCGCGAAGGGGTCGGTACAGACAACCCAGCATTCCCATTGGAAAATTGCTATCGTGCCCGGCAGTTTCCACCCGAGGTCCCGATGTTCTACCTGCCTTTGCCCAGCGACCAGGCCGACAGCCTGGCCAGCGTGCCCCCCGCCACCGACTTCTTCCCGAGCGCCAGCCTGCTGGAAGCTGCCGCCGTGCTGTTCGTGCAGAACCTGCCACGCCAACCGGCCAGCGCCTCGGCGGACACACAGGAGCGCCGCTTCGCCGAGATCGTGCGCATCGCCAATGAAGTCGAAGCTGCAGCCCCAGGCCGCTTCCAGCGGCAGGTCGCCCAGCACTTCGACCGCGAGGCGTTCGCCATGGGGCTGGGCATGCTCGGTGAGAACGGGGTCGCCTTGGTGTCGGCCGAAACCGAGTACCAGGCCGACGAGTTCCAGGACGCCGAAGGCCAGTGGAATTTCCAGTTCGCCGACAGCTATCGCCAGCGCGTCACGCCGCTGCACCCGGTGTACCTGCCGTCACTGGCCAGTGACCTGATGCTCAGTGACCAACAGCACCGCCTGCTGCGCGAGTTTGTCTGCGGTGTCGACGAATCGGTCGCCGTGCAGGGGTTCGCCGGCACCGGCAAGACCTTCCTGATCCACCAGTTCGCACGCCTGCTTGACCCTCAGCGCACGCTGCTGCTAGCCCTTACCGAAGGCCAGCTGCGGGCCTTGCAGGCACGGGTCAGGGATGCCCAGGCCTACACTGCGCTGACCTTCGGCCAGTTGGCCGACGAAATTCTCAACCGTGACCTCACCAGCAACGGCTGGCGCCTGCGCGACCCGTACCGCACCAAACTGTCCTGGCGCCCGCAGGAGGCGCAGGTGGTGCGCTGGTTGAACATCCCCGACATCGGCCCGCTCGCCGCGCGCGATGTGGTGGCCCTGTGCGTCAAGGCCGTGCGCAGCTTCTGCCGCAGCGGCGACAGCCAGTTGCAGCTGCATCACCTGCCCTGGGCCGGGCCTGGCACCACGCCGCTGGACCAGGAAGTGCTGCTGGAAAAGGCCCGCCTGTACTGGCAGGAGCTGGTCCGCCCGTCAGCTCGCGACATCCAGCTGCCGGTGCGTGACTACCACCGGGTCAAGCTGCTGTCATTGACCGCTGAGGTGATCGACAGCCGCTTTAGCCACGTCATCGTCGACGAGGCCCATGAATTGTCCGCGCCGATGCTCTCGGTGCTCGATCGCAGCCCGCAGTCAGTCATCGCGCTGGGCGACGAGCTGCAGAACCTCAATGGCCTGAGCCCCCACCATGGCAACTTCATTCGCCAGCGCTACATCGACCACTCGCTGCGCGCCGGCCCCGCCATGGACGGCGTGCTGAACCCGTTGATCCAGGCACACCCGGCGACGATCCAGGCGGCCTTCAGTGGCAGTGCCGAGCATTACACCCGGGTGAGTTTCTTCGACACGGTGACCGTGCCTGAGCAGCCAACCGCCTTGATCGTCGATGACGAGTGGGGCCTGTTCGGCTGGTTCCAGCGCCTGACTCATCAGGGGGTGCCCTTCGTGCTGCTGAAAAGCGCGCGCAAGGACTTCGAACTGTTCGTCGAGGACTGCATCGAGCTGTACCGCTACGGCACCCGGGCGCGCCACCCGATGTTGTTCCGTTATCCCAGCTGGCAAGCACTGGAGCAGGACAAGGGCGACGACAAGGCCTTTGTCGCCGTGGCCGGCATGCTGCGCAAAGGCTATACCCCGGAGCATTTTGCCAAGGCCAAGAGCCGTTACCGCTGGGACAAGGCGCCAAAGCTGTTCCTTGGCCGGGTGCGGGATGTGAAGAACATGGAGTTCGCCCGGGTGATGGTGTCGCCGGAGCTGATGGTGGCGCCTGGCACGGCGGGCAATCGCAACGACCGGGCGCGGCTGTTGGCGGGGCTGTATACCGCCTGTTCGCGGGCGCGGCATGAGCTGATCGTGCCGGGGGGGATGCTGGACTGGGTCAAGGACCAGGTCCGGGATTGATATTGCTGGGGCTGCTTTGCAGCCCTTTCGCGACACAAGGCCGCTCCTACAGGGAAACGCGATCCCCTGTAGGAGCGGCCTTGTGTCGCGAAAGGGCCGCAAAGCGGCCCCAATGCCTGGAATCAGTTACGATCCAGCCAGACAGTCTGGGCATTGGTGAACTCGCGCACCCCAAAGTGCGAGAGCTCACGCCCGAAACCGCTCTTCTTCACGCCACCAAACGCCACACGGGGGTCGGACGCGCAGTAGCCGTTGATGAACACGCCACCGGTATCCAGCGCGGCAGTCATGCGCTCGGCCAGCGCATAGTCGGCGGTGTAGATGGTCGAAGCCAGGCCGAACTCGCTGTCGTTTGCCAGCTCAACCGCATGGTCGGCGTCACGGGCAGTGATGATCGCTGCCACTGGCCCGAACAGCTCCTGCCTGAAGGCAGTCATGTCCGGGGTGACGTTGGCCAGCACGGTGGGTGCGTAGAAGTTGCCAACCCCTTCGACCTTGTCGCCGCCCAGCAGCAGGGTGGCGCCTTCGGCCAGCGTCGCCTGGACCTGGCCATCCAGCTCGTCGCGCAGGTCATAGCGGGCCATCGGGCCGATGTAGGTGTCG
Organism: Pseudomonas sp. 382; assembly: GCF_002759075.1. Taxonomy (NCBI): domain Bacteria; kingdom Pseudomonadati; phylum Pseudomonadota; class Gammaproteobacteria; order Pseudomonadales; family Pseudomonadaceae; genus Pseudomonas; species Pseudomonas sp. 382. The sequence continues at coordinate 233,508 of NZ_PEMX01000003.1, forward strand.
TCTTCCAATGGGTTGCCGACTTTCAGCTTGCGCGTGGCTTCGACGAACTTGTGCGTGAATTCCTCGACGATGCTTTCTTCGATGATCAGGCGCTTGGCGGCGGCGCAGACCTGGCCGGTGTTCTGGTAGCGACCGATCACGGCGGCCTGCACAGCGGCGTCGATATCAGCATCAGCCAACACGATGAACGGGTCGGAACCGCCCAGCTCCAGCACGCATTTCTTCAGCGCGGCACCTGCCTGGGCACCGATGGCCATGCCCGCGCGCACGCTGCCGGTCAGGGTCACGGCGGCGATGCGCACGTCGTTGATGGCGCGAGTGACGCCGTCCGGGGTGACGTTCAGCACTTCGAACACGCCTTCAGGCAGGCCGGCGTCCTTGAACAGTTCACCCAGCAGGTAGGCGCTGCCCATCACGTTCGGTGCGTGCTTCAGGACATAGGTGTTGCCGGCCAGGATCGCCGGCACGGCGCCGCGCAGCACCTGCCAGACCGGGAAGTTCCACGGCATCACGGCCAGGATCGGGCCCAGCGGGCGGTACTCGATGCGGGCTTTCTCGACCTGGGTCGGCTCGGCGGCGAGCATCGCCGGGCCGTGCTCGGCATACCAGCGGCACAGGCCGACGCACTTGGCGACTTCGCCACGGGCCTGGGCGATCGGCTTGCCAATTTCACGGCTGATCATCTGGGCGAAGGCTTCGGCCTTGGCTTCGAGGGTGCTGGCCAGGGCGAGCAGGTACTCGCTGCGCTGACCCAGCGACACTTGCCGCCACTGGCCGTAGCCAGCCTTGGCGCGTTGCAGCGCCGCTTCCAGTGCGGCGTCGGTGTCGAAGGGATAGGCGCCAATCTGCTCGCCGCTGAACGGGTCGACGGAGATGGCGTGGGTCAGGCTGCTGATCGCACTCATGGCGGGTCACTCTCGTTGTTGTTACTCGGTGACGCCAGACTAGTGGGCTATGGCTTTAATGAAAACTGAATAATAATGAGCGAAACATTCACGTTTGGAGAATGACTGTGGACCTGGTGCAACTGGAGATCTTCAAGGCCGTGGCCGAACAGGGCAGCATCAGCGCCGCCGCCCAGCATATCCATCGGGTGCCCTCGAACCTGACCACGCGTATCAAGCAGCTGGAGGAAGACCTGGGCGTCGAACTGTTCATCCGTGAGAAGAGCCGCCTGCGCCTGTCACCGGCGGGTTGGAACTTCCTGGAATACACCCGGCGCATCCTCGATCTGGTGCACGAAGCACGGCTGACCGTGGCCGGCGAGGACCCCCAGGGCACCTTCGCCCTGGGTTCGCTGGAGAGCACCGCGGCGGTGCGCATTCCTGCGCTGCTGGCGGCCTACAATCAGCGCTACCCCAAAGTCGACCTCGACCTGTCCACCGGGCCCTCCGGGACCATGCTTGAAGGCGTGCTGGCGGGGCGCCTGGTGGCGGCTTTCGTCGATGGCCCGGTGCTGCACCCCACGCTGGAAGGCATGCCGGTGTTCGAGGAGGAGATGGTGATCATCTCGCCCCTCAACCACGCCCCGGTCACCCGTGCCCAGGACGTCAACGGCGCGAGCATCTATGCCTTTCGCGCCAACTGCTCGTACCGTCACCACTTCGAGAACTGGTTTGTCCAGGACCAGGCGGTGCCCGGCAAGATCCATGAAATGGAGTCGTACCATGGCATGCTCGCCTGCGTCAGCGCCGGTGCCGGCCTGGCCATGCTGCCGCGCAGCATGCTCGACAACATGCCTGGCTGCAGCACGGTCTGCGCCTGGCCGATGCAGGAGCAGTTCCGCTACCTCAAGACCTGGCTGGTGTGGCGCCGGGGCACGGTTTCGCGCAGCCTGAGCATGTTCGTGAAACTTCTCGAAGAGCGGCGGGCGGCCTGAACATCAGCACGGTGTGAGGTCAAACATCAGGTAAGCCATCTCCTTGAGGAGGAGCTGACCATGCGTAACCATCACCATGCTGTGGGCGCCACGTTGCTGATCGCACTGGCGCTGCCCTGGACCCTGGCCGCTGGCGCAGAAGTCGACGACCACAACGCGCCGATCGACATGCAAGCCGTGCAAGTGCAGCCGCAGGAGCAGAATGGCGTGCGCTACCTGGCGGGCGGTATCGGCCAGGATGAGGCCAATGCCATACGCCGGACCCCGGGTTATGACCTGCACGTCGAACTGTCGACCGGTGCACACGGCCAGTTCGAGAGCGGCGCCGCAGTCGACATCCACAATGCACAAGGCAAGTCCGTGTTGAGCCTGCAGGATGCCGGGCCGTTGGTCTATGTCCAGCTGCCACCCGGCCAGTACCAGGTCATCGGCCAGGCGCAGGGTACAACGGTCCAGCAACGGGTCACGGTAAACGGCAAGACGCCTGTCACCGCAAGCCTGAACTGGCATTGAGCGTCCACGACGGGCGGAGTACATCCGTACTCCGCCTCGGCGGGGACCTGCCGCCATCAGCAGCTGGGGCACTACGGGTAAATTCAAGCAATGCTGGCAATTCACTTTCAACTTTCTGATTATCTGGACAATAATCAGAAAAGTATTACGCCGTGTGACCGGCTGCACCGTTCACCGCAAAAATCGAGGGGCCCCAGCCCCCACTTGCCCGTGTGACCATCAGGAGAAGTCATTGATGAAAACCCGTCTTGCCAGCACGCTGGCCGCCGCCCTATTGGTGCTCGGGGGCACCCCTCTGGCCCAGGCCGCAGAAATTTCCGGCGCTGTGGGTGCCACTAGCCAGGGCGACATGACGTACCGTCTCGGTATGGCGTTCGACTGGGACAAGCAGTGGATGAAAAGTGACATCGGCTTTGTGACGGGATATTGGGATGCGGCCTACACCTATTGGGAAGGTGGCGATGCCAGCGGCGCTCACTCGCTGTCGTTCAGCCCGGTGTTCACCTACGAGTTCAGTGGCTTCACCTACACCCCGTATGTCGAAGCCGGCATCGGCCTGGCGGCCTTTTCCAAGACCGATGTGGGTGACCAGCACCTGGGCTCATCGGTCAACTTCGAAGACCGCATCGGCTTTGGCCTGAAGCTGCCGGGTGCGCAGAAGGTGGGGCTCCGTCTGATGCACTACTCCAATGCCGGCATCAAGCAACCGAACGACGGTATCGAGTCCTACTCGCTGTTCTACAGCAAGAGCTTCTGATGCACGGGGCCGCCAGGCGGCCCCCTGTCATTTCAGAAGGTGTAGGCAACCCCAGCCTGCACCGTGCGCGGCGCACCCGGGTACACATAGGTGTTGAACGCACCCTCGTCATAGCCCTTGTTGAACAGGTTCTTCACGTCCAGGTTCAACCGCACGTGCTCGTTGACCTTGTAGAAGCTCAGCAAGTCAACCACGCTGTAGCGCTCCATGGTGTAGGTACTGGCCGCCGTCTGCCCGGCGCGGTCATCCACATACTTCACGCCAACTCCCAGCCCCAGGCCCTTGGCCAGCCCATCCTGGAACTCATAGGTGTTGAGCAGGCTGAAGCTGTTGCGCGGGATGTTCGCCAGGCGAGTGCCGGTGGGGAGGCTGTTGTCCTTGGTCACCTCGGCGTCGACATAGGCGTAGCCGCCGATCATCCGCCATTGCGGAGTCAGGTTGCCGGCGACGTTGATATCCAGGCCGCGGCTGCGCACTTCGCCGGCAGCGACGCTGTAGGTGCCGGTCGGGTCGTTCGGGTCTCGGGTGAGCACGTTTTCCTTGACGATGTGGTAGATCGCCGCGTCCACGCTCAGCTGGCGGTCGAGCGCTTCCCATTTCACGCCCAGCTCGTATGACTTGCCCTTCTCCGGGTCAAAGCCCGTGCCTTGCAGGCTCGCGCCGCTGTTGGGCTTGAACGAGCGCGCGGTGTTGGCGTAGACGGCAACGCTGTCGGTCAGGTCGTACATCAGGCCCAGGCGCGGGGTGACGCCGTTCTCGCCTTTGTTGAAGTCACCGGCATTGTTGAGCTTGTTGTCGTAGTCATGCTCGTAGCGCTCGAAACGCACCCCGGCGAGGGCTTTCAGGCGCTCGGTCAGGGCCACCTGGTCCTGGATGAATGCCGCCCAGGTCTTGAGGTTTTCCTTGTCATGGGTGGTGGTGCGGGTCAGGGCAGGGCGCGGCTGGCCCAGCACCGGGTCGAAGATGTCGATCGGGTAGGCGCCGGTACCTGCGGCCGAACGCTGGATGATCGAGTTGTAGTCGTAGTCTTCGTACTCAATGCCGGTCAGCAGGGTGTGGGCGAAACCGCCGGTGTCGAAGTGGCCGGTGAGGTTGAGCTGGTAGTCGCGGTCGGTCCACTCCAGCTTGCGGTAGTTGAAGTTGCGGCCCAGGGTGCGACCGTCGGCCTGCAGGCCGTTGGCTTCCACGGCGTTACCCTTGAGCGAGCCGTCGAGCCATTGCATGCCGCCGCCCAGGGTCCAGTTGTCGTTGAGCAGGTGCTCGAAGCGCAGTTGGGCCATGTTGTTGTCGTTGTGCAGCAGGTTGTCGCTGCCCTTTTCCCAGATGTTGGTGTCGCGCGAGGCCGTACCGGCCTGGCCAGGCAGGCGAGTCAGGCCGCGATCCAGCGGGTGGTTGTTACGCATGAAGTCGCCTTCGAAGATGACCTTGGTGGCGTCGTTGACCTGCCAGCTGATCACCGGTGCAACGTCATAGCGCTCGCTTTCGACATCGTCGCGGAAGCTTTCGCCACCTTCGCCCAGTATGTTCAGGCGATACGCCAGCGAGCCATCGGCATTCAGCGGGCCGGTGGCGTCCAGGGTTGCCCGGTGCATGCCCTGGTCGTCGAACTGGCTGCCGAGGGTCACCTTGGGCTCGGCCAGCGGCTGCTTGCTGACCACGTTGAACGTACCTCCGGGGTCGCCACGGCCATACAGGCTGGTGGCCGGGCCGCGGATCACTTCGAGGCGCTCGACGGTGTTGGCGTCAGGGGCGTTGGGGTAGCCGCGGTTGATCGGGAAGCCGTTGCGGTAGAACTCGCCGGTGGTGAAGCCGCGCACGGTGAAGGTGGTCAGGCCCTGGCCGCCGAAGTTGTTGGCGCGGCCGACGCCACCGGCGTAGTCCAGGCCATCCTGCAGGCGGGTGGCGCCGGTGTCTTCAAGCACATCCCTGGGCACCACGCTGATCGATTGCGGGGTCTCGTGCAGGGCGGTGTCGGTGCGCGTTGCACTGGCCGAGCGGGTGGCCTTGTAGCCATCCACCGGGCCATCGGCGCGTTCGCTGTCGGCGCTGCTGGTGATGTTCAGGGCCTGGAGCTCGATCTGGGCCGGGTCATTGAGCGGCTCGGGCTCGGCGAAGGCCAGCGGGGAGATAGCTTGAAGCAAACAAAGCGAAACGAACGTGCGACGCATCGACGGTACGATCCTGGAGTAGGGCGCTGAGGGGGAGTGGGGGAAGCGCTGAGAAACTACTACGAATAATTATCAAATGCATTCTTTTTAATTAGAGCTGGTGTGCCAGATACCGTGCACTTGGCAGGGCCGGCCTCTTCGCGGGCACGCCCGCTCCCACAGCGGCCCCGCAGCCCATCAGGCTGGTGGTATACCTGTGGGAGCCGGCGCGCCCGGGAAGAGGCCGGTTCAGGCAGCCGAACGCTCAGCGAGCGCCCTTTATGGCCAGCACATTGCACAACGGATGCTCCAGCACATGCGCCGTGGTTCCACCCAGGAACGTTTGCATCGCATCATGCCGATGGCTGCCCATCACGATCACATCGACCCGGCTGTGGCTGACGAACTGGGCAATCGCGCGGATCGCCGCACCCTCGACAAAATGCCGTCGCTCCAGCGGAATCTGGTGGTGGTCGCCCAGCCGGTTGAACGCCGCCCGCTGCGCCGTGCGCACACTGCCATCGAAGCCTGGCATGGTGACGGTGCCGGCACCAAAGTCGGCGATATGGGTCTTGGCCGCATCGCACACATGCAGCAGGTGCAGTTCAGCGTTGCATTGCAGCGCCAGGGCATGGGCGCTGTGGATCACCTGATCGTCCAGATGCTCGCCGGTACCCAGGCAGTTGAGGTCCACCGCCGCCGCAATCTGCCGGGGCAGCGGCAGGCGGATGTCGCTGACCAGGTGCACGGCCACCGGGCTTTGCTTGAGCAATTGCCAATCCAGCGGCGTGACCAGCAAGCGCTTGAGTACCGGTTCGTGCTGCACGTCCTTGATCAGCAGGTCGCAACCGAGCCGTTCGATGCGTTCAAGCACGCTGCCCAGCGGGTCGCGGGTCAACAGCAGTTCGGTGGAGACATCGAGCCCGGCGTTGCCCAGTTGCTCGGCTTCGTCGGCCAGCCACTGGCGGTTGTCGCCAAGTAGCCGCTCACGCTCGCGGCCGTCGCTCATCAGGCCAAAGGTGTCGACATCGTCGACGAACACGTTGATATCCAGCAGGGCACCACTGGACTCGGCCAACGCCGCCGCGCGCTGCAGCGCCGGGGTATGGCGCATTTGCGGGCCGAGCATGACGAACAGACGCTTGAACTGGCTCATCGCACACCTCCACGTGTGGCAGCCCCCCGGTTCATGCCATGTCATCTGGTCTGTACAGTCTAGACCCCGTTCGTTGCGAGCACCCGAGCGCGGCCCAAGCCCTAGCGAGGCTTCTCTGCAGCTTCCTGCCAGCCCCCACCCAGTGCGGCATACAGGTTCACTTCCGCCACCAGTTGCGCCAGACGATCACTGATCAGCCCTTGCTGGGCGGTGAACAGCGAGTGCTGGGCATCAAGAAAGGTCAGGCTGCTGTCCACGCCATTGCGGTAGCGATGCTCGGCCAGGTCGTAGTAACGCTGGTTCGACGCCACCAGCTCGCGCTGGGCCTGCAACTGCCGCTGGTAGGTCGCCCGTGCCGCCAGGCCATCGGCCACTTCCTGAAACGCGCCCTGGATGGCCTTCTGGTACTGCGCCACCTGGATGTCCTTCTGCAACGTTGCATAGTCCAGGCTGGCGCGCAGGCTGCCGGCGGTGAAGATCGGCAGGCTGATCTGAGGCTGGAACAGCCAGGTGCCGCTGCCGCCGTCGAACAGGCCGCTCAGCTGCGGGCTGGTGCTGCCGGCGTTGGCGGTAAGGCTGATGCTGGGGAAGAACGCCGCCCGCGCTGCGCCGATGTTGGCGTTGGCCGCGCGCAGCTGGTATTCCGCCTGGACGATGTCCGGGCGGCGGCGCAGCAGGTCTGAAGGCAAGCCCGCTGGCAGCCCGGCGATCTGCTCGTCGGCCAGGGGCAGGGCGGCCAGGTCGCCCTCCACCGGCGTACCCACCAGCAAGGTCAGCTGGTTGAGGTCCTGGGCCACCTGGCGTTGGTAGCGCGCCACCGTGGCCCGGGTGCTGTCGACGCTGGTGCGCGACTGGATCTGGTCCAGCGCCGATACCGTGCCGGCACGGCGCTGGGCGCTGGTCAGGCGCAGGCTGCGCTGGTCGGCGGCCAGGGTTTCCTGCGACAGCACCAGCAGCTCCTGATCGGCCCGCCAGGTCAGGTAGGCGCTGGCTACACTGGCCACCAGGCTCAGCTGAGTGCTGCGCCGCGCCTCTTCACTGGCCAGGTACGTCAGCAGCGCCTGGTCGCTGAGGCTGCGCACGCGGCCGAACAGGTCCAGTTCGTAGGCACTGATGCCCAGCGTCGCGGCGTAGGTCGAGCTGATCATGCCCTGGTCGGTACCGGTCATGCCACGGGGCAGGTACTGGCGCTTGCCCTGGGCATCGGCCGACACCTTAGGCAGCAGGTCGGCACGCTGGATGCGGTACTGGGCGCGGTAGGCCTCGACGTTCAGTGCAGCCTCGCGCAGGTCGCGGTTGTTGGCCAGCGCGCGGTCGATCAGTTGGCGCAGCACCGGGTCCTGGAACACCTGGCGCCAGTCCTCGGCGTGCTGGCGCGCCAGCGCGTCGCCCTGATAGGCCGGGCCTTGCGGGAACTGCTCGGGCACAGGGGCGGCGGGGCGCTGATAGTCCGGTACCAGGGAGCAGCCGCACAGCAGTACGGCGCACAGGGAAAGGGCATGTCGGGGCATCAAGGGGCTCTCGTACGGTCAGGCGCCGGCCATCCATTTCGCCAGCCCATGGCGGCCACTGACCCCCAGCTTGGCGGTGGCGCGCTTGAGGTAGGTTTCGATCGAACTGTTTTTCACATTCAGCTTCTGCGCCAGTTCCGGCACCGTGCCGCCGGTCAGCAGGCCGAGGCACACTTCCTCTTCACGGCTGGAAAGCCTGACGGCTTCCTGGACCAGACGCTCGCCAAAGCAGTGGCGCAACGACCCCGCTTCAACGTCGGCCAGGGGCGAGCCGACGCGGCGCGGCAAGCCCTGGCCGAGCAGCTGGCCATGGTGCTCGACCAGTGGCAGCAAGGTGTCGGAAAGGCTCTTCAGGTGTGACAGTTCAGCCAAAGAAAACGCCCGTTGGTCTGGCAGCCGATGGAAACAGATGACCCATCGTCGGTCACCGCTGCACGACACCAGGTGGCACTGGTGGGGATGCTGGGCGTCCAGCGGTGCCTTGAACTCGATCAGCAGCGGGTCGTCCATCTGCATGATGCTCTGCAGCAACGGGTGGCGCAGTGGTTCGCTGCCCGGCCGTTGCTGCTCCAGGCCGGCACTGCCCAGCAGCCGGATGTGGCTGATACGGGCCTGGCGCGGGTCCAGGGTCCATTCGCTCAGCTCGAGCCTGTGGACCGGTACCTGGGCATCGACCAGGCATAACATCTGTGCGGCGAAGCCTTCGGCGCCGGTACTGGCGATCAGTTCGCCCAGTTGCAGGTACAGCCGAGGGTCGGGGCGGTGTGCGAGGCTGGCAGTCAGCTTCATATCCTTTCTTCCTTGATTCAAAGCGTTACGGCGGGTGGTCGCGCAGTCGAGGGCTCCGGATGACGGGGTAGGTGACGGTATTCAAGCCCGCAGCGGGGGCTGCGTCTGTAATGGAAAACCGGGACAGAAAATGCCATCAAAGACGACGTGGCGAGTGGGGCATGAAACAGTGGCGAATGCGCAATACGCCCCGACCAGCCGGTCAATTGGCGTCATTAGCCTGACGTTTCGCGCCCGTTTCCTGCCGAATGGCGTGGGCGTAAGCCATCAAGGGCGGCACGCTATGGTTGATTTCCTACAGGCTTTTCAGCAGCTTTTGATACACGCTCCGGTTGTCCGGGTTTAAGGGGCCATACAGTGCGGGGAGGGGGTGCTTGAATCCGCGGATGATCAAGCCAAGAAGGACCTGCCCCCCCATGCCTGCCGCCGAAACCTTTGCCCTGACCGTTGCCCAGCGTGATATCTGGCTGGACCAGATCGGCCACGGCGATTCGCCGCTGTACAACATCGGCGCCTATGTCGAGTTCGACGGTGGGTTGGATGTCCCGCGGTTGCGCCAGGCGCTGGCGCACCTGGTGGCGCTGCACGAAGGCTTGCGCACGGTGCTGCTGGCGCCAGAGGGCCAAGGGGGCGTGCCGCGTCAGTGCTTTGCCGAAACGCTGACGGTGGCGTTAGCCGAACATGACCTGCGCGGTGTCGAAGACCCCATGGCCGCCGCCCGGTCGTTGCTCGACAGTTTTATGCAAAAACCTTTTGCACCGGGCGCCGGTGCCTTGTGGGGTACGCAGTTGATCAGGCTTGGCGAGCAGCGCTACCTGTTGGCGCTGCAGGCGCATCACCTGATTCTCGACGGCTGGGGTGTGGACCTGTGGTTCAAATGCATCGCCGACTACTATGGCCTGCTGGGCCAGGGCGCACCTTTGCCGGAAAGCGCGCCCGGTTACCGTGAGTTCGTCGAAGACGACAGCCAATACCAGGCGTCGGCACGCCATGCGCGTGACCGTGACTATTGGCTGGGCAAGTACCAGCAGTTGCCCGATGCCTTGCTGGCGCCGCGTGAGCGCGGGCGGTTGTCGGCTGGTGAGCCCAGCGCGGCCCTGGAGCTGCCCTTCGACAGCCAGCTGCTGGCGCGCATGAACGCACTGGGCAGCGAACTGCAGGCGTCGGCCTTCCACGTGCTGCTGGCGGCAATGCACGTGTGCTGCACCCGCACCTGGCAGCGCGACCAGTGGGTGGTCGGCGTGCCGGTGCGCAACCGTGCCAGCGCGCGCTTCAAGTCGACCCTCGGGCTGTTTACCCAGGTCAGCGCCTTGCGCATGGATTTTGGCCGCAGCCAGTCCTTTGCCGAACTGGTGCGCAGCATTCGCGATGCACTCAAGCAGGACTTTCGTCACCAGCGCTACGCCCTCAGCGAGTTGAACCGCACGCTTGGCGCCCTGCGCGAAGAGCGGCCGCAGCTGTTCGAACTGATGGTGTCCTATGAAGAAGATGGCAACGCGCTGCGCTTTGGCGGCGCTTGCGGCCATACGGTGATGATCTGCAACAGCCACGAACCGACGCCCCTGAGCCTGCACCTGCGCAGCAACCTGCACAGCGGCAAGGCCCATCTGCACCTGGTGCACAACCTGGCCTGGTTCAGCAAGGACGAGGTCGCCGCCTTGGCCGAGCGGCTCCTGCACGTGTTGCGGCAGGGACTGGAGCAACCCGCGCTGAGCGCCGCCGATTTCGACCTGATAACGGCCGCTGAACAGCGGCAGCTGCAGCATTGGCACCAGGCGGCGATTGCCCAGGGGCAGCCGGAGCTGTTGATCCACCGACGAATCGAAGCCCAGGCCAGGCGTCGGCCAGCGGCGCTGGCGGCCGTGCACGGTGGCCAGCGCCTGAGCTACGGCGAGCTGAACGGCCTCGCCAATCAGCTGGCGCGGCGGCTGATCGGCCTGGGCGCAGGCCCGGACCTGCGGATTGCCGTCGTGGCCCAGCGTGGGCTGGATACCCTGGTCGGCCTGCTGGCGGTGCTCAAGGCTGGCGCCGCCTACGTGCCGATCGACCCGGCGCATCCGCAGGAACGCCTGGCCTACCTGCTTGAAGACAGCGCGCCGTGCGTGGTGCTGACCCATTCCCGGTTCAGTGCACGCCTGCCAGCCCACGGCCTGCCGCAGATCGAACTGGACCGCTGCACCTGGCAAGCGCCGAGTGCCGAGGCGCCCGCCGTCCCACAGCTGGCAGCGGGCAATCTGGTGTATGTCATCTACACCTCCGGCTCCACGGGCCTGCCCAAGGGCGTGATGGTCGAGCACCGCATGCTGGCCAACCTGGTCGACTGGCACTGCAACGCCTTTCACCTTGGCCCGGGCCGCCACCAGTCGAGCCTGGCCGGTTTCGGCTTCGATGCCATGGCCTGGGAAATCTGGCCAGCCTTGTGCAGCGGCGCGACCCTGCACCTGGCGCCGGTACGCGAGGGCGGCGAAGACATCGACGCCTTGCTGCACTGGTGGCGCGAGCAGCCGCTGGACGTGAGCTTCCTGCCGACGCCGGTGGCCGAACATGCCTTCGCCCAGGGCGAACTGCACCCGACCCTGCAGACCCTGCTGGTCGGCGGTGACCGCCTGCGCCGCCTGGCCCGCGAACGCCGTTACCGGGTGGTCAACAACTACGGCCCCACCGAAGCCACCGTGGTGGCCACGTCGGGCGAAGTGCAGGCCGGGCAGCCGCTGCACATTGGCGGGCCGGTCGCCAACACCCGGCTGTACGTGCTGGACGAGCAGCAGCAATTGCTGCCCCTTGGCGCTGTCGGTGAGTTGTACATTGCCGGCCATGGCGTGGCACGCGGTTACCTGAACCGCCCCGAGCTGACTGCCGAGCGCTTTCTCGACGACCCGTTCAGTGCGCACCCCGGGGCGCGTATGTACCGAAGCGGCGACCTGGTGCGCTGGCGGGCCGACGGCACCCTGGAATACCTCGGGCGCAACGACGACCAGGTGAAGATCCGCGGCGTGCGGGTCGAGCTGGCCGAAATCGAAGCCGCGCTGAACAGCCATGTGGCCGTGCGCGAAAGCGTGGTGCTGCTGCGCGAGGGGCAGTTGCAGGCCTGGTACGTCGGCGCCTGTGCGGTAACGCCACGCGCGTTGCACGAGCACTTGCGCGAGCGCTTGCCTGCCACCTTGCTGCCCGTGGCCTACGTCAGCCTGGCCGGCTGGCCGCTGACGGCCAACGGCAAGCTTGACCGTCGCGCCTTGCCGGCGGCGGACGAAACCGCGAAAGTACGCCGCGAGCATGAGGTCCCCCAAGGCGACATCGAAGCGCGGCTGGCCCTGCTCTGGGCCGAGCTGCTGCAGGTCGAGCGGGTAGGGCGCCAGGATCACTTCTTCGAGTTGGGTGGCCATTCGCTGCTGGCGGTGCAACTGATCGAGCGCATGCGCCAGCAAGGCCTGCAGGCTGACGTGCAGGTGCTGTTCGGCCAGTCGACCCTGGCCAGCCTGGCGGCTGCCGTGGTGGTCGGCGAGATTGCAACGGTGCCCGCCAATGGCGTGCAGCCGGGATGCCAGCGCATTACCCCCGAGATGCTGCGGTTGACCACGCTCGACCAGGCAACCATCGAGCAGATCGTCGCGACAGTGCCGGGTGGCGCCGCCAATGTGCAGGAAATCTACCCACTCGCGCCGCTGCAGCAGGGGCTGCTGTACCACCATGTCAGCGAAGCCCGGGACCCCTACCAGCAGCAGGTGCTGTTTGCCTTCAATAGCCACGCGCACCTGCAGGCCTTTGTCGAGGCGCTGCAACAGGTGATCGAGCGCCATGACATCCTGCGCACCAGCCTGGCCTGGGAAGGGCTGCAGCAGCCCCAGCAGGTGGTCTGGCGCCAGGCCCGCCTGCCAGTGGAAAGCTGGCCTGTACCGGCGTCGGGCGATCTGGGCGCGCAGTTGTGCCAGGCCTTCGACCCGCAGCAGCGGCCGCTGGACCTGCGCCAGGCACCGATGATGGCGATGGTCACCGCCGAAGACCCGGGCCAGGGCCGCTGGCTGGGCTTGCTGCGCTTCCACCATCTGGTCAACGACGCGGTTTCCCTGCAGGTGCTGCTGGGCGAACTCGAAGCCTTCATGCAACAGCGCGGTGGGCAGTTGCCGGTACCGGTGCCGTACCGCGACTACGTGGCACTGAGTGGCGATGCCGAACGGCAGGCGCGTCACGAAAGCTATTTCCGCGAGCAGCTGGCTGGCGTCGAGCCGCTGGCAGCGATCCCCGGGCTGGGCGGGAAAGCGGTCGACGAAAACGACCTGCACAGCCATAGCGCCACGCTGGACGTCGCGCTCAGCGAGCGCTTGCGCCAGCAGGCGCGTCGCCACGGCGCCAGCCTGGCCAGCCTGTTGCACCTGGCCTGGGCCCAGGTGCTCGGCAGCTTGTCGGGCCGTGACGAGGTCATGCTCGGGACCGTGCTGCTGGGCCGGACCATGGCCGGTGACGGCGCCGACCGCGCCCTGGGCATGTTCATCAACAGCCTGCCGCTGCGCATCAACCTGGCCGGGGGGCCGGCAAGCCTGGCCCTGGCCGAGACCCATGCACGGCTTGCCAGCCTGCTCGGCCACGAAGATGCACCCTTGTTGCTGGCCCAGCGCTGCAGCGGGCTGCCCGCCGGTACTTCGCTGTTCCAGGGCCTGATCAACTACCGCCAGGGCGCCTTGCCGCACGGCGAGGTGCTGCCGGGCGTGACCTTGCTGCAGGCCAGCGAAGTGCTCAGCCACGGCCTGGTGCTGAGCGTCGACGACCTGGGTGACGCGCTGCAGCTTGGCCTGCGAGCGCCCCGTGCAGTCGGCGCGCCACGAGTGCTGGCCAGCCTGCTGACGACCCTGCGCCAGTTCGCCGACGGTATGGATAGCCCTTTGACGACGCTGTGCAGCGTGCCGGGCGACGAGCTGGAACGTCTGCTGCACACCTTCAACCGCAGCGAAGACCGCCTCAGCCCGCTGGCCAGCACACTGCCTGCACTGTTCGAGGCCCAGGTGCGGCGCACCCCACTGGCCCTGGCCGTGCAAACGGATGACGCGGCCCTCGACTACTACACCCTCAACGCCCAGGCCAATCGCCTGGCCCATCGCCTGATCGGGTTGGGCGTCGTTGCTGATTCGCGGGTGGCGATCTGCGTCGAGCGCGGCGTGTCGATGATGGTCGCGCTGCTGGCGGTGCTCAAGGCCGGTGGTGCCTATGTGCCGCTCGACCCGGGCTATCCGCTCGAGCGCCTGCGCTTCATGCTCGATGACAGCGCACCCACCGTGGTGCTGGTGCACGCGGCCACGCGGGGGCTGTTCGATACGCTCGTCACGCCGATGCTCGACCTTGACGATGACGCTTGGCACGCGTGCAGTGCCGAAAACCCGCATGTGCCGGAACTCGGGCCGTCCCGGCTGGCCTACGTGATGTACACCTCAGGCTCCACCGGTACGCCAAAGGGCGTGATGGTCGAGCACCGCGGCCTGTGCAACCTCATGCACTGGGGCTCGCAGATCTGCCCGCCGCAGCCGGGCGGGGCGTTGCTGCAGCGGGCGCCGTTCAGTTTCGACGGTTCGGTCTGGGAGCTGTTCTGGCCGCTGGTGGCCGGGCTGCGGCTGGTCTTGGCCCGGCCTGACGGGCACCGTGACCCGGCCTATCTGGTGCAGTTGGTCCAGGCCCGGCAGGTAACGATCATGAAGTTCGTACCGGCGCTGCTGCATCAGTTCCTGGAGGAGCCGGGCGTGGAGCGTTGCAGCAGCCTGACCGACCTGTTCTGTGGCGGTGGCGAGCTGACCCTGGCGCTGCTGCAGCGCATTCGCCAATGCCTGCCGAAGGTCTGCGTGCACAACGTCTATGGGCCCACCGAGGCGACGGTCGACAGCACCGCCTGGACCTTGCAGCCCTTCGAACCGTTGCCCGCGCTGGCACCACCGATTGGCCGGCCGATCGCCAACACCCGCCTCTACGTGCTCGACGCCCATGACCGTCCGGTGCCGCTGGGGGCGGTGGGCCAGTTGCACATTGGCGGCGTTGGCGTGGCCCGAGGTTACCTGGGCTTGCCGCAGCTGCAGGCCGAACGTTTCATCGCCAGCCCCTTTGTCGAGGGCGACCGGCTGTATCGCACCGGCGATCTGGTGCGTTACCGCCAGGACGGTGAACTGGACTTCGTCGGGCGCAACGACTTCCAGGTCAAGCTGCGCGGGCTGCGTGTGGAGCTGGGCGAGATCGAGGCTGCGCTGGCGGCGCACCCGGTGATCGGGCAAAACGTGGTGCTGATGCGCGAGGAGCGCCTGGTGGCGTACTTCACTTGCCGCGATGGCTGCCCGCCGCCCGCCCTGGAGGTGCTGCGCAGCCACCTGCTGGCGCGCATGCCCGAGTACATGGTGCCGCAGGCGTTCGTCGCGCTGGCCGAACTGCCGTTGAGCCCCAATGGCAAGGTCGACCGCCGGGCCCTGCCGGCGCCGGGGCCAGAGGCTGTGATCAGCCGGGAGTACCAGGCACCGCAGGGCGACCTGGAAACCGCATTGGCATCGATCTGGACCGAAGTGTTGAAGATCGAGCAGGTGGGGCGTGAGGATAATTTCTTCGAGCTGGGTGGGCATTCGTTGCTGGCGGTGAGCCTGGTGGCGCGCATGCGCCAGGCCGGGTTGCACGTCGATGCCCGGACCTTGTTCAGCCAGCCGACATTGGCGGGGCTGGCGGCCAGTACCAGTCGGGAGCAGGTGGCGGTGGTGATACCGCAGACGACCATTCCGAGCCTGGGGGGGAAGCGGCGGCGGATTTGAATGGTTCGCCTTGAGAGTTGGTGGCCTGTGGAAGGTGTTTGTCTTGAGGGTTTGATGGCCTGTGGAAGGTGTTCGCCTTGAGGTTTTTGTTGCCTGTGAGATCGAGCGCCGCCCGCGCGGCGCATCGCGGGCAAGCCCGCTCCCACATCTGTTTCGGGCCAGTTACTCCTGTGCCGCCAACAGGATCCGCCTTGGTGCATGACTGGAGATAGGTGGAGCGGCATCAGCGCCCACCGAGATACATCGCCATACCAACAAGGCGGTCCCTGTTGGCTTCACAGGAGAGATTGGCCCGAAACAGATGTGGGAGCGGGCTTGCCCGCGATGCGCCGCGCGGGCGGCGCTCGATCTCACAGCCGCTGAAGATCTCAAGCCAGGAAAACCACAGGCGCCGAAAATCCCAAGCCAGGAAAAGCCCCCCATATCCAACCCTGTCCCCGCTTCCCATGTCAGACCACCCGGTCACGATCCATTAGCGTGACAACGATCCCTACCTTCCAGGCAAAGCAGGATGCTTACTGATGCTCTTCAGCGAACTGATGGCTGTTCTCTCCACCCATGCAATCCGACTCCAGCGCGAAGACCAGGACCTGATCGTCCTGGGCGACGACCAGGCCCTGGACGACACCCTGTGGGAGGCGCTGTCACGGCACAAGCCGGCCTTGCTGGAAATGCTCGCCGAGCACGATGATGACTGGCTCAGCCCGGCGCTGCGCATCACCCCCGACATGCTGCCGCTGGTGCAGCTCGACCAGCAGGCCATCGACCGCATCGTTGCCAGCGTGCCCGGCGGCGCCGCCAACGTGCAGGACATCTACCCGCTGGCACCGCTGCAGCAAGGCATGCTCTACCAGCACCTGTCTGCCGCCGACGGCGATCCGTACCTGGCCCAAGTGCAGCTGCGCTTTGCCAGCAAGGCACACCTCGAAGCCTTCGCCCAGGCCCTGCAATGGGTGATCCAGCGCCACGACATCCTGCGAACCGCGCTGCATTGGGAATACCTCGACGAGCCGGTGCAGGTGGTCTGGCGCGAGGCGACCCTTGTGCGTGACGCCGTCGACGTCCAGGGCGACGATCCGCTGGCCCGGTTGTGCGCGCGTTTCGACCCGCATCACTACCGCCTGGACCTGCGCCAGGCACCGCTGATGCAGCTGATGCACGCCCGTGGCGCTGGCGGGCAGTGGGTGGCGTTGCTGATGTTCCACCACGTGATCATGGACCACACAGCGCTGGACATCGTGCGCCGCGAAATCCAGGCGCACCTGGCCGGCGAGTCGGCGCAGCTGGCGCCGCCGATGCCGTTTCGCAACGTGCTGGCCGCAGCGCGCCAGGCGCTGGACGAACAGGCCCACGAGCGGTTCTTCCGCGAGATGCTCGACGACATCGACGAGCCGACCCTGGCTTTCGGCTTGCCAGACAAAGGCCAGCAGCCACTGCAACAGGCGCGCCTGACCCTGGCGCCCGCGCTAAGCCTGCGCCTGCGCCGCCAGGCCCGACAGCTTGGCGTGAGCCCGGCCAGTGTCCTGCACCTGGGCTTCGCTCGCCTGGTCGGGCAACTGTCCGCGCGCCAGGCCGTGGTGTTCGGCAGTGTGCTGCTGGGGCGCATGACCACCGGTGAAGGCGGTGAGCAGGCGCTGGGCATGTTCATCAATACCCTGCCGCTACGCATCGACCTCGGCCAGCACGGTGTGCGCCAGGCCTTGCTGGCCACCCACAAGCGGCTCAGCGCCTTGCTCGGCCATGAGCAGGCCTCGCTGGCCCTGGCCCAGCGTTGCAGCGGCGTGGCCGCGCCGGCGCCGCTGTTCAACAGCATGCTCAACTACCGCCACAGTGCTGCCGGCGATGCCGCCGAGATCATCCCGGTGGCGCCGGGCATCGACATCGTCGGCGCCGAAGAACGCACCGACTACCCGCTGACCGTCAGCGTCGACGACCTTGGCGATGACCTGCGCCTGACCGTGCAAAGCTTGCCGCAATGGGGCGCTGCGCGCATTGCCGAGCAGTTCCGGCAGGTGCTGGCAAGCCTGATCGACGCACTTGAGCAGG
Organism: Pseudomonas sp. 382; assembly: GCF_002759075.1. Taxonomy (NCBI): domain Bacteria; kingdom Pseudomonadati; phylum Pseudomonadota; class Gammaproteobacteria; order Pseudomonadales; family Pseudomonadaceae; genus Pseudomonas; species Pseudomonas sp. 382. The sequence continues at coordinate 251,076 of NZ_PEMX01000003.1, forward strand.
CACCTGAAACACCGCTGCAGCACCTGGCCGTGCTGCCCCAGGCCGAGCGCGAGCAGGTGCTGGAGCAGTTCAACCGCACCGCCCAGGCTTACCCGCAAGGGCTGACCGTGCAGGCGCTGTTCGAAGCCCAGGCGGCCCGCGCCCCCGAGGCGATCGCGCTGCTGCAGGACGGCCTGGCCCTTGGCTACGGCGAACTGAACCGGCGCGCCAACCAGTTGGCCCATCGCCTGATCGAGCACGGCGTCAAGGTGGGCGACCGGGTTGCCCTGTGCCTGCCGCGCAGCCCGGAACGCATGGTCGGCCTGCTCGCGGTGCTCAAGGCAGGTGCTGCCTATGTGCCGGTAGACCCGGCCTATCCGGCGGAGCGAATCGCCTATCTGCTGCAAGACAGCGCGCCAGCGCTGGTGCTGGCGACCACGGCGATCGAAGGCTTGCCGCCGATGGCGCGCCTCGACCTCGACCAGGCCGACGCCTTGGCAGCCAACAGCAGCAACCCGGAACTGCCCGGGCTCGATGCGCAGCAGCTGGCCTACCTGGTCTACACCTCCGGTTCCACCGGCCAGCCCAAGGGGGTGATGATCGAGCACCAGACCCTGGCCAACCTGGTGCACTGGCACTGCCAGGCATTCGCGCTGGCGGCCGGCTCGCACAGCGCCAGTGTCGCCGGTTTCGGCTTCGACGCCATGGCCTGGGAAGTCTGGCCGACTCTGTGTGCGGGCGCCACGCTGCACCTGCCGCCGAAGCACATCGGTAACGAACACGTCGACGAGCTGCTGGACTGGTGGCTGGCGCAGCCGCTGCAGGTGAGCTTCCTGCCCACCCCGGTGGCCGAACAGGCCCTGCGCCGTGACCGCCAGCACCCGACCTTGCGCACGCTGCTGGTCGGCGGCGACCGCCTGCGCCAGTTCGACCGCGACCCAGGCTTCGCGCTGGTCAACAACTACGGCCCGACCGAAACCACGGTGGTGGCGACCTCTGGCCAGATCATCGTCAACGGTGCGCTGCACATCGGCCAGCCGATCGCCAACACCCGCGTGTATGTGCTCGACGAAGGCCTGCAGCCAGTACCGATTGGCGTCAGTGGCGAGCTTTTCATCGGCGGGGCGCAGGTCGCACGCGGCTATTTCAATCGCCCCGAACTCACCACAGAGCGCTTCCTCGACGACCCCTTCAACCCCGGTGGCCGCATGTACCGCAGTGGCGACCTGGTGCGCTGGAATGCCGACGGCACCCTCGATTACCTGGGGCGCAACGATGACCAGGTAAAGATCCGTGGCGTGCGCGTGGAACTGGGCGAAATCGAGGCTGCCCTGGCTGCCCGGCCGGGCATCGACGACGCCGTCGTGCTGGTGCGCGAAGGGCGCCTGCTGGCCTGGTACACCGAATCCGCACCCGTCGACCCTGAACCCTTGCGTCAGGCCCTGCAGGCCAGCTTGCCGGCACACATGCTGCCAGTGGCGTTCATCCGCCTGGATCAACTGCCGCTGACCAGCCACGGCAAGCTCGACCGCCGTGCGCTGCCCGATCCGGACGGCGCCTCGCTGCCTGGGCAAGCCTATGAAGCAGCGCAAGGTGAAACCGAGGCCGCCATGGCCGCGATCTGGGCCGAGGTACTGGGCGTGGAACGGGTAGGGCGGCATGACAACTTCTTCGAGCTGGGCGGCCACTCGCTGCTGGCTGTGACCCTGGTCGAGCGGCTGCGCAAGGCCGGCCTGGTCATCGATGTGCGCGTGCTGTTCGCCCAGCCGACCGTGGCTGCGCTGGCCGGCGCGACGGCCAGTGGCGAGGCCAAGGTTGCGGCCAACCGTGTGCCCCAGGGTGCAGCGCGGATCACCCCGGACATGCTCAGCCTGGTCGAGCTGGACCAGGCCAGCATCGATGCCATCGTTGCCACGGTGCCGGGCGGGGCCGCCAACGTGCAGGAAATCTACCCGCTGGCGCCGTTGCAGGAAGGCATTCTCTACCATCACCTGAGCGCCGAGCAGGGCGACCCGTACCTGCTGCAGACGCGCCTGGCCTTCGACAGCGTCGAGCGCCTGCTGGCCTGGGCAGGCGCCTTGCAACAGGTGATCGACCGCCACGACATCCTGCGCACCTCGGTGCTCTGGCAGGGGCTGGCGCAGCCGCTGCAGGTGGTCTGGCGGGCTGCGCAGCTGGTGGTGTGCGAGGTCGATGACCTGGCCGACCAAGTTGGCGTGTCACGCATCGAGCAGTTGCACGCGCGCTTCGATGCGCGCCACCACCGCCTGGACCTGGGCCAGGCACCGCTCACGCGCCTGTACTACAGCCTCGACCCCGCCAACCACCAGGTGGTGGCGATCCTGTTGTTCCATCACCTGACCCTCGATCACACCGCCATGGACGTGGTCGCCCGGGAGATGCGCGCCTTGCTGTTCGGCCAGGGCGCAACGCTGCCGGCGGCGGTGCCTTATCGCAACTATGTGGCCCAGGCCCGCCAGGCCGACCCGGCCAGCCAGGCGGCGTTCTTCCGCGAGATGCTGGCGGATGTCGACGAGCCGACCTTGCCGTTGGGCTTTGCCGATGTGCAGGGCGACGGGCGCCATATCGAGAGCGCCTGGATGGCGCTGGATGCCGGCCTCAGCCTGCGCCTGCGCCGTCAGGCACGGCAGCTGGGGGTCAGCGCCGCCAGCCTGATGCACCTGGCCTGGGCGCGGGTGCTGGGCGTGCTGGCCAACCGCAGCGACGTGGTGTTCGGCACCGTGCTGATGGGCCGCCTGCAAGGTGGCGAAGGCGCCGACCGGGCACTGGGCATGTTCATCAACACCTTGCCGCTGCGGGTCGACACCCGTGCTGGCGCGCACGCGGCGGTGATGGCCACCCATCGCAGCCTGTCGGCCCTGCTCGGCCATGAGCACGCCCCCTTGGCCCTGGCCCAGCGTTGCAGCGGCGTGGCAGCGTCGGTGCCGCTGTTCAGCGCCTTGCTCAACTACCGCCATAGCGCTGCCGATGCGCCACTTGAAGGCGAGGGCATCTGGGAGGGTGTGCGCCTGCTTGGCGGTGAGGAACGCAGCAACTACCCACTGACCCTGAGCGTCAACGACCTCGGCGAGGGCTTCAGTTTCAGCGTGCTGGCCGTCGAAGGCATTGGCGCCGCCCGCATCACCGAATGGATGGCCAACACGCTGGCGCAGTTGCTGCAAGCGCTGGAGTCGGGGCACGAGGCGACGGTCGACAGCCTGTCGATTGTCAGCGAGCAAGCGCGCCAGCAGCTGCTGGGCAGCTTCAACGCCACGGCGCAGGCTTACCCGCAGGGCCAGACCGTCCATGCCCTGATCGAGGCCCAGGCCGCCCGCGCGCCCGAGGCGACGGCCATCAGCCAGGGCGACCAGGCCCTGAGCTACGGCGAACTCAACCAGCGCGCCAACCGCCTGGCCCATCGCCTGATCGAACACGGTGTGCGCTGCGGCGACCGGGTCGCGCTGTGCCTGCCGCGCAGCATCGAGCGGCTGATCGGCCTGCTGGCCGTGCTCAAGGCCGGGGCTGCCTATGTGCCGGTGGACCCGACCTACCCGCGCGAGCGCATCGCCTACCTGCTGGCCGACAGTTCACCCGCGCTGGTGCTGGCCGATTCGGCCGTCGATGGCTTGCCAGGCGAGCTGCCACGGCTGGACCTCGATCAGCCCGCCAGCTGGCCTGCAACCGACAGCAACCCTGAAGTGCCCGGGCTCGATGCCCATCAACTGGCCTATGTGGTCTACACCTCCGGCTCGACCGGCCAGCCCAAGGGCGTGATGATCGAGCACCAGACCCTGGCCAACCTGGTGCACTGGCACTGCCAGGCATTCGCGCTGGGTGCCGGCGAGCGCACCTCCAGCGTGGCCGGTTTCGGTTTCGACGCCATGTCCTGGGAGGTGTGGCCGGCATTGTGCGCCGGTGCCACGCTGCACCTGCCGCCGACGCACATCGGCAACGAACACGTCGAGGAGCTGCTCGACTGGTGGCTGGAGCAACCGCTGAAGGTCAGCTTCCTGCCGACGCCGGTCGCCGAGCAGGCGCTGCGTCGCCAACGCCAGCACCCGACCTTGCGCACCCTGCTGATCGGCGGCGACCGCCTGCGCCAGTTCGACCGCGACCCGGGCTTCGACCTGGTGAACAACTACGGGCCGACCGAAACCACCGTGGTCGCCACCTCCGGCAAGGTCCTGCCGGGCGGTGCGCTGCACATCGGCCAGCCGATCGCCAACACCCGCGTCTATGTGCTCGACGCGCATCTTCAACCGGTGCCGGTGGGGGTCACCGGCGAGCTGTACATCGGCGGCGGCCAGGTCGCCCGGGGCTATTTCAACCGCCCGCAACTGACCGAGGAACGTTTCCTGGCCGACCCGTTCAGCCGCCTGCCGGGCGCACGCATGTACCGCAGCGGCGACCTGGTGCGCTGGAATGCCGACGGCAGCCTCGACTACCTGGGCCGCAACGATGACCAGGTGAAGATCCGCGGCATGCGCGTCGAACTGGGCGAGATCGAAGCGGCCATGGCGGCCCAGCCCGGCATCGAGCATGCCGTGGTGCTGGTGCGTGGCGAGCGCTTGCTGGCCTGGTTCACCGAAGCCAGCGCAGTCGACCTCGATGCGCTGCGCCAGGCGCTGCGAGCCAGCCTGCCGGCGCACATGCTGCCGCACGCGTTCATGCGCCTGCAGCAACTGCCGCTCACCAGCCATGGCAAGCTGGACCGTCGTGCTTTGCCCGAACCCGATACGGCGGAGCAAGGCCATGTCGAGCCCCAGGGCGAGCGCGAAACCCTCATGGCCGCCATCTGGGCCGAGGTGCTGGGCGTCGAGCGGGTAGGGCGACACGACAACTTCTTCGAACTGGGTGGCCACTCGCTGCTGGCCGTGACCCTGATCGAGCGCCTGCGTCAGCAAGGCCTGGACACCGACGTGCGCGTGCTGTTCAGCCAGCCGACGGTGGCCGCACTGGCTGCGGCACTGAGCAAGGGCCGACAGGTCGTGGTGCCGGAGAACCGCATTGCGGCCGGCTGCAATCACATCACCCCCGACCTGCTGCCGTTGATCGACCTGGACCAGGCCAGTATCGAGCGCATCGTCGCCACGGTGCCGGGCGGTGCTGCCAACGTGCAGGACATCTACCCGCTGGCCCCGCTGCAGGAAGGCATCCTCTATCACCACCTCAGTGCCAGCGGTGCCGACCCGTACCTGCTGCAATGGCGCGTGGCCTTCGACAGCCTGGCGCGTCTGCAGGCCTTCGCCAGCGCGCTGGACAAGGTCATCGCCCGCCACGATGTGCTGCGCACCGCCGTGCTCTGGGACAGCCTGCCACAACCGGTGCAGGTGGTCTGGCGCCAGGCTCCCGGGGCGGTTCTGGCCCTCTGTGGGAGCGGGCTTACCCGCGAAGCAGGCGACACCGCACTCGACTTGAGCCAGGCGCCGTTGATCCGCCTGATTTACACCGAGGCGCAAGGCCCTATCGAGGCAACCCTGCAGTTCCACCACATCGCCCTCGATCACACTGCGATGAAAGAGGTGCTGGACGAAATCCGCGACCACTTGCAGGGCCGGCAACCCAGCCAGCAGCCGGTGCCTTACCGCAACTACGTGGCCCAGGCCCGCCTGGCCATCAGCGAAGCCGAACACGAAGCCTTCTTCCGTGCCGCGCTTGGCGACATCGACGAACCCACCCTGCCATACGGCCTGACCGACCTGCAGGGCCAGGCCGACGGCTTCGAACTGGCCACCGTGCAACTTGCCAGCAGCCACTACCAACGCCTGCGCCAACAGGCCCGGCAGCTGGGCGTGAGTGCCGCCAGCCTGCTGCACCTGGCCTGGGCGCGGCTGGTCTCGGCCACCAGCGGCAGGGACAGCGTGGTGTTCGGCACCGTGCTGCTCGGCCGCCTGCAGGGCGGTGCCGGCGCCGACCGCGGCCTGGGCATGTTCATCAATACCTTGCCGCTGCGCCTGGACCTGAACGGCCTTGGCGTACGCGAGGGCGTGCGCCTGGCCCATGAGCGCCTGAGCGCGCTGCTGATGCATGAGCACGCCTCGCTGGCGCTGGCCCAGCGTTGCAGTGGCGTGGCGGCGCCCACGCCGCTGTTCAGCGCCATGCTCAACTACCGGCACGGCGCCAGTGCCCGCCAGCAGCAGGCACAACGCGAAGCCCTGGAAGGCATCCAGGCGCTGCCCAGCGGCGGGCATGGCAACTACCCGTTGAGCGTCAACGTCGACGACCTGGGCGACGGCCTGCGCATCACCGCCCAGGTCACGCCGCAGGTGGGCGCGCAACGGGTCTGCGGGCAACTGCTGCAGGTGCTGGTCGGCCTGCTCGATGCGCTGGAGCAACAGCCGCAACTGGCGCTGCAGCAATTGCCGGTGCTGGCGCCCGAGGAGCGCCAGCAGCTGCTGGTGGCGGCCAACGCCAGCGAGCAGCCACACGATCTGCAGCAACCGCTGCACCGCCTGTTCGAGGCGCAGGCCCGGCGCACGCCGGATGCCCCGGCACTGGTGGCTGAAGACGGTCAACTGAGTTACCGCCAGCTCGACGAACAGGCCAACCGCCTGGCCCATCACCTGATCGCCCTGGGCGTGCAACCCGACGACCGCGTGGCGGTCTGCGTCGAGCGTGGCGTGTCGCTGGTGGTCGGCCTGCTGGCCATTCTCAAGGCCGGTGGCGCCTATGTACCGCTCGACCCTGGCTACCCGGCCGAGCGCATTCGCCACATGCTGGACGACAGTGCGCCCAAGGCGCTGCTGGTGCATGCAGCGACCCGCGACCTAGCCCTGCACGCGGTGCAGGTCGACCTGGACCGCCCCGCCTGGGGTGAGCAACCGCTCAGCAACCCACGCGTGGCAGGTCTGACGGCCCGGCACCTGGCCTACGTGATCTACACCTCCGGCTCCACCGGCGTGCCGAAGGGGGTGATGGTCGAGCACCGCAACGTGGTCAATCTGCTGCACTGGAGCCAGCGCCTGTGCGCCGGCGCCGGCAGCGTGCTGCACAAGACCCCGATCAGCTTCGATGCCTCGGTATGGGAGTTGTTCTGGCCCTTGTGCAGCGGCCTGCGCCTGGTGCTTGCGCGCCCGGATGGCCAGCGAGATGCGCAATACCTTGCGCATTTGATCCAGCAGCAGCAGGTGAACGTGGTGCAGTTCGTGCCGGCCTTGCTGCAGCAGTTCCTGGAACAGGCGCAGTCCAGCGCTTGCACCAGCCTGAGCGACATCGTCTGCGGCGGTGGCGAGCTGACCGAAGCGCTGGCCGCCCAAGTGCGGGCGCGCCTGCCGAATGTGCGCCTGCACAACGTCTACGGGCCCACCGAGGCCACCGTCGACTGCAGCGCCTGGACGCTGGAAGCCGACGCGGCGCTGCCAGGCGGCACGCTGCCGATCGGCCGTCCGATCGACAACACCCGGCTGTATGTGCTCGACAGCCGCGACCAGCCGGTGCCGTGGGGCGTGTCCGGGCACCTGCACATCGGTGGCGCCGGCGTGACCCGTGGCTACCTGGGCCTGGCGCAACAGCAGGCCGAGCGCTTCATCGACAGCCCGTTCGTGGCGGGTGAGCGGCTGTATCGCAGTGGCGACCTGGTGCGCCAGCGCGCCGATGGCAACCTTGAGTTCCTCGGTCGCAACGACCAGCAGGTGAAGATTCGCGGCCTGCGCATCGAGCCAGGCGAAATCGAGGCCTGCCTGACCCGTATTGCCGGGGTGCGCGAAGCCGTGGTGCTGGCGTTCGATGCCCGCCTGGTCGCCTATCACACCGGTGAGCCGCACGCGGCGGATGCCCTGCGCCAGGCGCTGCTGACGCAACTGCCGGACTACATGGTGCCAGCGCAGTACATTCACCTCGGCCAGCTGCCGCTCACCCCTAACGGCAAGCTCGACCGCAAGGCGCTGCCAGCCCCTGACGCCGCGTTGCAGCAGCGTGCCTTCGAGGCGCCGCAAGGCAGCACCGAAACCCTGCTGGCGGCGATCTGGAGCGAGCTGCTGGGCGTGGAGCGCGTAGGTCGGCACGACAACTTCTTCGAACTGGGCGGCCACTCGCTGCTGGCCGTGAGCCTGACGGCGCGCCTGCGCTTGCAGGGCCTGCAGGTGGATGTGCGTACCCTGTTCGGCCAGCCGACCATCGCCGCCCTGGCGGCAACCCTGTGGCACGATCAACAGGTCGAGGTGCCTGAGAACCGTATCCCGGCGGGTTGCCGCCACATCACCCCGGCGCTGCTCAGCCTGATCGATCTCGACCAGGCCAGCATCGACCGGATCGTCGCCAGCGTGCCGGGCGGCGCTGCCAATGTGCAGGATATCTACCCGCTGGCGCCGTTGCAGGAGGGCATTCTCTATCACCACCTGAGCGCGGCCGGGAACGACCCGTATGTGCTTTACTCGCGCCTGCGCTTCGCCAGCCTCGAACGCCTGCAGGCCTTCGCCAGCGCCCTCGACCAAGTCATCGGCCGCCATGATGTGCTGCGCACCGCAGTGCTTTGGGAGGGCCTGCCGCAGCCGGTGCAGGTGGTCCTGCGCACAGTGCCTTCTGTGCTGGCGGGCGCCCTGGACGGCAGCTTGCCGACGATGCGCCTGGACCAGGCGCCGCTGATCCGACTGTTCCATACCCAGGGTGATGGCGCAGTTGACGCCACCCTGCAGTTCCACCACATCGTGCTCGACCACACCGCTTTGGAAGTGGTCGGCGAAGAGCTGCAGGCCTTCCTCCAGGGCGCTCCAGCCCCAGCCCACGCCCCGGTGCCTTACCGCAACTATGTGGCCCAGGCCCGCCTGGGCATCAGCCAGGCCGAACACGAGGCATTCTTCCGCACGCAATTGGCCGACATCGACGCACCGACCCTGCCGTTCGGCCTCAGTGACGTCCAGGGCGACGGCCGTGACATGCAGGAAGTGAAACTGACGCTACCGAGCACGCTTGCCACTCGCCTGCGCCATCAGGCCCGTGTGCTGGGCATCAGCGTCGCCAGCCTGTTCCACCTGGCCTGGGCACGCCTGCTGGGCGCCGCCAGCGGTCAGGACACGGTGGTGTTCGGCACCGTGCTGCTGGGGCGTCTGCAAGGCGGCGAAGGCGCCGAGCGGGCGCTGGGCATGTTCATCAACACCTTGCCGCTGCGCATCGACCTGGGCAGCGTCGGCCTGCGCGAGGCGGCGCAGGCCACCCACCAGCGCCTCAGTGCGCTGCTGGCCCACGAGCACGCCTCGCTGGCACTGGCCCAGCGCTGCAGCGGCGTGGCCGCGCCGCTGCCACTGTTCAGCGCGATGCTCAACTACCGCCATGGTGCCGAGGCCAATGCCGAGCAGCGCAAGGCCTGGCAAGGCATCGAAGTGCTCGACGGGCTGGAGCGCACCAACTACCCACTGAGCCTCAACGTGGACGACATGGGCGAAGGCTTCCGCTTGGTCGCCATGACCCCGGCCGAGGTCGGCGCGGCGCGGATCTGCGGGCAGATGAACCAGGTGCTGGAGGCGATGGCCGAGGCACTGGAGCATGAGCCGGAACTGCTGCTACAGCGCCTGCCGGTATTGGAGGCCGAGGAGCGCCAGCGGGTGCTGGTGGACTTCAATGACACGGCAGTCGATTACAACCTTGAGCAGACCTTGCATGGCCTGATCGAGGCGCAGGTTGCGCGTACCCCGGATGTGCTCGCCGTGCGGGCAGAAGAGGGTGAACTGACCTATCGCCAGCTCAATCAACAGGCCAACCGCCTGGCGCATTACCTGATTGGCTTGGGCGTCAAACCGGATGATCGGGTGGCGATCTGCGTCGAACGTGGCGTGTCGATGGTGGTCGGGCTGCTGGCGATCCTCAAGGCCGGCGGCGCTTACGTCCCGGTCGATCCGGATTACCCGGCAGAGCGCGTGCGCCACATGTTGACCGACAGCGCGCCGGTGACGGTGCTGGTGCACGCGGCGACCCGTCATGTGCCGGATGCCGGGCAGATCATCGATCTGGATCAGCCGACTTGGAGCAATCAATCGGCTGACAACCCTGTTGTCGTTGGATTGACGCCACGTCATCTGGCCTACGTGATCTACACCTCAGGCTCCACTGGCTTGCCCAAAGGCGTGATGAACGAGCATGCCGGCGTAGTGAACCGCTTGCTGTGGATGCAGGACGCCTATCAGCTGGGCGCCGATGACGTGGTGCTGCAGAAGACCCCGTTCAGCTTCGACGTATCGGTGTGGGAATTCCTCTGGCCGCTGCAGACCGGCGCCCGCCTGGTCATGGCCCGCCCTGGCGGACACCGCGACCCCGAGTACCTGCGCCAGGTCATCCAGAAAGAAAGCATCACCACCTTGCACTTCGTCCCTTCGATGCTGGATGTATACCTATCTTCAGCAGCGAGCACGTCCCCTGTGGGAGCGGGCATGCCCGCGAACACCGGCGAAGCCGGTGCCATACACCGCGTCGACTTCTTCGCGGGCACGTCGGATCGCCGCACCGCCGCTCCCACAGGGACCGTGTACGCCTTGCGGCGCGTGTTGTGCAGCGGCGAAGCCTTGCCCGGCAGCCTTGTGCGCCGCTTCCACGCACAGCTACCCACCGTCGAACTGCACAACCTCTACGGCCCCACCGAAGCCGCCGTGGATGTCAGCGCCTGGCACTGCCTGACCGCCCCCGACAACACCCCGATCGGCAAACCCATCGCCAATACCACCCTGTACGTGCTCGATAACCAGGGCCAGCCAGTACCCCAAGGCGTGGCCGGCGAGCTGTTCATCGGCGGCGTGCAGGTCGCCCGCGGTTACCTCAACCGCGCCGAACTCACCGCCGAACGCTTTATCGACGACCCGTTCCGCCCAGGCGGTCGGCTGTACCGCACAGGCGACCTCGCACGCCACCTGCCGGACGGCAATATCGAATACCTGGGCCGCAACGACGACCAGGTGAAAATCCGCGGCCTGCGCATCGAGCTGGGCGAAATCCAGGCTGGCCTCACCGCCATCGCAGGCATCAAGGAAGCCGTGGTGATCGCCCGCGACCAGCGCCTGATCGCCTACTACACCGGCACAGCGCAAACCGTGGAAACCCTGCGCACGGCACTGCTCGCGCACCTGCCGGAGTTCATGGTCCCGGCGCAGTTCATGCACCTCGACGCCTTGCCGCTGAGCCCCAACGGCAAGCTCGACCGTAAGGCGCTGCCGGCACCCGACGCCCTCCAGGACCGCCCTTACGAAGCCCCAGAGGGTGACACCGAAACCCTGCTGGCCGCCATCTGGTGCGAGTTGCTGGGCGTGGAACGGGTAGGGCGTCACGACAACTTCTTCGAACTGGGCGGCCATTCGCTGCTGGCGGTGACCCTGACCTCGCGCCTGCGCCAGCAAGGCCTGCATGCCGATATCCGTGTGCTGTTCGGCCAGCCGACCCTGGCCGCGCTGGCGGCGGCGGTGGGCACTGCAAACGCCGTGCAGGTGCCGGGCAACTGCATTACCCAAGCGTGCACCCGCATTACCCCGGACATGCTGCCACTGGCAAGCCTGTCACAGGCGTCCATCGACAGCGTGACTGCACAGATCCCGGGCGGCGTCGCCAATATCCAGGACCTCTACGGCCTGGCCCCGCTGCAGCAAGGCATTCTCTACCACCACCTGGCCAGCGAAGGCGCCGACCCCTACGTGCTGCAGGCGCGCTTCGCCTTCCCTGACCCGGCCACGCTCGACGCGTTCGCCGCTGCCCTGGATCAGGTCATTGCCCGCCACGACATCCTGCGTACCAGCATCCACTGGCAGCACCTTGAAGAGCCGGTGCAAGTGGTGTGGCGAGAAGCCAGGCTTGGCCGCGAGGCAGGCAGCACCGGCATCGACCTGAACCAGGCGCCGCTGATTCGCCTGCTGCGCAGCGAAACCGACGCGCGTGTCGAAGCAACGCTGCTGATCCACCACATCATCCTCGACCACGCTGCCGTCGAGCAGCTGGTCGCGGAAATCACCGCCGTACTGCAGGGCCGGCCGCTTTTGCACGCCAGCGTGCCCTACCGCAACTATGTGGCCCAGTCACGCCTGGGCAACACCGGCCAGGCAGCAGCGGCGATGTTCCGCGAGCTGCTGGGCGATATCGACGAGACCACCGAGGTGTTCGGCCTGCGCGAAGCACACAGCGGTGGCAGCCGTGTGCTCGACAGCCGCCAGGCACTGGATGCCGGCCTGGGCCAACGCCTGCGTGAACAGGCCCGACAGCTGGGGATCAGCGTTGCCAGCCTGGTACACCAGGCCTGGGGACTGGTGCTGGCGCAGCTGTCCGGGCGTGCGGAGGTGGTGTTCGGCACCGTGCTGCTGGGCCGCCTGCAGGGTGGCGAAGGCGCCGAACGGGCGCTGGGCATGTTCATCAACACCTTGCCGCTGCGCGTCAGTGTCGGCACGGCGGCGGTCAGCGACGCTGTGCGCCTGACCCACCAACGCCTGGCCCGCCTGCTTGCCCATGAGCAGGGGTCGCTCGCCGAGGCTCAGCGTTGCAGTGCGGTGCCGGCCGGGCAGGCACTGTTCACCAGCCTGCTCAACTTCCGTCACAGTGCACCGGGCAAGGCCGAGCTGAGCGAGGCCTGGCAGGGTATCGAGCAACTGGCCGCCCATGAGCGCAGCCACTATCCGTTGGTGGTCAACGTCGACGATGTCGGCGATGCGTTCGTGCTCACCGTGCAGGCGCTGGAGAGCGTGGACGGGGCGCAGGTCTGCCGGCTGCTGGCCACGGCTCTGGAGCAGCTGGCGCAAGCCCTGCAGCACGCCCCTGGCACGCCGCTGCAACAGCTCACCTGCCTGGCACCCGCCGAGCGCGAGCTGGTAGTGCATGGCTTCAACGCCAGCCGCCGCGATTATCCACGCGAGCATGCCGTCCACACGCTGTTTGGCGCCCATGCCGCACTCTGCCCGGCGGCGCTGGCCGTGGTGCACGGTGACCGGCAATACAGCTACGCGCAACTCGACCAGCATGCCAACCGGCTGGCCCATCACCTGCTGGCGCTGGGCGTGCAGCCGGGTGATCGCGTTGCCTTGCTGCTGCCGCGCAGCTTCGACCTGCTGGCGGCACAACTGGCGGCTAGCAAGTGCGCGGCGGTGTACGTGCCGCTGGACAGCAATGCCCCGGCCGAACGCCAGGCATTCATGATCGCCGACAGCCAGGCCCGTGTGCTGCTGACCTACAGCAGCGAACATCAGGTTGGCCAGGCCCTGCGGGTCGAACTCGATCAGCTGGCGCTGGAGCGTTGCCCGGCACATTCGCCAGGCGTGCCGGCAAGCGCCGAAAGCGCGGCCTACATCATGTACACCTCTGGCTCCACCGGCACCCCGAAAGGTGTGCAGGTGCCCCACCGGGCCATCGTGCGCCTGGTGGTCAACAACGGCTTTGCCGAATTCAGCAACCAGGACCGGGTGGCATTCGCCTCCAACCCGGCGTTCGACGCCAGTACCCTGGAAGTCTGGGCACCGCTGCTCAACGGTGGCACCCTGGTGGTCATCGATCAGCACCAGGTGCTGTCACGCCAGGCCCTGAGGGATACCTTGCTGCAGCAGGAAGTGAGCGTGTTGTGGCTCACGGCCGGGTTGTTCCAGCAGTTTGCCGATGACTTGCTGCCGGCGCTGGCCAGGCTGCGCTACCTGATGGTCGGCGGTGATGTGCTGGACCCGGCCGTGATTGCCCGGGTACTGCGAGACGGTGCGCCGAAGCACCTGCTCAATGGTTACGGCCCGACCGAGGCCACCACCTTCAGCACCACCCACGAAATCCGCGAGGTGGGTGAGGGCAGCATTCCGATCGGCAAGCCCATCGGCAACAGCCGCTGCTACGTGCTCGATGCCCGTCGGCAGCCGCTGCCGGTTGGGGCGGTCGGCGAGCTGTACATCGGTGGCGATGGCGTTGCCCTGGGTTATCTCGGCCAACCGCAACTGACCGCCGAACGCTTCCTCGACGACCCGTTCAGCCCGCAGCCGGGCGCGCGCATGTACCGCAGCGGCGACTTGGTCAGCTGGCAGGCCGACGGCACCTTGCGCTACCTGGGCCGCGCCGACCAGCAGATCAAGCTGCGCGGCTTCCGCATCGAGCTGGGCGAGATCGAGGCGCGCCTGGCGCAGTGCGCCGGCATTCGCGAGACTGCCGTCGTGCTGCGCGAGGACGAGCCGGGCGACAAGCGCCTGGTGGCCTACTTCACCGCCAGTGCGGGCGCCCCGGCGATAGCCGAGCTGCATGCCCGGCTGCAAGGCCAGTTGCCCGACTACATGCTGCCGGCGGCCTATGTGGTGCTGGAGAGCTTGCCGTTGACCGCCAACGGCAAGCTCGACCGCCGCGCCTTGCCGCAGCCGGGCAGCGACGCCGTGCTCAGCCGCGCCTTCGAGGCGCCACAGGGCGCGGTGGAAACCACCCTGGCGGCAATCTGGGCGGACGTGCTCAAGGTCTCGCAGGTGGGCCGCCATGACCATTTCTTCGAGCTTGGCGGCCACTCGCTGCTGGCGGTGACCTTGATCGAGCGCATGCGCAAGGCCGGCCTGAGTGCCGATGTGCGCGTGCTGTTCGCCCAGCCGACCCTGGCGGCGCTGGCCGCAGCAGTGGGCAGCGGCCGTGAAGTCCAGGTGCCGGATAACCGCGTGCCACAGGATGCACGGCAGATCACCCCGGCCATGCTCAGCCTGATCGAGCTGGATCAAGGCGCCATCGACCGTATCGTCGCGCAGGTGCCGGGTGGTGCTGCCAACGTGCAGGAAATCTACCCGCTGGCGCCGTTGCAGGAGGGCATTCTCTATCACCACCTGAGTGCCGGGCAGGGCGACCCCTACCTGCTGCAGTCGCGGTTGGCCTTCGACAGCCTGGCCCGTCTGCAGGCCTGGGCCGCGGCCTTGCAGCAGGTCATCGACCGCCACGACATCCTGCGCACGGCCGTGCTGACCGAGGGGCTGGAACAGCCGGTGCAGGTGGTATGGCGTGAAGCACGCATGGCAGTGACGGCGGTCGACGACCTGCAAGGGGCCTCGGTCATCGATGCCTTGCAGGCGCGTTTCGATGCGCGCCAGCAGCGGCTGGACCTGTCCCAGGCACCGTTGATGCGCCTGCTGTATGCCGACGACCCGGCCAACCAGCGCGTGGTGGCCATCCTGCAGTTCCACCACCTGGCCCTGGACCACACCGCGATGGAGGTGATCGCCGCAGAGATGCGCCAGCTGCTCGCGGGCAAGGCCGGCCAGCTGGCGGCGCCGGTGCCGTATCGCACCTACGTCGCCCAGGCCCGCCTGGGGGCTGACGCTGCCGCTCATGAGGCGTTCTTCCGCGACATGCTCGGCGACCTCGATGAGCCAACCTTGCCGTTCGGCCTGGCCGATGTGCAGGGCGATGGCCAAGCCATCAACGAGGCGCGCCTGCCGCTTGAGGCCACGCTGGCCCGCCAGCTGCGCGAGCAGGCCCGGCGCCTGGGGGTAAGCGCCGCGAGCCTGGCACACCTGGCCTGGGCGCGGGTACTGGGGGTGCTGGCCAACCGCACCGACGTGGTGTTCGGCACCGTGCTGATGGGCCGCCTGCAAGGCGGCGAGGGTGCCGATCGCGCACTGGGCGTGTTCATCAACACCCTGCCGCTGCGGATCGACCTGAGCGCGCCGTTGCAACAGGCCGTGCGTGCCACCCACCAGCGCCTGTCGGCGCTGCTGGGCCACGAGCACGCTTCGCTGGCGCTGGCCCAGCGCTGCAGTGGCGTGGCCGCGGCAGTGCCACTGTTCAGCGCCTTGTTCAACTATCGCCACAGCAGCGCTGGCGGCCCGGCCGCCGACGATGCCAGCGTGCAGGGTGTGCGCCTGCTGGGCGGCGAGGAGCGCAGCAACTACCCGCTGACCCTCAGCGTCGATGACCTGGGTGAAGGCTTCCCCTCAGTGTCCTGGCCCAACAGGGGATCGGCGCCGAACGCGTCGCGCTGTGGATGGCGCAGGCACTGGCACAGTTGAGCCAGGCGCTGGATCAGGGTGGCGACACCCCGGTGGACGCGTTGTCGATTCTCGGCCTGCCGGCCCGCCAGCAGGTACTGCATGCTTTCAACGCCACCGCCCGGCATTACCCGCAAGGGCAGACGGTGCATGCCTTGGTCGAGGCCCAGGCTGCACAGTCACCCCAGGCCGCCGCGCTGGTGCAGGACGGCCAGGTACTGAGCTACGGCGAACTCAACCGCAGCGCCAACCGCCTGGCCCATCACCTCATCGCCCGTGGCGTGCTGGTCGGCGACCGGGTAGCCGTGTGCCTGCCGCGCAGCCTTGAGCGCCTGGTCGCACTGCTGGCCGTGCTGAAGGCCGGCGCCGCTTATGTGCCGGTAGACCCTGCGTACCCCGCTGAGCGCATCGCCTATCTATTGCAGGACAGCGCACCGGCGCTGGTGCTGACCGACGCTGGCACCCGGGCCCTGGTCGGCGATACCCCGCGTGTCGACCTGCAAGCTGACGGCTGGCAGGCCCAGGCAGACAGCAATCCATGGGTCGCCGGCCTGGAGGCGCAGCAGCTGGCCTATGTGATCTACACCTCCGGCTCCACCGGCCAGCCGAAGGGGGTGATGGTCGAACACACCACCCTGGCCAACCTGGTGCACTGGCACTGCGACGCCTTTGCCCTTGGCGCTGGCAGCCACACCAGCAGCGTGGCCGGTTTCGGCTTCGATGCCGTGGCCTGGGAAGTGTGGCCGGCGTTGTGCGCCGGGGCCGTGCTGCACCTGCCGCCAGCGCGCATTGCCGGCGAGCATGTCGACGAACTGCTCGACTGGTGGCTGGAACAACCGCTGCAGGTCAGCTTCCTGCCCACTCCGGTCGCGGAACAGGCGCTGCGCCGCGAGCGCCAGCACCCGACCTTGCGCACCTTGCTGGTCGGCGGTGACCGCCTGCGCCAGTTCGAGCGCGACCCAGGCTTTGCCCTGGTCAACAACTACGGCCCGACCGAGGCCACCGTGGTCGCCACCTCCGGGCTGCTGCAAGCGGGTGGCGCGCTGCATATCGGCAGGCCGATCGGCAACATCCGTGCCTATGTGCTCGACGAGCGCCGCCAGCCCGTGCCAGTTGGGGCCGTAGGCGAGCTGTACATCGGCGGCGCCGGTGTCGCCCGTGGCTACCTGAACCGTCCGCAGTTGACCGAGGAGCGCTTCCTCGCCGACCCGTTCAGCGAGCACCCGGGTGGCCGTATGTATCGCAGTGGCGACCTGGTGCGCTGGAACGCCGATGGCACCCTCGACTACCTGGGCCGCAACGATGACCAGGTGAAGATCCGCGGTGTGCGTGTCGAACTGGGCGAGATCGAGGCGCTGCTGGCTGCGCAGCCGGGGGTTGCCGATGCCGTGGTCCTGGTCCGTGACGAGCGCCTGCTGGCCTGGTTCACCGAGGCCGCACCGGTGGCGGTGGGGGCCTTGCGCGAGGCGCTGCAAGCCAGCTTGCCGGCGCATCTGCTGCCGCTGGCGTTCATTCGCCTGGAGACCTTGCCGCTGACCAGCCATGGCAAGCTCGACCGCAAGGCCCTGCCAGACCCGGACCCGGCGCTGCTTGCCGGCCAGGCCTATGTGGCGCCGCAAGGTCCGGTGGAAACCGCCCTGGCGCAGGTGTGGGCGCAGATGCTCAACGTCGAGCGGGTCGGGCGCCATGACAACTTCTTCGAACTGGGCGGCCATTCGCTGCTGGCGGTGAACCTGACGGCGCGCTTGCGCCAGCAAGGCCTGCAGGTCGATGTGCGGACGCTGTTCGGCCAGCCGACCGTTGCCGCGCTGGCTGC
The DNA here is from genome assembly GCF_002759075.1 of Pseudomonas sp. 382. Taxonomy (NCBI): domain Bacteria; kingdom Pseudomonadati; phylum Pseudomonadota; class Gammaproteobacteria; order Pseudomonadales; family Pseudomonadaceae; genus Pseudomonas; species Pseudomonas sp. 382. Next base: position 268,758 of record NZ_PEMX01000003.1, read on the forward strand.
CACCCTGGGCCAGGCACAGCAGGTGCAAGTGCCGGACAACCTCATCCCGGCCAACTGCCAGCACCTCACCCCGGCGATGCTGCCGCTGGTGGCGCTGGAGCAGGCGGCCATCGACCGTATCGTCGCCCAGGTGCCGGGTGGTGCTGCCAACGTGCAGGACATCTACCCACTGGCGCCGCTGCAGGAGGGCATCCTCTATCACCATGTCAGCGCCGTCGGGCATGACCCCTATGTGCTGCAGTCACGCTTCGCCTTTGCCAGCCGCGCGCATTTCGACGACTTCGCAGCCGCGCTGGACAAGGTCATTGCCCGGCACGACGTATTGCGTACGGCCGTGCTTTGGGAAGGCCTGCCACAGCCGGTTCAGGTGGTGTGGCGCCAGGCACCGCTGGGGGTGTTCGAGGGGGATACCGGCAATGCCTGGCTTGAACTGGCTCAGGCGCCGTTGATCCGCTTGCACCATCGCGAGACGGCTGCAGGCATCGAAGCCACCTTGCAGTTTCACCACATCGTCCTCGACCACACGGCCATGGAGGTGGTCGGCGAGGAGTTGATCGGCTTCCTGCAAGGCGGCGAGCCCACCCATGCACCGGTGCCTTACCGCAACTACGTGGCGCAGGCCCGGCTGGGCATCAGCCAGGCCGAGCACGAGGCGTTCTTCCGCACGCAACTTGGCGATATCGACGAACCGACCCTGCCGTTCGGGCTGAGTGATGTACAGGGTGATGGCCGCGATATCGAGGAGGCCCAGCTGTGGCTGGACGCTGACCTGGCCCAGCGCCTGCGTCAGCAGGGGCGGCAGTTGGGGATCAGCGTCGCCAGCCTGTTCCACCTGGCCTGGGCGCGCTTGCTGGGTGCGGCCAGCGGCAAGGACCGCGTGGTGTTCGGCACCGTGCTGCTGGGTCGCCTGCAAGGCGGCGAAGGCGCCGAGCGGGCACTGGGCATGTTCATCAACACCTTGCCGTTGCGCATCGACCTGGGCGGCATCAGCCTGCGTGAGGGCGCCCATGCCGCGCACCAGCGCCTCAGCGCATTGCTGGCCCACGAGCACGCCTCGCTGGCGTTGGCCCAGCGTTGCAGCGGTGTGGCCGCGCCGTTGCCGCTGTTCAGTGCCATGCTCAACTATCGCCACAGTACGGTGGCCACGGCCCGCCACAAGCAGGCGACCGAGGGGATCGACAACCTGGCCAGCCAGGAGCGCAGCAACTATCCGTTGGGCCTGAACGTGGATGACACGGGCGAGGGCTTCCGCCTGGTCGCCATGACACCTGCCGACGTCGGCGCGGCACGTGTCTGCGGGCAGATGAACCAGGTGCTGGCGGCCATGGTCGAGGCTCTTGAGCATGAGCCGGAGCTGCTGTTGCAGCGCCTGCCGGTGTTGGAGGCAGAGGAACGCCAGCGGGTGCTGGTGGACTTCAATGACACGGCAGTCGATTACAACCTTGAGCTGACCTTGCATGGCCTGATCGAGGCGCAGGTTGTGCGGATGCCGGATGCGCTTGCCGTGCGGGCTGAGGAGGGTGAGCTGAGCTATGGCCAGCTCAACGAACAGGCCAACCGCCTGGCGCATTACCTGATTGGCTTGGGCGTCAAACCGGATGATCGGGTGGCTATCTGCGTCGAACGGGGCCTGTCGATGGTGGTTGGGTTGCTGGCGATCCTCAAGGCCGGCGGCGCTTACGTCCCGGTCGATCCGGATTACCCGGCAGAGCGCGTGCGCCACATGTTGACCGACAGCGCGCCGGTGGCAGTACTGGTGCACGGAGCGACTCGGCATGTGCCGGATGCCGGGCAGATCATCGATCTGGACCAGCCAAGCTGGAATGATCAGCCGGCAAGCAACCCCGAGATTGCAGGCCTGACACCACGCCATCTGGCCTACGTGATCTACACCTCAGGCTCGACCGGCTTGCCGAAGGGCGTGATGAACGAGCATGCCGGCGTGGTGAACCGCCTGCTGTGGATGCAGGACGCCTATCAGCTGGGCGCCGATGACGTGGTGTTGCAGAAGACCCCGTTCAGCTTCGACGTTTCGGTGTGGGAATTCCTCTGGCCACTGCAGACCGGCGCCCGCCTGGTCATGGCCCGCCCTGGCGGACACCGCGACCCCGAGTACCTGCGCCATGTCATCCAGAGCGAAAGCATCACCACCTTGCACTTCGTCCCCTCGATGCTGGATGTATACCTATCTTCAGCAGCGAGCACTTCCCCTGTGGGAGCGGGCATGCCCGCGAACACCGGCGAAGCCGGTGCCATGCACCGCGTCGACTTCTTCGCGGGCACGTCGGATCGCCGCACCGCCGCTCCCACAGGGACTGTGCAGATCTTGGGAGAGGTGCAGGCCCTGAAGCGGGTACTGTGCAGCGGCGAGGCTTTGCCAGGCAGCCTGGTGCGCCGCTTCCACACACAACTCCCCACCGTCGAACTGCACAACCTCTACGGCCCCACCGAAGCCGCCGTGGATGTCAGCGCCTGGCACTGCCTGACCGCCCCCGACAACACCCCGATCGGCAAACCCATCGCCAATACCACCCTGTACGTGCTCGATAACCAGGGCCAGCCAGTACCCCAAGGCGTGGCCGGCGAGCTGTTCATCGGCGGCGTACAGGTCGCCCGCGGCTACCTCAACCGAGCCGAACTCACCGCCGAACGCTTCCTCGACGACCCGTTCCGCCCAGGCGGTCGGCTGTACCGCACAGGCGACCTCGCACGCCACCTGCCGGACGGCAACCTCGAATACCTGGGCCGCAACGACGACCAGGTGAAAATCCGCGGCCTGCGCATCGAGCTGGGCGAAATCCAGGCTGGCCTCACCGCCATCGCAGGTATCAAGGAAGCCGTGGTGATCGCCCGCGACCAGCGCCTGATCGCCTACTACACCGGCACCGCGCAAACCGTGAAAACCCTGCGCACGGCACTGCTCGCGCACCTGCCGGAGTTCATGGTCCCGGCGCAGTTCATGCACCTCGACGCCTTGCCGCTGAGCCCCAACGGCAAGCTCGACCGCAAGGCGCTGCCGGCGCCCGACGCCCTTCAGGACCGCCCTTACGAAGCCCCAGAGGGTGACACCGAAACCCTGCTGGCCAGCATCTGGTGCGAGCTGCTGGGTGTAGAGCGGGTAGGGCGCCACGACAACTTCTTCGAACTGGGTGGCCATTCGCTGCTGGCTGTAACCCTGACCTCCCGCTTGCGCGAACAAGGCCTGGAAGCCGATGTGCGCGCGCTGTTCGAGCAACCGACCCTGGCCGGCTATGCAGCCATCACAGACAGAATGGAGATCGTCCTGTGAGTATCAACCAACTACTGACAACACTTTCGGCCAACAACGTGCAGCTGGCGCTCAAGGACGGCCAGCTGGTGGTCCAGGGCAACCGTCAGGCGCTGACCGACGCTACCCTGGTGGCACGCCTGCGCGAACACAAGCCGGCGCTGGTGGCGCTGATCGAAAGCGGTGAATACGTAGCCGTGAAACAGGGCACGGTGCACGTGCCGGGCAACCTGATCCCGCGGGATTGCACGCGGATCACCCCGGCGCTGGTCAACCTGGTCGAGCTGGACCAGGACACCCTAGACCGGCTGGTCGCCGAGATTCCCGGTGGCGCGGCCAATGTCCAGGACATCTACCCGCTGGCACCGCTGCAGCAGGGCATGCTGTTCCACCACGCCAGCGCCAGCGGCCACGACCCCTACGTGATGCAGGCACGTTTCGTGTTCGCCAGCGAGGCGCGCCTGCAGGCGTTCGCCCAGGCCCTGCGCGGGGTGATCGCGCGGCACGATATCCTGCGCACCTCGGTGCACTGGACAGGCCTGGAAGCGCCGCTGCAGGTGGTGTGGCGGCATGCCGAGCTGCAGGTGCTGGCGCTGCCTGCCGATGACCCGGCGCGTGCCTGGCTCGACTTGACCCAGGCCCCGCTGATGCGCCTGTTGCGCGAGGCGCCCGAGGCCGATGGCAGGCTGAGTGCCACCTTGCAGTTCCACCATATCGCCATGGACCACAGCGCCCTGGAGGTAGTGCGCCACGAGCTGATCGCCTTCCTCGGCGGCGAAGATCAGCAGATGGGCACGCCGGTGCCGTTTCGCAACTACGTGGCGCAGGCGGTGCTGGGGGTCAGCCAGGCGCAGCACGAGGCGTTCTTCCGCGACATGCTCGGTGATATCGACGAAGCGACCCTGGCCTATGGCATTCAGGACGTACAGGGCGAGGGCGACAGCCACCAAGAGCACGCCATCGACCTGCCGCTTGCCCTTTGCCAGCGCCTGCGCGCCCATGCCCGCAGCCTTGGCGTGAGCGTTGCCAGTGTGTTCCACCTGGCCTGGGGCCGGGTGCTGGGTGGCCTGACCGGGCGTGAGCAAGTGGTGTTCGGTACGGTGCTGATGGGCCGCCTGCTCGGTGCCGAGGCCACCGACCGGGCACTGGGGATCTTCATCAATACCTTGCCGCTGCGGGTCGACCTGGGCGACAGCGACCTGCCGACGGCCATCCGCGCCACACACCAGCGCCTGAGTGCGCTGATGCGCCATGAGCATGCGCCGCTGGCCCTGGCCCAGCGTTGCAGCGGCGTGGCGGCCCCGGCGCCACTGTTCAATGCTTTGCTCAACTATCGCCATAGCCCTGTGAATAGCCCGGCCGGTGCAGCCGCGCCACGCCGGGCAGCGTTGGCCGGCATCGATATCGTCGACTCCGCCGAGGCCACCAACTACCCGTTGACCTTGAGTGTCGATGACCTGGGTGAAGCCTTCCGCCTGACCTTGCTGGCCAGCGCCGAGGTGCCCGCCGAGCGTGTCTGCGCCTACCTGCAGCAGACGCTGGAAAGCCTGCTGCAGACGCCCGAGGCCCAGGTGCTGGCGCTGCCGATGCTGCCGCACAGCGAGCGCCATGCACTGCTGGAAGGGTTCAATGACTACGCGGCCGGCTTCGAGGCGACGCTGACCCTGCACCGGCGCATCGAAAACCAGGCGCAAGCGCACCCAGACACCGTCGCCGCCCGTTGCGGCGAGCAGGCATTGAACTATGCCGAACTCAACCACCAGGCCAATGCCTTGGCGCACCGGCTGATTGCGCTGGGCGTGCGCCCCGATGACCGTGTGGCGGTGCTCGCCCGCCGAGGGCTGGAGACGTTGGTCGGGCTGCTGGCCGTGCTCAAGGCCGGTGCCGGCTATGTCCCCATCGACCCGGCGCACCCGGATGAGCGGGTGCACTACCTGCTGGGCGACAGCGCCCCGCTGGTGGTGCTTACCCAGCAGGCACTGCGCGGGCGCCTGGGGGCCGTCGCAGTGCCGGTGCTGCTGCTGGACCTGCCAGACTGGCCGGCCCGGGCCGGCAACCCGAGCGTGGCGACACTGGAGGCCAACCACCTGGCCTACGTCATCTACACCTCAGGCTCCACCGGCCAGCCCAAAGGGGTGATGGTCGAGCACCGCACCGTCAACAACCTGGTCGACTGGCACTGCCGCGCCTTCGACCTGTGCCACGGTCGCCATACTTCGTGCCTGGCCGGTTTCGGCTTCGATGCCATGGCCTGGGAGGTGTGGCCGGCGTTGTGCGCGGGGGCCACGCTGCACCTGGCGCCGCCCGCCGAAGGCAACGAAGACCTCGACGCCATGCTCGCCTGGTGGCGCGGCCAACCCCTTGACGTGAGCTTCCTGCCCACGCCAGTGGCCGAATATGCCTTCAGCCACCAGCTCGAACACCCGACCCTGCGCACCCTGCTGATCGGCGGCGACCGTCTGCGCCAGTTCAACCGTACCCAGCGCTTTGTCGTGGTCAACAACTACGGCCCGACCGAAACCACCGTGGTGGCCAGCTCTGGCGTGGTCGAGGCGGGCGGGGTGCTGCATATCGGCCGGCCGGTGGACAACGCGCGCCTGTACGTGCTCGATGCGCACCGGCAACTGGTGCCGCTGGGGGTGCCGGGCGAGCTGTACATCGGCGGTGCCGGGGTGGCCCGGGGTTACCTGAACCGCCCTGAGTTGACCGCCGAACGCTTTCTCGATGACCCCTTCAGCGCAGGCGGGCGCCTGTACCGCAGCGGCGACCTGGTGCGCTGGCTGGCCGATGGCACCCTCGAGTACCTGGGGCGCAACGATGACCAGGTGAAGATCCGTGGCGTGCGCATCGAGCTGGGCGAGATCGAGAGCCGCCTGGCCAGTCTGGTGGGTATCAACGAGGCCGTGGTGCTGGCCCGTGAGGACCAACCCGGTCAGCCGCGCCTGGTTGCCTACTTTACCCCCCAGCCCGACGTCGAGGCGGCTACCCCGGAAAGCCTGCGCGCCCAGTTGCAGGCACACCTGCCCGAATACATGGTGCCGGTGGCGTTCGTCGAGCTGCAGGCCTTGCCGCTGACCGCCAACGGCAAGCTCGACCGCCGCGCCTTGCCCAGGCCCGAGCGTTCGGCCCTGATCGAGCAGGGCTATGAGGCCCCCGAGGGCGAACTGGAGCAGGCCCTGGCGCAGATCTGGGCCGAACTGCTGCAAGTCGAGCGGGTAGGGCGGCGTGACCACTTCTTTGCCTTGGGTGGGCATTCGCTGCTGGCCATGCGCATGGTTTCGCAGGTGCGCCTGCGCCTGGGCGTGGAGCTGACCCTGGCCGAGCTGTTCGCCAATGCCGAACTGGCGGCAGTGGCCGCGGTGCTGGCGGGGGCCGGGCGCAGCACGTTGCCAGCGATCGTGCCGGTCCCCCGCGAGCAGCCTTTGCCCATGTCGTTCGCCCAGCAGCGGCTGTGGTTCCTGGCGCAGATGGACGGCGGCAACCAGGCCTACAACGTGCCGCTGGCCCTGGGCCTGCGCGGGCCGCTGGATGACGACGCCCTGGAATGCGCGCTGCTGCGCATCGTCGAGCGCCATGAAACCCTGCGCAGCCATTTCGTGCCGCGCGACGACAGCGCCGAGGTGATCATTGGCACCAGCGCCGGCGCGGGCTGGTTCCAGCGCGAAGAGATTGGCCCGGATGCCTTGCCCGGCAAGCTGCGCGAAGAGGCCGGCAGGCCCTTCGACCTGGCCCACGGGCCGTTGTTGCGGGCGCGGCTGCTGCGCCTGGGGGCCGAACAGCATGTGCTGGCCTTGACCGTGCACCATATCGTGGCCGACGGCTGGTCGCTGGGGGTACTGACGCGCGAACTGAGCGCCCTGTATCCGGCTCTGCGCCAAGGCCTGGAAGACCCGCTGCCGGCACTGGCCATCCAGTATGGCGACTACGCGGTGTGGCAGCGGCGCTGGCTTGCCGGCGAGCAATTGCAGCGCCAGGCCGATTACTGGCGCGAGGCGCTGGACGGCGCGCCCAGCCTGTTGAAACTGCCGAGCGACCGGCCACGGCCCGAGCGCCAGGACTTCGCCGGGGCCAGCCTGCCCGTGCAACTGGCCCCGCGCCTGGCGGCCGGCCTGCGCACCCTGGCCCAGCGCCATGGGGTGACCTTGTACATGACCGTGCTGGGCGCCTGGGCCACCTTGCTGGCCAGGTTGTCCGGGCAACAGGAGGTGGTGATCGGCTGCCCGGTGGCCGGCCGTGGCCACGCTGAACTCGAGGCGTTGGCGGGGTTGTTCGTCAATACCCTGGCCATCCGCATCGACAGCGGCTCAGCCGCCACTGCCGAGGCGTTGCTCGAACAGGTCAAGGCCCGGGTGCTGGCGGCCCAGGCGCACCAGGACCTGCCGTTCGAACAGGTGGTCGAGATCGTCCGGCCGGCCCGCAGCCTTGGCCACACGCCGTTGTTCCAGGCGACCTTGAACTGGCAGGCGACCCAGGGCGCGGCCTTGCAGCTGCAAGGTTTGCAGCTCGAAGCCGTGGCACAGGCCGCGCAGGTGGCCAAGTTCGATCTCACCCTCAACCTGGGCGAGCACGGCGACGTCGTGGCCGGCAGCCTGGAGTACGCCACAGCGTTGTTCGACGAGATCACCGCGCAGCGCTACCTCGGTTACTTGCAAACCTTGCTGTGGGCCATGGTTGGCAACGACCAGGCGTTGCTGCAGCGGGTCGAGCTGATTGGCGAAGACGAGCGCCAGGCGCTGCTGCACACCTTCAATGCCACGACGGCGGATTACCCCCGCGACCTCAGCGTCGCCCAGCTGTTCGAGCAGCGTGCAGCCTGCCAGCCACTGGCCCTGGCGGCCGTGCATGGCGAGCAGGCGCTGAGCTATGGCGAACTCAACCTGCAGGCCAACCGCCTGGCCCATTACCTGATCGCCGAAGGCGTCGCGCCTGGCGCCTGCGTGGCGATCCTGCTGCCGCGCTCGCTGCCCTTGCTGGTGGCGCAACTGGCGGTGCTCAAGTGTGCGGCGGTGTATGTGCCGCTGGATGTGCATGCCCCGGTCGAGCGCCAGGGCTTCATGGTCGAAGACTGCCAAGCTGTCGTGTTGCTTACCTTGGCCGCGACTGAGGCGGACTTCCCGGTGCGTCGCCTGGACCTCGACACGTTGATGCTCGACCCGCAAGCCGGGCATGACCCAGGCCTGGCGCAGGATGCCGGCAGCGCCGCCTACGTGATGTACACCTCGGGTACCACTGGCCAGCCGAAGGGCGTGTGCGTGCCGCACCGTGGCATCGCCCGCCTGGTACTGAACAATGGTTATGCCGACTTCAATGCCCAGGACCGCATCGCCTTTGCCTCCAACCCGGCGTTCGATGCCAGCACCATGGACGTCTGGGGCGCGCTGCTCAATGGCGGACAGGTGCGGGTGGTCGATCACCAGACGCTGATCGACCCCCAGCGTTTCGCCAGGGCGCTGGCGAAGGACGGCATCACCGTGCTGTTCCTGACCACGGCGCTGTTTAACCAGTACGTGCAGCTGCTGCCCGAGGCGCTGGCTGGCCTGCGCATCCTCATCAGCGGCGGCGAGCGTGCCGAGCCTGCTGCCTTCCGCGCCATGCTGGAGCAGGCGCCGGGCTTGCGCCTGATCAATGGCTACGGGCCGACCGAGACCACGACGTTTGCAGTGACGTGTGCCGTTCAGGGGCTGGCACCGAATGCCACTCAGGTGCCGATTGGCCGCCCCATCGGCAACACCCAGGTCTATGTGCTCGATGCCCATCGCCAGCTGGTGCCGCGTGGGGTGGTCGGCGAGCTGTACATCGGTGGCGATGGGGTGGCGCTGTGTTACCTCAATCGCCCTGAACTCACCGCCGAGCGTTTCATCGACGACCCGTTCAGCCAGCGCCCCGGGGCCAGGCTCTACCGAACCGGCGACCTGGTGCGCTGGCAGCCTGACGGCCAGCTGGAATGCCTGGGCCGCAATGATGACCAGGTGAAGATCCGGGGCTTCCGCATTGAACTGGGGGAAATCAGGCAACAGCTGTCGCAGTGCCCGGGCATTGGCGACGTGCAGGTGTCGGCGCTGGCGGACGGGCAAGGGCCACTGCGGCTGGTCGCCTGGTTCACCCGCCACGATGCGGCGCTGGACGCCAATGCACTGCGCAGCTTCCTGCGTGGTCGGCTGCCCGACTACATGCTGCCGGGGGCCTATGTGGCCCTGGCGCGGATGCCGCTGACCAACAATGGCAAGCTCGATCACAAGGCGCTACCGCAACCTGGCCCGCAGGACTTTGCCGCGGCGGCCTACGAGGCACCGCAGGGTGAGCGCGAAACGCTGTTGGCCCAGCTGTGGGGTGAGCTGCTGCAGGTGGAGCAGGTCGGGCGTCAGGATCGCTTCTTCGAGCTGGGTGGCCATTCGCTGCTGGCCATGCGCATGCTCGCCCAGGTGCGTCAGCGCCTCGGGTTGGAGCTGGCGCTGGGTGAGCTGTTCGCCGATGACAGCCTGGCGGCGGTGGCCGCCAGCCTGGGCAGCCATGCCGAGCGTGCCTTGCCGGCGATCCAGCCGGCCCCCCGGCTGGGCAGCCTGCCGCTGTCGTTCGCCCAGCAGCGCCTGTGGTTCCTGGCGCAAATGAGCGGCGGCAGCGCGGCCTATCACATCCCCCTCGGCCTGCACCTGCGCGGCACGCTGGATGCGCTGGCGCTGGAGCGGGCGCTGCGGCGACTGGTCGAGCGTCACGAGAGCCTGCGCAGCCACTTTGTGGAGCAGGACGGCGAGCCGCGTGTGGTGCTGGCCGCGGACGCGCGCGGTTTCCAGCTAGCCCTGGAAGATGCGCGCGATCTGCACGAGCAGGCGCTGGCGCAACGGGTCGAGCTGCACGCCAGCGAGCCCTTTGCGCTGAACCATGACTTGCCGGTTCGTGGCTGCTTGCTGCAGCGGGCCGACGATCACCACATCCTGCTGCTGACCGTGCACCACCTGGTCGCCGATGGCTGGTCGCTGGCGGTGCTGGTGAAGGAGCTGGGCGCGTTGTACCAGGCGTTCAGCGCCGATCGCGACGACCCGTTGCCGCCTTTGCCGGTGCAGTATCTGGACTATGCACTGTGGCAGCGGCGCTGGCTGAGCGCTGAAGCCCTGCAGCGCCAGGCCGACTATTGGCGTGGCCGGCTGAGCGGTGCGCCAACCCTGCTCAGCCTGCCGTGGGACCGACCACGGCCAGAGCGCCAGCAGTATGCCGGCGATAGCGTGGCGCTCAGCCTGGACCCACGCCTGAGCCTGGAGCTCAAGGCCGTGTGCCGGGCCCAGGGCGTGACCCCGTACATGTTGTTCATGGCGGCCTGGGCGGTGTTGCTGACACGCCTGGCCGGCCAGGATGAAGTGGTGATCGGCTCGCCGCTGGCCAACCGCCGGCAGGCGGAGGTGGAGGGACTGATCGGCATGTTCGTCAATTCCATCGCCTTGCGCGTGGACACGTCGGGTTCACCGCAGGTGGCCACGCTGCTGGCGCGGGTCAAGGCCGCAGTGCTCGAAGCCCAGGGCCATCAGGACCTGCCGTTCGAGCAGGTGGTCGAGGCCGTGCGCCCACAGCGCAGCCTGGCCCATACGCCGCTGTACCAGGTGTCGCTGGACTGGGATGCCACGCCCGAGCGCCAGGCCTTGGAGCTGGGTGATCTGGCGGTGACGGCGCTGGGCGGGCAGGCGCGCATCGCCAAGTTCGACCTGAGCCTGAGCATGGGCGAGGGCGCCGATGGCTTCAGCGGCGGCATCGTGTTTGCCACTGCGCTGTTCGAACGGGCCACCGTCGAGCGCTATGTGGGTTATCTGGAACAACTGCTGTGGACCTTCGCCGAAGGCGAGCACGCCGTTCCGGCCCACACCGGGTTGCCCGATGCCGACGAGCGCAAGCGGCTGTTGCTGACATTCAATGACACGGCAGTCGATTACGACCTTGAGCAGACCTTGCATAGCCTGATCGAGGCGCAGGTTGCGCGGACGCCGGATGCGCTTGCCGTGCGGGCTGAAGCGGGTGAACTGAGCTATCGCCAGCTCAACCAACAGGCCAACCGTCTGGCGCATCACCTGATCGCCCTAGGCGTCAAGCCTGATGATCGTGTAGCGATCTGCGTCGAACGTAGCCTGTCGATGGTGGTCGGGCTGCTGGCGATCCTCAAGGCTGGGGGTGCCTATGTGCCGGTCGATCCGGATTACCCGGCCGAGCGCGTGCGCCACATGTTGACCGACAGCGCGCCGGTGGCGGTGCTGGTGCACGGGGCGACCCGCCATGTGCCGGATGCCGGACAGATCATCGATCTGGATCAGCCGACTTGGAGCAATCAATCGGCTGACAACCCTGTTGTCGCTGGATTGACGCCACGTCATCTGGCCTACGTGATCTACACCTCAGGCTCGACTGGCTTGCCGAAGGGCGTGATGAACGAGCATGCCGGCGTGGTCAACCGTCTGTTGTGGATGCAAGACGCCTATCAGCTGGGCGCCGATGACGTGGTGTTGCAGAAGACCCCGTTCAGCTTCGACGTTTCGGTCTGGGAGTTCCTCTGGCCGCTGCAGACCGGCGCCCGCCTGGTCATGGCCCGCCCTGGCGGCCACCGTGATCCCGAGTACCTGCGCCAGGTCATCCAGAAAGAAAGCATCACCACCTTGCACTTCGTCCCTTCGATGCTGGATGTATACCTATCTTCAGCAGCGAGCACGTCCCCTGTGGGAGCGGGCATGCCCGCGAACACCGGCGAAGCCGGTGCCATGCACCGCGTCGACTTCTTCGCGGGCACGCCCGCTCCCACAGGGACCGTGTACGCCTTGCGGCGCGTGTTGTGCAGCGGCGAAGCCTTGCCCGGCAGCCTGGTGCGCCGCTTCCACACACAACTCCCCACCGTCGAACTGCACAACCTCTACGGCCCCACCGAAGCCGCCGTGGATGTCAGCGCCTGGCACTGCCTGACCGCCCCGGACAACACCCCAATCGGCAAACCCATCGCCAACACCACCCTGTACGTGCTCGATGACCAGGGCCAACCGGTACCCCAAGGCGTGGCCGGCGAGCTGTTCATCGGCGGCGTACAGGTCGCCCGCGGCTACCTCAACCGAGCCGAACTCACCGCCGAACGCTTCCTCGACGACCCGTTCCGCCCAGGCGGGCGGCTGTACCGCACAGGCGACCTCGCACGCCACCTGCCAGACGGCAATATCGAATACCTGGGCCGCAACGACGACCAGGTGAAAATCCGCGGCCTGCGCATCGAACTGGGCGAGATCCAGGCCGGCCTGACCGCCATCGATGGCATCAAGGAAGCCGTGGTGATCGCCCACGAGCAACGCCTGATCGCCTACTACACCGGCACCGCGCAAACCGTGGAAACCCTGCGCACGGCACTGCTCGCGCACCTGCCGGAGTTCATGGTCCCGGCGCAGTTCATGCACCTCGACGCCTTGCCGCTGAGCCCCAACGGCAAGCTCGACCGCAAGGCACTGCCGGCGCCCGACGCCCTTCAGGACCGCCCTTACGAAGCCCCAGAGGGTGACACCGAAACCCTGCTGGCCGCCATCTGGTGCGAGTTGCTGGGCGTGGAACGGGTAGGGCGCCACGACAACTTCTTCGAACTGGGCGGCCATTCCCTGGCTGCGATTCGCCTGATCGACAAACTTGGCAAGGCCGGCCTGGCGGCCGCAATCAACGACGTGTTCCAGCAGCCCAGCGTGGCGGCACTGGCCCGGCATCTGGATGCCAGCTGCAACGCACAGGCCCAGGCCGTGGTCACGGTGCGCTCCAGCGGATCACAGACGCCGCTGTTCCTGGTCCACGAATTCACCGGCCTGGACTTCTACTTCCCGGTGCTGGGCCAGCACCTGCCGGGTGATTTCCCGATCTACGGCCTGCCGGGTATCCCTGGTGGCGAAGCACAACCGCGCACGCTGGAGTGCCTGGCACGCTACCAGATTGCGCAGCTGCGCAAGGTCCAGCCCCATGGCCCGTATCGCCTGGCCGGTTGGTCGTTCGGTGGCGTGTTGGCCTTCGAAATGGCCAACCAGCTGCTGGGCGCGGACGAGGGGGTCGAGTTCCTCGGCCTGATCGACACCTACGTGCCCCGCCTGGCCGACCAGGGCAAGGCCCGCTGGCAGGGGCCGCGCGCCGTGGAAAACCAGCTGCTGCTCACCTGCAACAGCTTCTGGCGCACCCAGGGCGAGGCCGGGAATGCGCCGCTGGCGCAACTGCAGCGCCTGGAGGCCCAGCAAAGCGATTTCGCCAGCCTGCTCGCCAGCTGCCGCGAACACCACCTGCTCTACGGCTTGTGGTCGAGCATGAGCGATGTGCAGCTGCGCGACTACTTCGAGCGTGAACTGGCCCACGGTCATGCCATGGCCCATTACCGCCTGGCGCCACTGGACATACCGGTGCATCTGTTCCGCGCCGAGCAAGGCAGCGACAGCGTGGCGAGCCTGGGCTGGCGCGAGACATTGCCGGCCCAGGTGCTGCTCGAAGTCGGTGTCCCCGGCGATCACCGCAGCATGATGCAGGCACCCCACATTGCGACGCTGGGTGAGGCGATCGCCCGGGTGCTCCAACAGCTGCAGGGGCGTGCCGAGCAGCCGAGCTATCAGCCGTTGGTGGCGATCCAGAGCGGGCAGCCGGGGCATGCCCCGGTGTTCTGCGTGCCCGGTGCCGGCGACAGCGTCACCAGCTTCATCGGCCTGGCCGAGGCGCTGGGCCCGGACTGGCCAGTGTACGGCCTGCAGGCGCGGGGCCTGGATGGCAACCGGGTGCCGCACAGTGCCGTGGAGGCCGCCGCCGACTGCCATGTCCAGGCCATCGAAGGGTTGTACCCGCAAGGGCCGCTGAACCTGGTCGGCCATTCGTTCGGGGGCTGGGTCGCGCACGCCATGGCGGCACGTTTCGAGGCCAAGGGGCGGCAGGTGCGTTCGCTGACCCTGATCGACAGCGAGGCGCCGGGTGAAGCGGGCTCATGTGGCAGGCCGTACACCTTCGGCGAGGCGCTGGAGAAGCTGATACACGCGCTGCAGCTGTCCACCGGCAAGGCCTTGGGCATCGAGCCGCAGGCTTTCGCCCAGGCCAGCGACGACGAGCAATTGCGTCAGCTGCACGCGGCGATGGTGCGCATCGGCCTGCTGCCGGCCCGTTCGGCGCCACGGGCGCTGGATGGCACGGTACGGACTTTCGCCACGGCGCTGCGCACCCGCTACCAGCCGCGCATGAACTACAGCGGGCCAGCAGGGCTGGTGCTGGTGGACGACCCGAGCCTGGACACGGCCGGCAACGCCCGCGAGCAGGCAGCGATGCAAGCCGGCTGGCAGGCGCTGATGCCGCAACTGGCGCTGTGGCAGGGCCCGGGCGACCACTTCAGCATCCTCAAGGTCCCGGATGTGTTCAGCCTGGCGGCCTGGTGGCACGACGGCCAGGCGCTGCAGCTCGGCAAGGTGACTGAGTAATCGAAGGCGCCTCGGACCTTGTAGGAGCGGGTAAACCCGCTCCCACAGGGCAAGAGGCAAGCTGTTGATGATGTGATTTGAATGGAAGTGAGTGTTCATGGATAAGTCCAGATTCCGCAAGTTCAGCCTCGGCGCCGCCGTGGCCCTGGTCGCCGGCATCAGCCTGTATGCCATCCAGGCCCCGGCCAAGCCGCCGCAGTACATCGTCGCCACGGTGGAGAAGGGCGACATCGAGAACGCGGTGCTGGCCACCGGCATGCTCGAGGGCATCAAGCAGGTGGACGTCGGCGCCCAGGTCTCCGGGCAGCTCAAGTCGCTCAAGGTCAAGCTCGGCGACAAGGTCAGCCAGGGCCAGTGGCTGGCCGAGATCGACCCGCTGGTGTTGCGCAACACCTTGCGCCAGGCCGAGGTCGACGAGGAAAAACTGCAAGCCGAAAAACGTTCGACCCAGGCCCAGCTGCGCCAGGCCAAGCGTGTCTACGAGCGCTACCGTGAGCTGCAGTCCGACGAGTCGGTGTCGCGCCAGGACTTCGAAAACGCCGAATCGGATTACGAGGTGAAACAGGCCTCGGTGCGTTCGCTGGACGCGCAGATCCAGAGCGCCCGGGTGGAGATCGACACGGCCAAGGTCAACCTTGGCTATACCCGCATCAACGCGCCGATCACCGGCCATGTGGTGGGCATCGTCACCCAGGAAGGGCAGACCGTGATCGCCAACCAGCTGGCGCCGGTGCTGCTCAAGCTCGCGGACCTCGACACCATGACGGTCAAGGCGCAGGTTTCCGAAGCCGACGTGATCCACATCACCCCAGGCCAAGAGGTGTACTTCACCATCCTTGGTGAGGACAAGCGCTACTACGCCAAGCTGCGCGGCACCGAGCCTGCGCCGCAGAACTACGCGCAAAGCACCGACAAGAGCGATGGCAGCAGCACCAAGCCCAAGGGCGCGGTGTTCTACAACGCCCTGTTCGAAGTGCCCAACCCCGACCACCGACTGCGCATCTCGATGACCGCCCAGGTGCACATCGTTCTGGACACCGCCGAGGGCGTGCTGACCATGCCGGTGGCGGCGCTGGGCCTGCGCAATGGCGACGGCAGCTTCCCGGTGCGGGTGCTCGATGCCAAGGGCTTTGCCCAGGTGCGCAATGTGCAGACCGGCATCAACAACAACGTCAAGGTGCAGATCAAGGACGGCCTGGCCGAAGGTGACCGGGTGGTGATCGGCGAGCCGGTGTCTGGCGAAGCAGGGGCGTGAGCATGAACATGACTGTCGAGCTGACCCCGCACCTGGCAGTCGCCCGTGGCCAGGGCGAGCCGTTGCTGTGCCTGCAGGGTGTGACCCGCAGCTTTCTCGCCGGCGACCGCGAGTTCCACGCGCTCAAGGGCATCGACCTGCAGATCCGCAGCGGCGAGCTGGTGGCGATCATCGGCGCGTCCGGCTCGGGCAAGTCGACCCTGATGAACATCCTCGGCTGCCTGGACAACGCCAGCAGCGGCAGCTATCAGGTCGGTGGCCAGGAAACCCGAGAACTGGACGACGATGCCCTGGCCGCACTGCGCCGTGACCATTTCGGCTTCATCTTTCAGCGCTATCACCTGCTGCCGCACCTGGATGCGCTGCACAACGTCGAGATCCCGGCCGTTTATGCCGGCTTGCCCCAGGGCCAGCGCCACCAGCGGGCGCGCGAGCTGCTGACGCGGCTGGGCCTGGACGGTCACCTCGAACACCGCCCCAGCCAGCTGTCCGGTGGTCAGCAACAGCGGGTGAGTATCTGCCGGGCGCTGATGAACGGTGGCCAGGTGATCCTCGCCGACGAGCCGACCGGCGCCCTGGACACCGCCAGCGGCAAGGAGGTGATGAACATCCTGCTGGAGCTGCATGGCGCCGGCCACACGGTGATCCTGGTCACCCACGACCCCAAGGTTGCCGCCCATGCCGAACGGATCATCGAAGTCAGCGACGGGCAGATCATCAGCGACCGCAGCAACGCCCGCGAGGCCCTGCCTACACCAGCTGCCGAGCCTGCGCCCAAGGCGCACGCCACGCAGCGCCTGGTGGCGAGCCTGGGGATGTTCCGCGAGGCGTTCAAGATGGCCTGGATCGCGCTGATCTCGCACCGCATGCGCACCTTGCTGACCATGCTCGGGATCGTCATCGGCATCACCTCGGTGGTGTCCATCTCGGCCATCGGCGAAGGCGCCAAGGGCTATGTGCTCAAGGACATCCAGGCAATCGGCAGCAACACCATCGACATCTACTCGGGCAGCAACTTCGGCGACAGCCGGGCCAAGACCATCGAGACCCTGCTGCCGGCCGATGTGGCGGCGCTGAATGCGCTGTACTACGTCGACAGCGCCACCCCGGTGATCGGCCAGAGCACCCTGGTGCGCTACCGCAACCTGGATGTCGACGTGCAGCTCAACGGCGTCAGCGAACATTACTTCCAGGTGCGCAACATTCCGTTGGCCGCCGGCATCGTGTTCAGTGCCGACGACGCCCGGCGCCAGGCCCAGGTGGTGGTGATCGACCACAACACCCGCAAGCGCCTGTTCGGCAGCAATGTCGACCCGCTTGGGCAGGTGATCCTGGTCGGCAACCTGCCGTGCACGGTAATCGGTGTCACTGCCGAGAACAAGAACCTGTTCGTCGCCAGCAACCAGCTGAACATCTGGGTGCCCTACGAAACTGCCGCCGGCCGCGTGCTCGGCCAGCGCCACCTGGACAGCATCAGCGTGCGGATCAAGGACGGCGTGCCGAGCAAGCGCGTGGAAGAAGAGGTGACCAAGGTGATGCTGCAGCGCCATGGCACCAAGGACTTCTTCACCAACAACCTCGACAGCATCATGCAGACGGTGCAGAAGACCAGCCGCTCGCTGACCTTGCTGCTGTCGCTGATTGCGGTGATCTCGCTGGTGGTGGGTGGCATCGGCGTGATGAACATCATGCTGGTGTCGGTGACCGAGCGCACCCGCGAGATCGGCATCCGCATGGCGGTGGGGGCGCGGCAGTCGGACATCCGCCAGCAGTTTCTGGTGGAGGCGGTGATGGTCTGCCTGTTTGGCGGCGTGGTCGGGATCGGGCTGTCGTATGGGATCGGTTATCTGTTCGAGCTGTTCGTGAAACAGTGGGAGATGGTGTTTTCGCCGGTGTCGATCGTGATGGCATTTGCCTGTTCGACGTTGATCGGGGTGGTGTTCGGGTTTGTGCCGGCCAGGAATGCAGCAAGGCTGGACCCGATCGAGGCCTTGGCCAGGGATTGAGGTCGGCCTGTTCTGGCCTCTTCGCGGGCACGCCCGCTCCCACAGGGATATCACCACCCTTGAGTGCAGTGCAGTGCAGTAGCTGCGGGAGCGGGCTTGCCCGCGAAAGGGCCGGATCAGGCTAAAGAGATTCAGGCCTCGGCATACATCCAACGCATCAACGAGTGTCGCCCACTGATCCCCAGCTTGATTGCCGCCCGGCGCAGGTAGCTCTCCACGGTATTCACCTTCAGCGCCAGCCGCTCGGCCTGCTCGGGCGCCGTAAGCCCGGCCAGCAACCCCAGGCACACCTGGCATTCACGTTCCGACAGGGTCAGCCCGGACTGGGTGATACGCTCCAGAAAACGCGCTTCCAGGCTTTCCGCTGCGCAGCGCTGGGCAACAGGCTTGAGGGCATCGATATGCTTCTCCAGCATCGGCAGCAGCAGGGGTGAGATGTCATCAAGGCGGCTGCGTTCATGGGCCGAAAAACCATAGGTCGAGCCTGCGCGCAGCACCTGGATCTCATAACGCGATTCACCCTTGCGACGGATCAGGTGCAACCGCGCCGGGTCGTCGAAATCACCTTCGGGGTGGCGGTCGGAAGAAAACACGGTTTCGTTGATCAGCGTCGAGTCGTTGCCACGTTCGGCTGCCTGCACAGGTAACTGGCGAATCTGCATGGCATCGATGGTCAGGTGGGCCTGGATCAGGTCGTGCAGCATGCGTGGGAACTGGCGGCTGCCGGTACTGGCAATGACTTTGCCGATCTGCGGGTAGAGCAAGTGCGAATTCATCGTGTCATCCATGAGGTCCGGTGGAACGGGTCCCGCCTGGCTGCCGGCCAGCATCCTGGGCCGGCTGCGGGAGGTGGTTGGTATCCTAGTACAACGATTGAGTGACCGTTAAATGAAGTGGCAATAATGTCATAATAGTGGCACCTCTTCAGGCGTCCACTGCCATGTCGGTTGTCGGGTATGATGCAGCCCCGATATTTTCCACGAGGCCTGCACCATGTCCCTGAGCGCTGAACAGATCGGCGAATTCCAAGCCTTCGCCGAGCAACTGGCCGATGCCGCTGCGCTGGCGATCCAGCCGTACTTCCGCGCAAGCCTTGAGGTCGAGGACAAGGGCGGGCGTCTGTACGACCCGGTGACCGTGGCCGACAAGGCAGCCGAAGACGCCATGCGTGAGCTGATCCAGGCGCGCTATCCGGAGCATGGCATTCTCGGCGAAGAGGCCGGCGTCGCGGTGGGCAGCAGCCCGCTGACCTGGGTGCTCGACCCGATCGACGGCACCCGTGCGTTCATCACCGGCCTGCCGCTGTGGGGCACGCTGATTGCCCTGAACGATGGCACTCGCCCGGTGGTGGGGGTGATGAACCAACCCTTCACCGGTGAGCGCTTCGTCGGCACCCCGCAAGGTGCATGGCGCAGCGGTACGCCGCTGAAGACCCGCGCCTGTGCCGACCTGACGGCGGCCACGCTGATGTGCACCACGCCAGACATGTTCGACACCACCGAGCGCAAGGCGGCGTTCGAGGCTGTGGCAGGCAAGGCGCGGCTGATGCGCTACGGTGGTGATTGCTACGCCTACTGCATGCTGGCGTCGGGTTTCGTCGATGTGATCGTCGAGGCGAGCCTGCAGCCGTATGACGTGCAGGCGCTGATGCCGATCATCGAAGGGGCGGGCGGGGTGATCACTGCCTGGGACGGCAGCAGCGCGCAACATGGCGGCTGTGTGGTGGCCTGTGGTGACCCGGCGCTGCATGCGCAGGTGGTGAAGATGCTCCGCCACGCCATGTGATCCGGTCAGCGGATTGACCGGCACTGCACTTTTTCCGATTCCCGGGCTCTATGCTTGGCCAGGCTGCGCCGATCCCCGGCGCGGCCGCCGATTCCGACCCGGTGCCGATGGTTGCAAGCAATCCCCGATTTTTCCCGCGTCTGCTGCTGGCAGGCGCCCTGCTGGGCCTGGCCGGCTGCAGCCAGCAGCAAGGCCACGATATCGTCAGCCAGATCGGCAACGGCAAGCCCAGCGAGCTGTTCCAGACCAGCGTCGACCGTATGGCCACCCTGGCCATGCGCGACAACTTGCAAAGCCTGTACCTGCTGATGAACAAGCTGTACCTGCGCAACCCCAACCAGTGGAAGATGTCCGGCTACCTCGACGCCGCCACTGCCGAACGGCAGATCCGCATTGCCATCGAACAGCGCCAACCCCTGCCGCAACTGGGCAACCGCCGCGACCTCGCTGCACTGAGTTATGCCTTGAACCCGGAGTTTCGCGGCGACCGGGTCGGCGCCTTCATCTACGCCATCGGCAGCATGTTGATCACCGCGCATGGCGGGCGTACCGAGTTCTACATGACCGACACCCTCGACCCGCTGTTCATCAACAACGCGGCACGCAATATCGAGAAGGCCACCTGGATGCTCAGCCAGCGCCAGGATGCCAACGGCGTGCTGCTGCTGTTTTCCAACGAAATATCCGAAGAGGGCAGCAACCTGAGTTTTGCCGTGGAGTTCGGCAAGATCGTGGCGCGGCTGGATTTGCTGGCTGAGTTGCTCGACGAGCGCTATCGGCGGATCGGCTTGAACTACGCGCAAAGCCTGCTGTTGATGAACTTCCTGCCGGTACAGTGAGCCGGGACTGTCCGATGATCGCCCAGCGAGTCTCCCTCCGTTGTCCGCTATTCGCCCACCCAATCCGAACATCTGATTGCCCAAGCCCCGCCTTTTTGCTTAGCTGTAACCCGCGTGCGCCAGTGGTCAGCTGCCCCGAACTACCTGACCCCGGCCCGATAGAATGACCGTGAACGACCGCAATCACAGGCCTTCGGGCCAGTAGGAAGCGGCGCCCAGAACAATAACGATGCCGAGTGCCTTGCCTATGGAAAGCCGCCTGCTGAGCGAGCGCAGTAGCGTGTTCCATCACGCCGACCCTTACGCGGTGTCCGACTATGTGAACCAGCATGTCGGCCAGCACTGCATCGGCCTGTCACGCACCAGCCACCCGCAGGCCAGCCTCAGCCACCGCAAGTTCGCCGAATTCGACCTGTGTCGTATCAGCTACGGCGGCAGCGTGCGGGTCACCTCGCCGGCACTGGAATCCATCTATCACTTGCAGGTCTTGCTCAACGGCAACTGCCTGTGGCGCGGGCACCAGCGCGAGCACTACCTGGTGCCGGGCGAACTGCTGCTGATCAACCCGGACGACCCGGTCGACCTGACCTATTCCGAAGACTGCGAGAAATTCATCCTCAAAGTGCCGACCCGCATGCTCGACAGCATTTGCGACGAGCAGCGCTGGCAGCGGCCGGACGGCGGCGTGCGGTTCTTGCGCAACCACTACCGGCTGGATGAGCTGGACGGCTTCGTAAACCTGTTGGCCATGGTCTGCCACGAAGCCGAGGTCAGTGATTCGCTCCCGCGGGTGCAGAGGCACTACAGCCAGATCGTCGCCAGCAAGCTGATCACCCTGATGAGCACCAATATCCGCCGCGAAAGCCTGGGTACGCCAAGGGTGAGCCTGGAGCGGATCCTCGATTACATCGAGCGCAATCTCAAGCTTGAATTGTCAGCCGAGACGCTGGCAGAGCAGGCCTGCATCAGCGTGCGTTCGCTGTATGCGCTGTTCGATCGGCAACTGGGCATCACGCCCAGGCAATACGTGCGCCAGCGCAAGCTGGAGCGGGTGCATGCGTGCCTGCGTGACAGCCGTTGCGCGGTGCGCAGTGTGACCGAGCTGGCCATGGATTACGGTTTCATGCACCTCGGGCGGTTCGCCGAGGTGTATCGCCAGCGCTTTGGCGAGCTGCCTTCGGAAACCCTCAGGCAGCGCCACTGAGGGGGCTTATAACGGGTAGTGCTTGAGTTCGCGTGCGATCAGCATGCGCTGGATTTCGCTCGACCCTTCGTAGATCTGGGTAATCCGCGCATCGCGGTAGTAGCGCTCGACCGGGTAGTCTTCCAGGTAGCCATACCCGCCGTGCACCTGAATCGCCATCGAGCACACGCGCTCGGCCATTTCCGAAGCGAACAGCTTGGCCTGCGAGGCCTCCGACAGGCACGGCTTGCCTGCTGTGCGCAGCCGGGCGGCATGCAGGATCAGCAAGCGCGCCGCATTCACCTGCACCTGCATGTCAGCCAGCAGGTTGGCAATGCTCTGGTGCTCGTTGATCGGCTTGCCGAACTGGATGCGGTCACGTGAATACACCAGCGCCGCCTCGAACGCAGCACGGGCAATGCCCAGCGCCTGGGCGGCGATGCCGATGCGGCCGCCTTCGAGGTTGGACAGGGCGATGGCCAGGCCCTTGCCGCGCTCGCCGAGGATGTTGGCTGCCGGGATGCGGCAGTTGTCGAAGGTCACCGCGCAGGTGTCGGAGGCGCGGATGCCCATCTTGTGCTCGCTGCGGTCGACCTTGAAGCCTGGGTTGTCGGTCGGCACCAGGAAGGCCGACAGGCCTTTCTTGCCCAGCTCCGGGTCGGTGACGGCAAAGACGATCGCCAATCCGGCGCGGCGGGCGTTGCTGACGAACTGCTTGGCGCCGTTGATCACCCACTGGCCATCGACCAGTTCGGCGCGGGTGCGCAGGTTGTGTGCTTCGGAGCCGGCCTGTGGCTCGGTCAGGCAGAAGCAGCCGATCACCTCGCCAGCGGCCAGGCGCGGCAACCAGGCCTGTTGCTGTTCAGGCGTGCCGTAGGCGAGCAGGGGGCCGCAACCGACCGAGTTGTGGATGCTCATCATCGCGCCGGTGGCGCCACAGCCAGCAGCGATTTCCTCGACTGCCAGGGCGTAGGCGACGTAGTCGGTGTAGCTGCCGCCGAACGCCTCGGGCACGACCATGCCCAGCAGGCCCAGCTCGCCCATCTTGCGCACCACGCCATCGTCGATCCAGCCAGCCTTTTCCCAGGCCTGGGCATGCGGCGCGATCTCGCCACGGGCGAAGTCCCGGGCCATGTCGCGGATCATGATCTGTTCTTCGTTCAGTTCCAGGTCTTGCATCTGTGTACTCCCGGGCTCACAGGCCTTCGAAGAATTGGTCGACCCGCTGGCGCGACAACCCGGCCAGGGTTGGCGGGTTCCAGCGCGGCTGCTTGTCCTTGTCGATGATCAGGGCACGCACGCCCTCGATGATGTCACCGTACTGGAACCACTGGCGGTCGATGTGCAGTTCCATGGCGAAGCAGTCTTCCAGTGCCAGGTGGCGGCCGCGGCGCAGCATCTCCAGGGTAACCGCCATGGCCAGCGGCGAGCGGGTTTCCAGCTGTTCGGCGGTCGCCAATGCCCAAGGGTGGCTGTCGCCGATGCGCACCGCACGCAGTTGTTCGATGATCGCCGCCAGGTCGGGCTGGGCGAAGAAATGGTCGATGGCCGGGCGCAGTTTTTCCAGCGGCGCATCGCCCAGCACCTGGCTGCCGAGCTTGGCCAGCAGGTTCTGCAGGTCCTTGAGCGGGTGAGCGCCAAAGCGCAGGGTATCCAGCCCTTGGTCCAGGGCTGCGAGTTTGTCGCTGGTCACGTACCAGTCGGCCAGCCCGCAGTACAGGGCATCGGCGGCCTGGATCTGAGCGCCGCTGACGCCCAGGTAGGTGCCCAGTTCGCCTGGGATGCGCGACAGGAAGTAGCTGCCACCGACATCCGGGAAGTAGCCGATGCCGACCTCCGGCATGCCCAGCCGGCTGCGTTCGGTGACGATCCGCAGGTCGCAGCCTTGGGCCAGGCCCATGCCACCGCCGAGGGTAAAGCCGTCCATCAGCACCAGCACCGGCTTGCGGTAGCGGTGGATGGCCAGGTCCAGGGCGTACTCTTCGACGAAGAAGTCTTCATGCAGCGTATCGCCTGCTTTGTAGCTGTCGTGCAGCGAGCGGATGTCGCCACCGGCGCAGAAGCCCTTGGGGCCTTCGCCGCGCAGCACCACGGCCTGCACCTGAGGGTCGTCGGCCCATTGGTCGAAGTGCTGGCGCAGGCTGCGCACCATGTCCAGGGTCAGGGCATTGAGACCGGCTGGGCGGTTGAGGGTGAGGTGGCCAATCTGGTTGCGGACCTCGGCCAGTACATGAGCCGTTGCCGAGGTATGAGCGTGCGCGGTCATCGCGTTCTCCCTGCTTTGTTATTGATTTTCCAAGTGAAGTCTGGAGTGCGCTGGAGGATCGCTGGATCCTGGCATGCGAATTTATCTTACGCAATGGACAAATCTGCAGGGGGATCGTGCGTTTATGCCTTGAGTTGTTCCTGGCTTGGGTTCTGCAGCGCCTGTGAGACCGAGCGCCGCCCGCGCGGCGCATCGCGGGCAAGTCGGATCGCCGCACCGCCGCTCCCACATCTGTTTCGGGCCAGTCACTCCTGTACCGCCAACAGGATCCGCCTTGGTGCATGACTGGATACAGGTGGAACAGCATCAGCGCCCGCCAGGATGCATCGCCATGCCCCTGTTGGCTTCCACCGAGATGCATCGCCATGCCAACAAGGCGGTTCCTGTTGGCTTCACAGGAGAGATTGGCCCGAAACAGATGTGGGAGCGGGCTTGCCCGCGATGCGCCGCGCGGGCGGCGCTCGGTCTCGAAACCACTGAAAAACCATCGCCAGGCACCTCGAACCGCAAACCATTACTCCAACCGTAACGATCATCCCCCCAGCTTGATTGATCTCCCGACCAACCCCGTCCTACTGTGCCTCCACGACAGCGAACCCGTGGAGTCACCTGATGACCATAACCAAGAATCCACCGCCGCAATGGTCCAGGCGGCGCGCCGAGAAGCAGCGCCGTCTGGACCGCGTCCGTCACTTGGCCGACGGTGTGGTGCTGCCCACCGAGCGGATCGTCGAAGCCCTCGAACTGCTGATCGCCCCCGGCGACCGCGTGGTGCTCGAGGGCAACAACCAGAAGCAGGCCGACTTTCTCTCGCGTTCGCTGGCCAAGGCCGACCCTGAGCGCCTGCACGACTTGCACATGATCATGCCCAGCGTCAGCCGCGCCGAGCACCTGGACCTGTTCGAGCGCGGCATCGCACGCAAGCTCGACTTCTCCTTCGCCGGCCCGCAGAGCCTGCGCATCGGCCAACTGCTGGAAGACGGCCTGCTCGAAGTGGGCGCCATTCATACTTATATCGAGCTGTATTCGCGGCTGTTGGTCGACCTGATCCCCAATGTCACCCTGGTCGCCGGCTTCATGGCTGACCGCGACGGCAACCTGTACACCGGCCCCAGCACCGAAGACACGCCGGCGCTGGTCGAGCCAGCCGCCTTCAGCGACGGCCTGGTGATCGCCCAGGTCAACCGGCTGGTGGAGCGGGTCGACGACCTGCCACGGGTGGACATTCCGGCATCCTGGGTCGACTTCGTGGTGGTCGCCGATCAGCCGTTCTACATCGAACCGCTGTTCACCCGCGACCCACGCCACATCAAGCCGGTGCACGTGCTGATGGCGATGATGGCGATTCGCGGCATCTACGAGAAACACCAGGTGCAGTCGCTGAATCATGGTATCGGCTTCAACACCGCCGCCATCGAGCTGATCCTGCCGACCTACGGTGAGTCGCTGGGCCTCAAAGGCAAGATCTGTCG
This sequence comes from Pseudomonas sp. 382, assembly GCF_002759075.1. Lineage (NCBI taxonomy): Bacteria > Pseudomonadati > Pseudomonadota > Gammaproteobacteria > Pseudomonadales > Pseudomonadaceae > Pseudomonas > Pseudomonas sp. 382. The sequence continues at coordinate 294,270 of NZ_PEMX01000003.1, forward strand.
CAACTGGACGCTCAACCCGCACCCGACCCTGATCCCGGCCATCGAGACCGGTTGGGTCGAAAGCGTGCACTGCTTCGGTACCGAGTTGGGCATGGAGGACTACATCGCCCAGCGCCCGGACGTGTTCTTCACTGGCCGCGATGGTTCGCTGCGCTCCAACCGGATGATGTGCCAACTGGCCGGGCAATACGCGGTCGACCTGTTCATCGGTGCCACCTTGCAGGTCGATGGCGACGGCCATTCCTCGACCGTCACCCGTGGCCGCCTGGCCGGCTTCGGCGGGGCGCCGAACATGGGGCACGACCCTCGCGGCCGGCGCCACGCGACCCCGGCCTGGCTCGACATGACCGTGCCCGAGACCCTGCTCGAACGCGGCCGCAAGCTGGTGGTGCAGATGGTCGAGACCTACCAGGAAGGTGGCAAACCGACCTTCGTCGAAACGCTCGACGCCGTGGACGTGGCGAAGAAAGCCGGCATGCCCCTGGCGCCGGTGATGATCTACGGCGACGACGTCACCCACCTGCTCACCGAAGAAGGCATTGCCTATTTGTACAAGGCGCGCAGCCTGGAAGAACGCCAGCAGATGATCGCCGCCGTGGCCGGCGTCACCGCCATCGGCCTGCGTCACGATCCCAAAAACACCCTGCGCCTGCGCCAGCAAGGCCTGATCGCCTTGCCCGAGGACCTCGGCATCCGCCGCACCGACGCCAGCCGCGAATTGCTCGCCGCGCGCAGCATCGCCGACCTGGTCGAGTGGTCCGGCGGCCTCTACAACCCGCCCGCACGGTTCAGGAGCTGGTGATGACTGCGCACGACTTGAAACCGCATCAGCTTCTTCGCGAGCACCCTCGCTCCCACAGTTACTGTGCTGTACCTGAAACCCGCGCGATCCCTGTGGGAGCGGGCGCGCCCGCGAAGAGGCCGGACCTGCAAACCGATAGCTTCCAGGCCGACCGACTTGCCGACCTGGCCGTCGAGGCGCTCATCGACGAAGCCGACCTGTCGCCCAAACCCGGCCTGGTCGACCGCCGCAGCAGTGGCGCCCACGCCGACATGACCCTGGCCCTGATGCACGCCTCGGCGCTGGCCCTATGGCCTTGCCTGCGGCAGATGGCCGAAGCCGCGCAAGCCCATGGCGAAATTGGCCCACCGCTGCGCGCCGAACTGGGCCGTATCGGCCGCGCAGGCGAACAGGCCATGCTCGCCACCACAGGCGGCATCAATACCCACCGCGGCGCAATCTGGGCCCTTGGCCTGCTGGTCGCCGCCCAGGCCCTCGATGTCAAAGCCGCGCCCCAGGCAGTTGCTGCTCGCGCCGGCCGCATCGCCCTGATCGACGACCCGGCCGCCATCGCACAAGACAGCCACGGCATCCAGGTGCGCCAGCGCTACGGCGCCGGGGGGGCCCGCGAACAGGCCCAACAAGGCTTCCCCGCGGTGCTCGAACACGGCCTGCCCCAACTGCGCCGCAGCCGCGCCGCCGGCGCCAGCGAAAGCCAGGCCCGGCTGGATGCCTTGCTGGCGATCATGGCCGCGCTCAGTGACACCTGCGTGCTCTGGCGCGCCGGCCCGCACGGTCTGCACACCTTGCAAGCGGGGGCCCGCGCAGTGCTCGATGCCGGCGGCTGCTCCAGCCTCGCTGGCCGCCGTCAGCTGCGCCTGCTGGACGCGCAACTGCTGCAGCTCAATGCCTCACCGGGTGGCGCCGCCGATCTGTTGGCCGCCTGCCTGTTCCTCGACAATGCCGGGAGCCTGTGAAATGGAAACCCTGAACTTTCAATTCCCCGCCGCCGAGCCTGGCCGCGGCCGCACCTTGGTAGGCTGCGTCAGCTCCGGCGACCTGGAAGTGCTGATCGAGCCCGGCAGTGCCGGTCGCCTGGAGATCCAGGTGGTTACCTCGGTCAACGGCAGCAGCGCCCGCTGGAGCCAGCTGTTCCGGCGCCTGTTCGATGGCCGCACGCTACCCGCCGTGAAGATCGACATCCACGACTTCGGCGCCACCCCTGGCGTGGTGCGCCTGCGCCTGGAGCAAGGTTTCGAGGAGATTGCCCATGACTGACACCGCCCGTCTGCTGCAAAGCCGCAGCTTCGTCGAGCTGGGCGCTCGCCAGCGCGCGCGCGCCTTGCTCGACCCTGGCAGCTTCCGCGAACTGCTCGGCCCGTTCGACCGCCTGATGTCGCCATGGCTGCCGCGCCAAGGCATCGTGCCCCAGGCCGATGACGGCGTGGTCATCGCCAAGGGCCGGCTCAATGGCCGCCAGACCGTGCTTGCCGCCATCGAAGGTGCCTTCCAGGGCGGCAGCATGGGCGAAGTGGGTGGCGCCAAGATTGCCGGCGCCCTGGAGCTGGCCATCGAGGACAACCGCAACGGCATCCCCACCTGCGCCGTACTGCTACTGGAAACCGGCGGCGTACGCCTGCAAGAAGCCAACCTCGGCCTGGCAGCGATTGCCGAGATCCAGGCGGCGATTGTCGAACTGCGCACGCATCAACCAGTGATCGGCTTGATCGCAGGTTCGGTTGGTTGCTTCGGTGGCATGTCCATCGCGGCCGGGCTGTGCAGCCACCTGCTGGTCACCCGCGAGGCGCGGTTGGGCCTCAATGGCCCGCAAGTGATCGAGCAGGAGGCCGGTATCGCCGAGTACGACGCCAAGGACCGCCCATTCATCTGGAGCCTGACCGGTGGCGAACAGCGGTATGCCAGCGGCCTGGTGGATGCCTTTGCCGCAGACGACGTCGACAGCCTGCGCCAGCAACTGCTGCACCTGCTGGACGCGCCGTCGGCCAACCGCGCCGACCGCCACGCCTGGTACCTGCAACGCCTGGCCAGCCTGGGCGTCGACTGCCCGCAACTGGACGCCGCCGCCGTGCGTGCCCTCTACCAAGGAGATGCCCCATGAACCGTGCCCTGAACTGGCTGCCTGGCCTGGCCGCGGGCGAACCGCTGGCAGGCTATCCCGCCTCGTTGCGAGTGGTCGATGGCGAACTGGACAACCGCCTGGCGCGCTTCATTGCGGTAGTGCCGGACGCGCACAACCCGTTCCCAAGAGCGCGTGCGGGCGAAGTCGGCCTGCTAGAAGGCTGGGGCCTGGCCAAGGCTGTCAGCGATGCGGTCGAACTGGACCGCGAGGGTGAAAAGCGCGTCATCGTTGCCGTCATCGATGTGCCAAGCCAGGCCTATGGCCGACGCGAGGAAGCCCTGGGGATCCACCAGGCATTGGCTGGGGCTGTGCAGGCTTACGCTCAAGCGCGCCTGGCGGGGCACCCGGTGATTGGCCTGCTGGTCGGCAAGGCCATGTCCGGTGCCTTCCTGGCCCACGGCTACCAGGCGCAACGGCTGATCGCCCTGGATGACAGCGGGGTGATGGTGCATGCCATGGGCAAGGCGGCAGCAGCACGCATCACCCTGCGCAGTGTCGAGCAACTGGAGGCGCTGGCCGCCGAGGTGCCGCCGATGGCCTATGACCTCGCCAGCTATGCCTCGCTGGGCTTGCTATGGCGGCGCCTGCAGGTCGCAAGTGCCGAGGCGCCGAGTGCCGCCGACATTGCCCAGGTGCGTGCCTGCCTGGCCGACGCCGTGCGTGATATCGGCCATTCGACTGACCTGGCATCGCGGTTGAACGGTGAGAACCGCAGTGCCTCGCGCGATGTACGCGCACGCCTGCGCAGCCAGTGGCAGGAGGCCTGAGATGAACCAGCCACAGCCACACGACCTGCTCTGGGGCATGCCCGCAGCCGACCTGCCTGGCGACGCGCCTGCCTGGGCCGTGCAGGCACTGGCCACCGGGCAGCCGGTGGTGGTGCGGCGTGCCGCCTGCGCTAGCGGCTGGGTGGCCGTGGGCGTGCGCGGGCAGGGCCGTGAGCAGCGCCTGGGTGTGCTGATGCGCGTGCGCGACATCCAGCGGCAAACAAGCCCCGAGGCGTTGCGCGGCGCCGGTGAAGGGGCCTGGCCAGCCCTGCGGGCGCTGGCCTCGGTGGCGCCGGTACTCGATGCCAGCGGGTTGGCCTGGGGGCCGACCGGGGGCGTCGGTTACCAGTTGGCCACCGGCTGCAACGTCGTGCATGGCGCCAGTGACCTCGATCTGCTGGTGCGTACACCGCAGCGCATGACCCGGGCGCAGGCGCGCGAGCTGCTCGACATGCTCGACTGCGGCCAGTGCCGAATCGACGTGCAACTGGAGACGCCGGCGGGTGCGGTAGCCTTGCGTGAATGGGCCGGCATGGCGCGCCGGGTGTTGCTCAAATCGTGCCATGGCGCACGTCTGGTAGCGGACCCCTGGCAGGCTCTGGAGTATGCGGCGTGAGCAGCCTGTTTGCCTTCCCTGGCCAGGGCGCGCAACAGGCAGGCATGCTGGAGCGCTTGCCCGAGGGCGCCACGCCGTTACTGGAAGAGGCCAGTGATGCGCTGGGTGAACAGGTATCGGTGCTCGACAGTAGGCAGGCGTTGCAGTCGACCCGCGCCGTGCAGTTGTGCCTGCTGCTGGCCGGGGTGGCCTGGGCGCGCTGGCTGCTGCAGCGCAGCCCGGCGCCGGACTATGTTGCCGGGCTGTCCATCGGTGCCTATCCCGCCGCTGTAACGGCCGGGGCGCTGCAGTTCGCCGATGCAGTGCGCCTGGTGGCCCTGCGTGGTGAACTGATGCAGCGGGCCTATCCGCAGGGCTACGGCATGACCGCCCTGAGCGGCCTCGACTTGGGCACTGTCGAAGGCTTGCTGGCCGAGGTGGGCGGTGAGGTGTACCTGGCCAACCTCAACAGCGACAACCAGATCGTCATCGCCGGCAGCGACACCGCCATGGCCGAGGTCGCTGCCAGGGCTCGCCAACGTGGTCAGGGCGTAGCCCGACGCCTGGCGGTAAGCGTGCCATCCCACTGCGCGTTGCTCGACGGCCCGGCCGCCGAGCTGGCAGCTGCCTTTGCCGGCGTCGAACTGCGGCGCCCGCGCATCACGTACCTGAGCGGCAGCAGTGCGCGGCCGATCTTCGATCCACAACGCCTGCGCGATGACCTGGCCGGCAACATGGCCCGGCTGGTCGACTGGCGTGCTACGTTGCGCAACGCCTATGAACGCGGCGTGCGCCTGCAGGTGGAGATACCACCGGGCAGCGTGCTCAGCGGCCTGGCCCGCCCGGTGTTCGAACAGGGCAGGGTGGTCGCCCTCGACGCCACCCGTTGGGATACCGTCGATGCGCTGTTGCGCCAGGAGGTGGCCGACAACCGATGACGGCGCTGTTACTCGAAGAACAACAACAAGCAACTTCGACTCAAGCTGAGGACAACAACAATGATCATCTATGGTGTGGCTCTGCTGGCGGTATGCACGCTGGCTGGCGTTATCGTCGGCGACTTCCTGGGCGTGCTGCTGGGCGTCAAATCCAATGTGGGCGGGGTCGGCATCGCCATGATCCTGCTGATCTGCGCGCGGCTGTACATGCACCGCAATGGCGGCATGAGCAAGGAGTGCGAGTTCGGTGTCGGCTTCTGGGGCGCCATGTACATCCCGGTGGTGGTGGCCATGGCCGCCCAGCAGAACGTGGTTACCGCGCTGCACGGCGGGCCGGTGGCGCTGCTGGCGGCGATCGGTGCGGTGCTGGTGTGCGGGCTGACCATCGCGGTGATCAGCCGCAGCCATCGCGGCGAACCCCTGCCGGCGCCTGATGCGCCTGAAGTTGCCAGCGCGCAAGTCGCCCCTGCCGGAGGGCGCTGATCATGTGGCCGATCATTGACAATGCCCTGGAACACAACGGCCTGATCACTGCCTTCGCGGTGGTTGGCGGGATCATGTGGTTGTCGGTGCTGCTGTCGAAGTACCTGACGTTTGGTCGGGTGCATGGCTCGGCAATCGCCATCGTCATCGGCTTGGTGCTGGCCTGGGTTGGCGGTACCGTGACTGGCGGTCAGAAAGGCCTGGCCGACATGGCGCTGTTCTCCGGCATCGGCCTGATGGGCGGGGCCATGCTGCGCGACTTCGCCATCGTTGCCACGGCTTTCGAGGTGCAAGCCACCGAGGCGCGCAAGGCCGGATTGATTGGTGCGGTGTCGCTGCTGCTGGGTACGGTGCTGCCATTCATCGTGGGTTGCGCGGTGGCCTATGCCTTTGGCTACCGGGATGCGGTGAGCATGACCACCATTGGCGCGGGGGCTGTGACCTATATCGTCGGGCCGGTGACCGGGGCGGCCCTGGGGGCGAGTTCGGATGTGGTGGCGCTGTCGATTGCCACCGGCTTGATCAAGGCGATCCTGGTGATGGTGTTCACACCTGTGTCGGCGCGGTTGCTGGCGTTGGACAACCCGCGCTCGGCGATGGTGTTTGGTGGGTTGGCGGGGACTGTGTCGGGAGTGACGGCGGGGCTGGCGGCTACCGACCGGCGGCTGGTGCCTTATGGTGCGTTGACTGCGACCTTCCATACCGGACTTGGGTGCTTGATGGGTCCTTCAGTACTCTATTTTTGCGTGCGGGGATTGGTAGGTTGAAGATCAGGGGCCGTTCTACGGCCCCTGTCGATTCACTCAACGAGACACTGGCGTTGGTTCACGTACTTCGGGCATTACCAGTCTAGGAGTATTTGGGAGACTGCCAGGCTGAACCCGGTGACCCTGACCAGCGACCAACATTTCGAGACGGGCTCTGAGTACTTCAGGTGGCACTGGATTATTGCGACCATCAATCGCTACATGTAGGTGCTCGGCGCGTGGTGGCGTACCAGGTGTTTCTGGTGAACCTTGCAGTTCCGAATTTGAGCTTGAGGCGTTGGACCCCAATGAGCTCGGGGGGCTGGATCCAACACTTCCTCCAAGGCTTGGGTTCGCACCAGCGCCGCGTTCTTGCAAACCTGGTTGTGGACTTGGGCTTAAGCTGCGGGTCCGCGCTCGACTGGGCGTTACGCTCCCACTCGGGGGCAGGCTACGACTTCGAGGAGAACGACCAGGCAAGCGAGACGGCATGTGGCCATCCGGATCACGATAATTAACAGGGTCCCCAGCACAGTAGGCATAGGCATTCAGCCCGCCGCTTGCAAAGGGGCTATCACTGTCGGGCGAGTTGAAACGCATCAATTCGGCGCTGTACAGCCGATATCCCTGACCAAGAAAATAGCAATTCGCCCAGGTTTCCTTGCGTTCGCCGTTGAATCTCATATACGACGGTCTCCTACCGGTAACCGAGTCGGATCCATAGCAGGTATACTTCAGCACGCGGTCCTGCAACTGAAGCGCGCTAGAGGATAAGTGATCTGAGGTCATAAGCCACCGTGAGTAATGCTCCAATACCAGGCAAGAGCATGTCTTCCCGCGCAGTGTGCCGCCACTGGCATAAATGACAGGTTGCACAGTGTCAGGCCCCGCGGCTGTACATCCTGCATTCAGCCAACAATGCCAGCAGGTTTGGCTCTCGCTCCCGGGCCTTCAAAAACACCACCCCGATATGCTGCTGTAGTCGGTAGCGCGCCTGCAGCGCAATCAGCTTCACGCGGTTCTCGTATACCGCTGCGATGCGCCCAGGCAGCAGGGCGAACCCCACGCCCGAACTGACCATGCTCAGCAGGGTGAAGATGTCATTCACCTGCATCGCCACCTTCGGCTCGAACCCCGCCTGCTGGAACACCCGGGCGCCATCGCGGTGAGTGGCGAAACCCTGGGTCAGGGTGATGAAGGTGGAGTCGGCCAGGTCCGCGAGGTCCACTTCCTGTTGCTCGGCGAACGGTGAATCGGTGGGCACGGCGAGGAAGATATCGTCGGAGAACAGTGGCAACTGCTCGCAGGCCGGGTCCGCCGCGCTTTCGTCCAGTGACACCAGAATGGCTTCCAGCTCGTGGTTCTTCAGGCGTTGCAGCAAGTCGACGTTCGAACCCAGGGTCAGGTCGATGTTCAGCTCGCTGCGCCGCAGTTTCAGGCCCATCACCAGCTTCGGCACGGTCTTGACGGTCAGCGAGTACAGCGCGCCGAGGCGGAAGCGCTCGGCATAGAAACCGGCGGCTTCGCGGGTCTGGCGGACCATCTGTTCGGCGTCCTGGATCAGTTGGCGGGCTTTCTTCTCCAGCACATAGGCGCTTTCCAGCGGGATCAGCTGGCGGCCTTCGTGCTTGAACAGCGGGCAGCGCAACGCGCTTTCCAGGGAGTGGATGGCGCGGTGTACGCTGACCGCGCTGGTGGACAGCTCGGCGGCGGCGCGGCCGAGGTTGCCGCTGCGCATGAAGGCGAGGAAGGTCTCGAGCTTTTTCAGGGTCAGTTCTTCGTCGATCAGCATGCACGCGGGCCAGGATGAAGGGAGGTGCTGATCATGCCACAGCCGCCAGCCTCATGGCGGCGTCAGGTTGCCAGGCAGCAAGCGTGCCCGGCGCAGATGCGCAAGGTTGCGCGAGCCGGTACAGAAGCAGGCGATGCGCAACTGGCGCAGAACAACCTCGAAATGTTCCACCACGGCCTGGGTCGAGATCACGGCGGCACTGAGGACATTGGCAGCCTGGCCTACCAGGTCGGCACCGAGGCGTATGGCCTTGGCGGCATCGACGCCGTTGGCCACGCCGCCAGAGGCGATCAGGCCGATTTCCGGCACGGCGCGGCGCACCGCCAGCAGGCAGTGCGCGGTCGGGATGCCCCAGTCGGCAAACGCCAGGGCGACCTCGCGCTCAGCGGCATTGCCGGCACGTTCGGCCTCAACGGCTGCCCAGCTGGTACCGCCGGCACCGGCCACGTCGATCATGGCAACGCCTGCATCGCAGAGCAGGCGCGCCACCCGGGGGGAAATGCCTGCACCGACTTCCTTGACGATCACCGGCGCTGGCAACTGGCGGGTCAGGGTTTCGATGCGTTGCAGCACTCCACGCCAGTCACGGTCGCCCTCTGGCTGTACGGCTTCCTGCAGGGGGTTCAGGTGAATGATCAGGGCATTGGCCTGCAAGGTGTCGACGGCGCGGCGTGCCAGGTCCAGGCCGTCGGCCTCACGCAGTTGGGCAGCGCCGAGGTTGGCCAGTAGCGGCACATCGGGTGCCAGGTGACGCAGCTCGCCGGTCAAGCCTTGGTCCTGGCCACTGCGCAGGCTGACGCGCTGCGAGCCAACGCCCATGGCGATGCCCAGTGCCTGGGCGGCTTCGGCGAGATGGTGATTGATGAAGTGCGCACGTTCGGCACCGCCGGTCATGGAACTGATCAACAGCGGGGCGCCTAGTGCACAGCCGAACAGCTCGGTGCTCAGGTCGACGTCGTCCAGGGCCATTTCCGGCAATGCGCAATGTTCGAAGTGCACTGACGACCAGCCGGGGTCTGCGCCATGGGCGTTGTTGCCGGCGGCCAGGACGATATCCAGGTGATCGTCCTTGCGTTGGCTCAGTGGGTTTTTCTTCATGCCGGCTCCATGTTGAGGGGCAGCAATTGTACAACGATGTTGGTCTTGTATAGCTAAGTTGAAGATTGCTACAGCATCAGGCAGCAGCACATGTGGGTGGTTCCTTTGTGAGTTGAGGAGGGGGCGTGAGGGTTGCGTAGAGGCTGGCAGGGGTTCGCCGAAAACCTTGCAGCACCTGTCAGCCTTGACTCTATCCAGAGGCAAGCACCTGTCAGCTGTCACACAATCGCATCAGCTCACCCCGAAGGGTGATGGCCGTGCACTACGCCCCATGCAAGAATCCCAACCACAACAACCCCGGCATGGGACCACGACAATGAGCAAAGACCGGCTGAAATCGCCCGACTGGTACGTGCAGATGGCCCGTGTCGTCGACGCCCAGGGCTCGCCGGGCTTCGTCGAGGCGCTGTTCGCTGCGCTCAAGCTGATTGCCCCGTGCCAGGCCATCACCGTGTTCCTCTACCCGCGCAAAGGCCTGCCCTCGGCATTGTTCGAAAAGGACGAGGAAGGTCCGTGGCTACCGGAAGGCAACATCCACAAGTACCTCGAAGGCTACTACCTGCTATGCCCGTTCTACCGGGCCTGCATGGACGGCATCGGCCCCGGTTGCTACCGCCTCAGTGACGTCGCCCCTGACCACTTCAAGCGCAGCGAGTACTACCTGGCGTTCTACCAGCACGCCCACCTGGAAGACGAACTCAACTTCATCGTCCCCCTCGACGAGCACCTGACCATCGCCGTGGCCCTGGCCAGCACCCGCCGCCTGGGCCGCCAGCAGGTCAATGACCTCAAGTGCGTGGCGCCGTGGGTCGTGGCAACGGTGCGGCGGCAGTGGAGCCACCTCGATGTCGACGCCCTGGGCGGGCGTTTCGAGAGTGCCTTGGGCCGGCAGATCAATGCCGCGCTGAACAACTTTGGCTCCTCGCTGCTCACCGAACGCGAGTGCCGCATCGCCCAGTACCTGCTGCGCGGCCACTCGACCCGGTCCCTGGCCGAGCGCCTGGGGATCAGCGAGGACACGGTCAAGACCCACCGCAAGAACCTCTACACCAAGCTCGATATCGCCAAGCAGTCCGAGCTGTTTTCGCTGTTCATCGACTCGCTCGCCCAGGCTCAGGAAGGCCTGAGCAAGGACCCGCTGGAAAGCTACCTGCGAAGGCGCTGAAGCGCCGTTTCACCCCACCCGTTTTTTACTGTCAGCGGTCTGGCAGGGCCAACTGCACGCCGCGTTTTACCCCGGAGAACAACAATGAACGCACCGTTCCAAGCCACGCTGCAAGCCCAGCGCGATACCCGTGACTACCAGGCCGGCGACGCCGCCCACCACATCCACGCGTTTCTCGACCAGAAGGCACTGAACGCCGAGGGCCCACGGGTGATGGTCGGCGGCGAGCGCCTGCACCTGTGGGACAGCGACGGCAAGCGCTACCTGGACGGCATGTCGGGCCTTTGGTGCACCCAGCTCGGCTATGGCCGCAAGGACCTGACCGCCGCTGCCGCCGCGCAGATGGACCAGCTGGCGTACTACAACATGTTCTTCCACACCACCCACCCGGCAGTGATCGAGCTGTCCGAGCTGCTGTTCAGCCTGCTGCCGGGCCACTACAGCCACGCCATCTACACCAACTCCGGCTCTGAGGCCAACGAAGTACTGATCCGCACTGTGCGCCGCTATTGGCAGGTGGTCGGCCAGCCAGGCAAGAAGATCATGATCGGCCGCTGGAACGGTTACCACGGCTCGACCCTGGCTGCCACCGCGCTGGGCGGCATGAAGTTCATGCACGAAATGGGCGGGATGATCCCGGATGTGGCGCATATCGATGAACCGTACTGGTACGCCGCCGGCGGTGACCTGACCCCGACCGAGTTCGGCCGCCGCTGCGCCCTGCAGCTGGAAGAGAAGATCCTCGAACTGGGTGCCGAGAATGTCGCCGGGTTCATCGCCGAGCCATTCCAGGGCGCGGGCGGCATGATCTTCCCGCCGGAAAGCTACTGGCCGGAAATCCAGCGCATCTGCCGGCAGTACGACGTGCTGCTGTGTGCCGATGAGGTGATTGGTGGCTTCGGCCGTACCGGTGAGTGGTTTGCCCACGAATACTTCGGCTTCGAGCCGGATACCCTGTCGATCGCCAAGGGCCTGACGTCGGGTTATGTGCCGATGGGCGGGTTGGTGCTGAGCAAGCGCATTGCCGAAGCCCTGGTCGAGCGTGGCGGGGTGTTCGCCCATGGCCTGACCTACTCCGGCCACCCGGTGGCGGCGGCAGTGGCCATTGCCAACCTCAAGGCGCTGCGCGATGAAGGCATCGTGCGCCAGGTCAAGGAAGACACTGGGCCGTACCTGCAGCGCATCCTGCGCGAGGTGTTCGCCAACCACCCACTGATTGGTCAGGTGCAAGGCGCCGGCCTGGTGGCGGCGCTGCAATTTGCCGAAGACAAGGGTAGCCGCAAGCGCTATGCCAACGAGAACGACTTGGCCTGGCAGTGTCGCACTTATGGTTTCGAGGAGGGAGTGATCATTCGTTCGACCTTGGGCCGGATGATCATGGCGCCGGCCCTGGTGGCCAACCACAGCGAGCTGGATGAGCTGGTGGAGAAGACCCGGATTGCGGTGGACCGCACGGCGCGGAGCCTGGGCATTCTGTAAAGGCAGGGCCGCTGTGCGGCCCATTCGCGGGTAAACCCGCTCCCCCAGTAATCGCATCGGCCTGTAAGGCAGCACAGATCCTGTGGGAGCGGCTTCAGCCGCGAATGGCCCTTACCGGCAACAGATCAATGCATCCCGCGCGGAATGGTCTTGAGCAGGTCTTCCGGGCTGATGTGCCCCACCACCTGGGCCACCGCGCTACCCGGGGTCGGCAGGTCGATGATGTGGTTCTTCATCTTGCCGATCACATGCATCTCGCACGGCTTGCAGTCGAACTTCAGGGTCAGCACTTCATCGCCCTGGATCAACTGCATCGGCGCTACCTTGGTACGCACGCCGGTGACGCCCTTGGCCTGCTTGGGGCACAGGTTGAACGAGAAGCGCAGGCAGTGCTTGGTGATCATCACCGGCACTTCGCCGTGTTCCTCATGGGCTTCGTACGCCGCGTCGATCAGCTGCACGCCATGGCGGTGGTAGAAGTCGCGGGCCTTCTGGTTGTAGACGTTGGCCAGGAACGACAGGTGCGACTCCGGGTACACCGGTGGCGGTGTGGTCTCGGCCTTGCGCCCGCCACGTGGGTGCGCCTTCACCCGGGCCTCGGTCAGCGCCTCGATGGCTTCACGGCGCAGGGCCTTGAGCTGCGAGTTGGGGATGAAGAACGCCTGCGGTGCATCCAGCTCGATGCGGTTGGCGTGGTACATGGTGGTGCCCAGCTGGCCGAGCAGGTCGTGCAACTGGTCCAGGGCCTGCTGCGGCTTGTTGGCAGCACCAAACGGGCCATCCAGCGCCACTTGCACGCTGACGCCTTCTTCACTGCTGACGGTCAGCATCAGCCGCTGCTCGCGCAGCACCGCGTGCCATTCCACGCCAACCCGGCGCTCGGCCGAGGTGCGCAGCAGGGCCTGCTGCCAGTTGTGGTCGAGGTTACGCGACAGCGGGTGGTTTGGCCGCAGCTTGTGCAGGCCTTCCGGCATCTCGTTAGGCTCGACGCGATAGCGGTAGCGCTTGTGGCCGTCTTCCTCGAACTCGCCACGCGGCTCGGCGATGTTGGCACGGAAGCCCACCACCTCGCGCTTGACCAGCACGTTGAGACCGTCGCCGTTGGTCAGCGGCACTTCGGTGACCACCTGCAGGTCACGCTTGCCGACTTTCTCCACCACGCCGACCGCAAGGCCGGTGAAGGTAGGCGAATCGAAGGCACCGATGTCGACCTTGCGCTCGGTGACGAAGTAGTCGGTGCTGCCGCGGTGGAAGGTCTTGTCCGGGTCGGGCAGGAAGAAGTGCTCGGTACGGCCGCTGGAGGCACGGGCCAGTTCCGGGCGGCCTTCGAGGATGGCGTCGAGTTGCTTGCGGTAGTGGGCGGTGATGTTCTTCACATAGCCCATGTCCTTGTAACGGCCTTCGATCTTGAACGAGCGCACGCCGGCATCGACCAGGTCGGCCAGGTTGGCAGTCTGGTTGTTGTCCTTCATCGACAGCAGGTGCTTCTCGAACGCCACCACACGGCCCTGGTCGTCCTTCAGGGTGTACGGCAGGCGGCAGGCCTGGGAGCAGTCACCCCGGTTGGCGCTGCGCCCGGTCTGGGCGTGGGAGATGTTGCACTGGCCGGAGAAGGCCACGCACAGCGCGCCGTGGATGAAGAACTCGATGGCTGCGTCGGTTTCGCTGGCGATGGTGCGGATCTGCTGCAGGTTCAGCTCGCGGGCCAGTACCAGCTGGGAGAAACCGGCCTGGTCGAGGAACTTGGCCCGTTCCAGGGTGCGGATGTCGGTCTGGGTGCTGGCATGCAGCTCGATCGGCGGGATATCCAGCTCCATCACCCCCAGGTCCTGGACGATCAGCGCGTCGACACCAGCATCGTAGAGCTGGTGGATCAGCTTGCGTGCAGGTTCCAGCTCGTTGTCGTGGAGGATGGTGTTGATGGTGGTGAACACGCGTGCATGGTAGCGGTGGGCGAACTCGACCAGTTCGGCGATATCGCTGACTTCGTTGCAGGCGTTGTGGCGCGCGCCGAAGCTCGGGCCGCCGATATAGATGGCATCAGCGCCGTGCAGGATCGCCTCGCGGGCGATGGCCACGTCACGGGCAGGGCTGAGCAGTTCCAGGTGATTCTTTGGAAGGGACATGTCGTTATAGGTTCGGGCTGTCACGGTTTAGGGCGGCATTGTAGCGGTGAAATGCCTGGCTGGCACCTTCGGGTGCCGAGAGGTGTGCCGCCAGTGCCGGCCCTTTCGCGGGCTTGCCCGCTCCCACAGGACTTCCTGAGGCCTTGGGCCTGTGCAGTACCTGTGGGAGCGGGTTTACCCGCAAAGGGCTGCAAAGCAGCCCCAAAGGCTTAGAACTGGTATTCCATGCCGGCTCCGGCATACCAGGAGCGGCCCGGCGCCGCCTCGTAATACCGGCCATTGCCGTCACCGACAATCACCGACCCCACATATTGCCGGTCGAGCAGGTTGTCCAGCCGCACCAACTGGTGGAACGTCCACGGCCCGACCTGCTGCTGGAACTGCGTACGCCAGTTGAACACCGCATAACCCGGCGCCGCGTGCTGGTCATTCGTGTCCTCGACATACACCTTGCTTCGGTACTGCCCTTCGAGCCCCATGCTGATGCCGTCACGCGGCTTCCACACCAGCTCGCCGAACAGGCTGCTGCGCGGCACGCCGGGCAGATGGTTGCCCTTGTCGATGGTATTGCTGCCTTGGCTGAAGGCTTCGTCATAGGTGGCATCTAGCAGGGTGTAGGCCAGGTTGGCCTGCCACTGTTCATTCAGCTCACGCTGCACGCTCAGCTCGAAGCCGCGACGCAGGGTCTTGCCGGCATTGCGGTAGCTGGTGCGGCCATCGGTGGAGGCCGCGACCACGATCTCGTCCTTGGTACGGATTTCGAAGACCGCTGCGTTGATCCGCGTGCGTTCGTCCGGGCGCATCTTCAGGCCCAGCTCGTACTGGGTACTGGTGGCTGGCTCCAGGCCGAAGTTGAAACCTTCCAGCGCGCCTGGCGCATAGGCCATTTCGGCCTGGGTTGGCGTCTCGAAAGCCTTGCCGGCGCTGATGTAGCCATGCAGGCCGGGGGTGAAGGCATACATTATCGATAGCGTCGGGGTAGTGCGCTGGTACTTCTTCGAGCCACTGGCATCGCCGTTGGCCAGGTAGTGGTCGTCTACCTCCATTTCCATGCTGCTGTGGCGCAGGCCGGCGTCCAGGGTCCAGCGGTCCAGTTCCCAGTGCGCCTGCACATACGGGTCGAGGCTGGTGGCGGTGTCCTTTTCGTCGCGGCGCAACTCGCCTTTGACCCCCAGGGTATCGCCGTTGAAGTTCTGGAAACCACGGCGGTCGTCGCGGCTGCGGTCGTAGTCGGCGCCGAAGGTCAGGGTCAGGTTGCCGGGGGCGGCGCTGAGCGGCTGGATCCAGCGCAGGGTGCCGCCGTGGAACTCGCGGTCGAAGTCGACCACGCCACCACCACGGTTGTTCGCCGCGGTGTTCTTGGGGATCGACAGGTACTGGATCACGCTGCGCTTGCCGGCATACAGGTTGAACTGCAAGGTGGCGTCACCGAAGTAGCGTTCATAGTTCATGCCCAACTGCTGATGGTGAATGCTCTTGCGCGTGTTGTACTCCTCGGCGCGCGCTGCCACCGAGCGTGGGTCGTGCTTGTAGGCATCCCAGGTCTGGCCGAGCGGGTCTTGCGTGCCGTTCTGCTCCAGGGTGCTGAAGATCAGCGCCAGGCGGCTGTCTTCATCGGGCTTGACGTGGACCTTGGCAAAGGTCTGGTCGCGGCGTGCGGCACTGTGGTCGCGGTAGCCGTCGGTGTCCATGCGCGAGGCATCGACCAGGAAACCGGCCTGTTCGCTGCCGCCTTCGCTGTAGAGGTGGTTCTTGTTGAAGCCATCGCTGCCGAAGGTGGTTTCGGCGCCCACTTTGGGCGGGCCGGAACCGTCGCGAGAGAACATCTGGATCACCCCGCCGGCATTGCTGCCATAAATGGCGGACGCCGGGCCGCGCAGCACTTCGATGCGGTCAGCCACGTCGAGGTTCAACGAGGCCGCCTGGCCCTGGCCATCCGGGGTGCTGGCCGGGATCCCGTCGCTGAGCAGCTTGATGCCACGGATGCCGAAGGCCGAGCGGGCGCCATAGCCACGCGACGATATCTGCAGGTCCTGGGCGTAGTTCTGGCGGTTCTGCACCACCAGGCCAGGTACGCGGTTGAGCGCTTCCGACAGGTTGACGCCCAGCTGGCCATCGGCAATCTGCCGGCGTTCTACGGTGTCGATGGAGTAGGGCAGGTCGAAGCTCGGGTTGGGGGCGTAGGTGCCGGTGACCACCACCGGTTCCAGCAGATTGAAGGTGGTGACCGGTTCGGCCTGGGCCAGTGGGCACAGGCCGGGCAGCAAGACGATCAGGGCCTTGCGGCGAAAAGGGGGGAGTTGCATGCAGCGTCCTGCTTTCTGGAAGAAGGCTCCGCCCGAAGGCGGAGCCGGTAAAACACTAATCAGCGCTTGGCGGCCATGGCCGTCACTTCGACGCGCATTTCAGGGAAGGCCAGTGCAGCCACGCCTACCGCCGCGCGCACCGGCCACGGCTTGCTGAAGAACCGCTGGTAGACCTCGTTGAAGGCGGCGCGGTCGGCCATGTCGGTCAGGTAGATGGTCAGGTGCATGACCCGGTCCATGCCGCTGCCAGCCTTTTCCAGGGCATCCTTCAGCGCCTGCAGGGTGCTCTCGCTCTGCTGGGTGATGTCGCCATCGAGATCGGCCGGGATCTGCGTAGTGACCAGGATACCGTTGTACTCAGCGACGTCGGAGGAAATGGACTCGGCGTCGGAATCCGGTGTGTAGATGAGATCTGCCATGTAGGTTCGCCTTGCAACGGGAGGAAAGCGGCAAGCCTACGCGAGCCTGTCGCAAGGGTCGAGCCGACGGGCGCTTATGCATTGAAATAGCCCGCCCTGGCAGTCAGAATCGCCGCCGATTGTCGAGCAAGGGGTCGGAGTTGAACGAACAGACATTATCGATGCGCCTGGAGCGTGTGGCGGCGCATGTGCCGCAGGGCGCGCGGCTGGCCGATATCGGCTCGGACCACGGCTACCTGCCAGTGGCCTTGGCACTGCGTGGCGTGATCGAAGCCGGAGTAGCCGGCGAGGTGGCGCAGACGCCTTATGCCTCGGCCCAGCGCAACGTGCGCCGCAACGGCCTGGCGGACACCGTCACCGTACGCCTGGCCGACGGCCTGGAGGCCATCGAGGCCAACGACCGTATCACTGCCATCAGCCTGTGCGGCATGGGTGGCAAGACCATGTGCGAGATTCTCGAGCGTGGCAAGGCGCGCCTGAACGGCCACGAGCGGCTGATTCTGCAGCCCAATGGCGATGAGCGTGAGTTGCGCGCTTGGCTGATGGACAACCGTTACCGGGTCGTCTGCGAAGAGCTGCTGCGGGAAAACCGTTTCGACTACGAGATCATCGTGGCCGAACCCACCGAAGCGGTGGCCTACAGTGCCGAAGAGCTGTATTTCGGGCCGCTGCTGATGCGTGAGAAAAGCCCGGCCTTCCTGACCAAGTGGCAGCGCATGCTGCGTCAGAAGCAGCAGAGCCTGGCCAATTTCGAGCGTGCCCGCGGTGCCATCCCACAGGAGAAGCTGCGTGACTTCGCCCGGCAGATTGGCTGGATCAACGAGGTGCTGGGCTGATTCACTGCTGCGAGCAGTTGCCCATTTCGCGGTATTCGATTTCGCGCTTCTGGCCCTGATGGTCGACATACACCATGTGCGCGGTACCGACCTGGCAGTCGGCAGCGTTGATGGCCGGGGTGATCGAGATGACCTTGGCCACATCCAGCGGCATGCCGTATTCATAGTGGCTGGCGACGGGCTGGCTGGCCGGCGCATCGGCGAAGGCGCCGAACGAAGCAAGGGCGGCAGACAGGGCGACAAAAGCAATCGTACGTTTCATGGCAGGCTCCTTTTTCAATGTTTTACCAATGATGTATTCAATGGTGATCCTCAATAAATGGGCTAAGTCGTGATAGATTCCTGCCTGCAACGCACGAATAAGAGTGCTGAAGGAGCCCAGCGCCATGGACATGCTGCACGCAATGCGTACCTTTACCCGGGTGGTGGAGTGCGGCAGTTTTGCCGCTGCCGCCAATGCCCTCGATATTTCCGCGGCGCAGGTGTCGCGGATCGTTGCGGAGCTTGAGAACCAGCTGCAGACCCGCCTGTTGCATCGCACCACGCGGCGTTTGCGGATGAGCGAAGCGGGCGAGCGCTTTCTGGAGCGGGCGCGGCAGATCATGGCCCTGACCGACGAGGCCGTGGACGAAGCACGCGGTGCCCACCTCACGCCACGGGGCTGCCTGCGTCTGCACTGCCCGCATGGCCTGGGCCTGTTGCTGATGCCGCTGGTGGCCGGCTACAACGCGCTGTGCCCGGAAGTGGCCATCGAGCTGACGCTGTCCCAGCGCAACCCCGACCCGCTTGCCGAGGGGCACGACGTGGTGATTACCGTGGACGAGGCTTTGCCCGATTCGCAGCTGATTGCCGTGCCGCTGGGCACCATCTTCAGCATTCCCTGTGCAGCGCCCAGCTACCTCGAAACCCATGGCGTGCCCGAGCGGCCGCAAGACCTGCACGAGCACCGCTGCCTGCGCATGGCTTACCCGATGCATGAAGGGGACTGGGTATTCCCCCAAGGCCTGGACCAGTGCGTGATCGCCCCGCGTGACAGCTTCCTGACCAATGTCGCCGACGCCATGCTGGTGGCCAGCGAACTGGGCATGGGCATTGGCTTGTTGCCGTTCTATACCGCCAGCCAGGCCATCGAACAGGGGCGCCTGCGGCGGTTACTGGCGCCGTACCGGTTACGTGAAAATGCGCTGTATGCGATCTACCCGTCGCGGCATTACCTGGATGCCAAGGTGCGGACCTGGATCGATTACCTCAAGGAGCAGCTGCCGCCACTGTTCGAAGGGCATGCGAAGATTGTCGATGACCCACAATACTGGCTATAGCCTGTGCCGGCCTCTTCGCGGCTAAAGCCGCTCCCACAGGTACGGTGCATTGCTTGAAATCTGTGCGGTCCCTGTGGGAGCGGCTTTAGCCGCGAAGAGGCCGGTAGCCTAGGCATCACGCTTCAGTGTCCATAACGCCCGACCAGGCTCTGCGCACCCAGCGCATGGTCTTTGAGCAACTCCATCAAGCCACCGCGATCCAGTTCCTGCGGCAAGGTGCCCAGCGGCAGGTCGGTGGCGATGAGGGTCAGTGCATAGTGGTGCGGCTTGTCCCCGGCCGGTGGGCAAGGGCCGCGATAGGTCATGGTGCCGTGCGAGTTGCGCCCGACGATCAGCGCCTCGCTGGTCTTCCAGCCGGCGCCTTCCTCCAGGCCATTGAGCGCCGGGTCGATGTCATAGGCCACCCAGTGCACCACGCCCACGCCCTTGCCACCGTCCGGGTCGAACATCACCAAGGCCAGTGATTGCGTGCCATAAGGCAGGTTCTTCCAGCTCAGCTGGGGTGTGCGCCCTTCACCGGCGCCGCATGCCGGGTCCGGGCCGACCTGCTGCAGGCCGATGACACCGCCATCGGTGAAGGACGACGAGCTGATCGACAGCGCGGCAGAGTCGCCACCGCCAGCCAGGGCGGTGCAGGGCAGCAAGGCGGCGAGCAGCCAGGGGGTGAGGTTCATGGCGATTCCTCGGCAAGGCCATGCGCCGCAGTGTAGACCAGTTGAGGGTCAGCGGCTGTCCTGATCCTCGGCGGTGCCCCCGGTGCTCCCGGCGCCTGAGCCTGTGGCTTCACCGGTGCTATTGGAGCCACCGGCTGCGCCATCGGCGGCGTCCGAATTGCTGCCGGTGTCGCTGCTGTCATTGGCGCGGCCGCTGCCCGGGCTGTTGACGCTGCTGCCTTCGCCGGCAGTCTTGCCGCCACGCTGATCGGTTTGCGGATGGCTGTCGGTATGGGTGGTGTCCGTGGCCGCGTAACTGGTGGCAGCGGCGGTACCCAAGGCAAGGGCGAGCAACAGCGAGTGAATGCGGATCATGGCAAGTCTCCTGAAGGGATGATCTGTCATTCGTTTGGCTCGTCGAGGCGGGCAGGGTGCCCGACGGGCGACGGGCGGTCGAAAAAAAGGGCCGCGACCGCGGCCCTTGCATTACTTGCCTTCTGGTTGCGCACTCGGCGCGTGAGGCGTTACCGCTTCCAACGGCGGATGCTCCTGCGCTGCATGCATCAGGTCCTCGGTCACCCGCAGTTCCGCGCCGGTCGGCGAGAACGTGGTCGACGCCGTGAACGGTGCCGGGTGCTCTGCGGCCGGCCGCTTGCCGCGCCGCCAGAGGAAGAAGCACACCATCCCCAGGTTGACCACGGCAAAGGCCCAGAACAGCCCCACTTCGCCGAATTCGGTCATCGCCGGCGAGATGGCCAGCGGCGCCATGGCCGAGCCCAGCGAGTTGATCAGCAGCAGGCCCTGGATCATCGGCACCAGGGCATCGGACGGGGCGCGGTCGGCAGCATGGCTCACGGCCACCGGGTACAGCGCGAACACGCCGCCACCGAGCAAGAACATCACCGCCGGCAGCAGGGCCGAACCCGAAGGCAGGAACACCGTGACCAGTGACAGCACCATGCACAGCGCAGCCAGGGCGATCAGCACATCCTGGCGGTCTTTGCGGTCCGACCAGCGCCCCACCGGGTACTGCAGCAGCATGGCGCCGAGGATCACCCAGGCCATCATGTTGCCGACTTCACCGACATCCAGGCCGATGCGCTGCAGGTACAGCGGCAGCAGCGCGTAGATGCCGGCAATCACCACACCGGAGCCGAAGCAGCCGACCAGCCCCGACGGGGCCACGCCCAGCAGCTGGCGGGGCTTGAGCGGCTCGACCTGGTCCAGCAGCGGCGACACCCGTGGCAGGATCACGATCGGCAGGACCGACAACGCAGCGAGCATGCCGGCCAGCATGAACGGGGCACTGTCGCCCAGGTGGGTGATCTCGCCAAGGCCTGCCTGGGCGATCACACCGGCGCCATAGAAGGCAATCATGTACAGCGCCAGCAGGCGCCCGCGGATCTTCGCGTCACCGGCCAGCAGCAGCCAGCTTTCGATCACCAGGAACACGCCGACGGCTGCCCAGCCATTGATCAGGCGCAGTACCGACCACCAGGTGGCGTCATAGAACAGCCCCTGCAGCAGAATGGTCGCGGCGATCAGCGAGGCGAAGCTGGTGTAGGCGCGGATATGGCCGATGCGCAGGATCAGCCGGTCGTTGAAGATGGCGCCGAGGGTCAGGCCGATGAAATAGGTCGACGAGACGATACCGATGGTCGTTGCCGATTCGCCGGCAGCGTCCAGGCGCAGGGTGGTAAGGGAAGACATGAAGCCGTTGCCCAGGGCAATGATGAACAGCCCGAGCAGGGGCGCCAGCGCCATGGCCAGCAAACGCGGAGACATACGTACCTCAAGTTGGAGTGGCGGTCGGAAAACGCCTTTTCGAGCGCGCACGCCAGACCGACCCGTCGAGGGCAGAGGAAGGTGCACGGATGTGCCTGGGCTGGATGCGACCTGGGCAAGACTCAACCGCTGGGCCCTCAAGAGCCGGGCCAGGCGGGGTCGGTTGAGCCTAGTTCACATGGGCGTCATGTGTTCAGGCCTGGACTCTGTCGTTGCTGCCGGTTGCCACCGTTCAAGGCGACGGGCGAAAAGGAAGCGCGATTCTACGGCTTGCGACCGATTTGCCCAAGGGGCCAGGGCCTGCGACGAGACGCCGCAGGGCTATTGCTCGAACAGCCGTTCGTGCACCCAACCATTGTTGGTCAGCACCATCACGCGCTTTTCCCGCGCCGGCGTTTCATGGGTCGCCAGCGCATTACCCAGATCACGGATGCTGGCCCTGACCTGGTCATTGGCCGCCCACTCAGGCAACCCGGTGACCTTGTAGGCATAGGTCACATCGGAAACGGTGTGCCCTCGCATCTGGCCCGGCTCGCTGAACTGCTCGATCGCCGTGACCTCGGCCCTGCCGAAGCACAGTCCGCCGCGGCTCTGGCCGTTGAGCATCTTCCGGGCCCCGGCCTTGTAGTACTTGCGGCCTTCATCGGTGAGGTCGTAGGCGTAGTAGATATCGGTGCGGGCCGGCTGCCACAGGCGCTCCGGCACTTCGACGCGGGCGATTTCCTTCTCGCTGACAAT
Organism: Pseudomonas sp. 382; assembly: GCF_002759075.1. Lineage (NCBI taxonomy): Bacteria > Pseudomonadati > Pseudomonadota > Gammaproteobacteria > Pseudomonadales > Pseudomonadaceae > Pseudomonas > Pseudomonas sp. 382. The sequence goes on from NZ_PEMX01000003.1 coordinate 316,436, forward strand.
TCCGACCGCGGCCAGTGCATGCAGCGCCTTGTTGGTGCCGGTGACGTCGAAGTCCTGGGTCTTGGTGGGGAAGTCAGTGACCACGAAGCAATGGGGATACTGCGTGTCGAGGTAAGCCTGGGCCGCCTTGCGGAAATTGGCCTCGTTGGCGTTGTGGGTGTCCGAGCAGCCGGCCAGGGTGGCCAGCAGCGCCAGCGGTGCGATCGTCCTGTACATGATCAAGCGTCCTTGGGAGGCAAGTTAACCTGTGGGCGGCATTAGAACCTACGGGCTAGAGCGGCGCAATCATGGCAGTACGGCATCTGGACAGGGTTCACAAAGCTGCGCTCAATGATGCCCTGGCGGCTCCCGGGTATCGATGCTGACCACCACCGACATCCCCGGGCGCAAGCGCGCAGCATCCGGTTGGTCGGGGTCGACGGTGATACGCACGGGGATGCGCTGGGCGATCTTGACGAAGTTGCCCGTGGCATTGTCGGCCTGCAGCAAGGCGAACTCCGAGCCGGTGGCCGGCGAAATCTGTTGCACATGGCCGTACAGCTTGAGGTGGTTCAAGGCATCGACAGTGAAGCTCACCGGCTGGCCGATACGCACGTCGGCCATCTGGGTTTCCTTCATGTTGGCGATCACCCACAGGGTATCGGGCACCAGCGCCATCAGCTGAGCGCCCGAGTTGACGTAGGCCCCCAGGCGCGTGCCGATCTGCCCCAGCTGGCCGTCACGCGGGGCGGTGACGCGGGTGTTGTCGAGGTCGATGCGGGCCAGTTCGACGGCGGCCTTGGCGTTTTCCACCGAGGCCTCCAGCGAGGCGCGGTTGACGATCACCGTTTCGCGGTCCTGGCGGGCGATTTCCAGCGCGGCCTTGGCCTGGGCCAGGCTGGCGACGGCGGCAGCCTCGCTGGCGCGGGCCAGGTCCAGCGCGCTGCGCGACACCGAACCATCGCTGACCAGGGCCTGGTTGCGGCCGAGGTCAGCCTTGGCTTTGGTCGCTTGGGCCGCGGCATCGCCGATCGCCGCCTGGCGCTGGGCGATGGTGGCTTCGGCACTGTTGCGCTGCTGCAGGTTGTTGGCCAGCGCCGCCTGCTGCTGTTGCAGTTGGGCGATGGCCTGGGCCAGGCGCTGTTTGTAGATGCGGTCGTCCAGCTGCACCAGCAGGTCGCCGGCCTTGACGAACTGGAAGTCATGCACGGGCACGTCGACGACATAGCCGCTGAGCTGCGGGCCGATGATCGTCACCTGGCCGCGGACCAGGGCGTTTTCGGTGCTTTCGATGGTGCTGCTGAACGGCGGCAGGTTCCAGGCATACAGCACCAGCAGGATGCCGGCCAGGGCCACACAGGCGAAGCTGATCGAGGACAGAATGCGCACGCGCCGTGTGCGCACCGGGCTGGTCGGTTCGCTGGGCGGTGTGCTGCCTTCCGGGGTTTCGGCGATGGCGGTGGTAGTCGAGGTGCGGGTTTGTTCGGTCATCGGTTGGCAGTACCGCTGGTGGAGTCGGATGAAGCAGCCTGGCGGGCGACATACCATAGCCAGGAGCCGCGAAGGGTAATCCAGATCATGGTCAGCACGGCGATGCTGCCGATCAGTACGAACACGTCGTTGTAGGCCATCACGTTGGCCTCGCGGGTGGCGGCGCTGGCCAGCACGCGCAGGCCGGCCTCGCTGCGCAATGCCGGGTCGGCGAGGACCCCGGCGTAACCGGCGCCGCCACTTTGCACGCGGGCATTGACCAGCGGTTCGAGGTAGCTGAGGCGGTCCATCAGGTGGCTGGAGTGGAACTTCTCGCGCCAGGTCTGGAAGGTGCCCAGCAGCGCTGCGCCGATCAGGCCACCGAGGTTGTTGCAGATGCCGAACAGCACCGAGAAACTCACCAGGTTGCGTGGGTTGGCACGCACGTGGCTGATGCCCAGGGCCATGGACGGGCCGAGGAAGAAGGTGCTGCCGAAGGCCAGCAGGAACTGGCTGAAGTACATCTGTGCCGGGCGTGTGAGGTTGCTCGAGCTGCTGTCCATGAACGCCCCGGTGGCCATCGCCAACAACGAGATGAACAGCGGGATCACCAGGTGCCTGGGGTCGATGGTCAATGCGCTGGTGGCCAGGCCCGCCACGGCGCCGAGCAGCATGATCCAGTACAGCGAGCGCATCTGTTCGCTGCCCATGTTCAGTAGCTGCAGAAAGCCCACGGCGCCGGTGGATTGCTCCGAGGTGACCATGCGGATCAGGATGACGCACAGGCCCAGGCGGATGATCGCGCCACTGCCCAGCCAGCGGGTCATCAGCAGTGGGTTCTGGCGGTTGTGCTCGATCGCCAGGCCAGTGAAGATCAAGGCGATCGAAGCGGCCAGGGCGACGCCGATCCAGGGCGCTTCCAGCCACCAGTCGATACGCCCGAGCGACAGCGCGGCGCACAACAGGGCGACGCCGCTGGCCATCAAGGTAAAGGTGAGAAAGTCCAGTGGCTCGAACGTCTTGAAGCGGTCACCGGGTGGCAGCTTGAGCAGCAACACGCAGCCCAGCGCGGCCAGTGCCAGGCCCAGTTCGAACAGATACAGGCCGCGCCATTCGGCGATCTGCAGCAGGTCTTCGGAAAAGATTCGCGCCAGCGGCAGGGCCAATTGCGAGGCACCCAGGCCCAGCACCATGGCCTTGAGCCGCCAGCGCTCAGGGAAGGCCTGGATCATGTAGTAAAGGCCCAGCGAACTGAGCGCTGCGCCGACCATGCCATGGGCGGCGCGCACGGCGATGGCCGAGTTGAGGTCGTTGACAAACAAGTGGGCGAAGGTGACCAGGGCGTAGAGCACCAGGAACACCTCGGTGAAGGCGCGCAGGCCGAACTGCTGGCGAAACTTGACCAGCAGCAGGTTGATCGACACGTTGGTCATCACATAGGCCGCCGGCAACCAGGCCATCTCGGCGCTGGTCGCGCCCAACGCGCCTTGCAGGAATACCAGGTTGGCGGTGACCAGTGCGTTACCCAGGCCACCGGTAATGGCCACCAGCAGGCCGACCACGCCATAGGCCAGGCGCTTGGCCGGCGTGTGCAGGGGCGTGGAAGGGGAGCCGGGGAGGCTGGGCTTCTCGTGCGGGAGCCACTGGCGTGGGGTGTATTTGTCCATGGGGCTGACTCTAGCACTGCCTTAAGCGTTTTTTGTAGGCGCGGCCTTGCGTCGCGATAGGGCCGCCAAGCGGCCCCAGGATATCAGCATGAACGCAGAGATTGCTGGGGCTGCTTCGCAGCCCTTTCGCGACACGAGGCCGCTCCTACAATGGCCTAGTGACCGACTACCATGGCGGTGAACGGCGCCACATAGGCCTGCAAGGTCACCAGCCCACCCACCAGCACCGCCAGCACGATCGAGTGGAAGAACACATAGCGCAGGATCTCGCCCTCATGCCCATACCAGCGGGTCGCGGTGGAGGCCACCACGATCGACTGGGCATCGACCATCTTGCCCATCACCCCACCGGAGCTGTTGGCGGCCGCCATCAGTACCGGGCTCAGCCCCAGCTGCTCCGCCGTCACCCGCTGCAGGCCGCCGAACAGCACGTTGGAGGCCGTGTCCGAGCCGGTGAGCGCCACCCCGAGCCAACCGAGCAGGGTGCCGAACATCGGGTAGAAGATGCCTGTGGCGGCAAACGCCAGGCCCATGGTCGCGTCCAGCCCCGAGTAGCGCGTGAGGAAGCCCAGCGCGAGCATGGCGACGATGGTGATGAGCGAATAGCGCACTACCCACAGCGTGCGTAAATATTGCCGCCCCAGCTCCAGAGGCGAGTAACCCATCAGCAATCCGCCGAGGATGGCCGCGAGAAAGATGCCGCTGCCGGTGGCGGTAAACCAGGTGAACTTGTACTGGGCGTCTTCTTTCTTCGGCGCGGGCACTACGGGTGGCACTTTCTCGATCTGCTGGTGGATCGAGTCGAAGGTGAACACCGGGGCGAACACCGGGTTGGCTTCACGCAGCGGCTTGCCCTGCGGGTCGAGCATTGCCGTGCCGCTGGCCGGGTCGAGTGCCGGGCGGGTGTCGAACAGGTTCTTGAAGCCTGCCGTGCCCCAGGCGAACACGAACACGGTCAGGATGATCCAGGGCAACCAGGCCTTGAACACGCTGCGCTGCCCGCTCTGGGCAAAGGTCGTCGCGGCAGCGGCCTTGCCGTCGTCTTCGACCTTGGAATTGTCGACCCGCCCGGTGAGCGCCGCCGAGGTATGCACGCTGGCCGGCTTCCACACCCGCAGGAAGCCGGTGAGGCAGGCCATGGAGATCAGTGCGGCGATCACGTCCACCAGCATCGGCCCGTGGAAGTTCGACACCAGGTACTGCGGCACTGCGAACGTCACCCCGGCCACCAGGATCGCCGGCCATACTTCGAGCATCTTGCGCCAGCCGGCAAAGGCCCAGATCAGCCAGAACGGCACGATCACCGAGAAGAAGGGCAGTTGCCGACCGACCATGGCCGACAGCTCCATTTCATCCAGCCCGGTAACCTTGGCCAGGGTGATGATCGGCGTGCCGAGCGCGCCGAATGCCACCGGCGCAGTGTTAGCGATCAACGCCAGCCCGGACGCGGCCAGCGGCGAGAAGCCCAGGCCGATGAGGATCGCCCCGGTCACCGCCACTGGCGTGCCGAAGCCGGCCGCCCCCTCGAAGAAGGCACCGAAGCAGAAGGCGATCAGCAGCAGTTGCAGGCGGCGGTCGTCGGTGATGCGCGCCAGCGAATCCTGCAGCACCTTGAACGAGCCGTTCTCGGTGGTCAGCCGGTGCAGGAAGATGATGTTGAGCACGATCCAGCCGATCGGCAGCAGGCCGTTGGCCGCGCCGTACAACGCCGCCGAGCCTGCCATGCTGGCCGGCATGCCGAAGGCGAAGATCGAGATCAGCAGCGCCGAGCCCAGGGCGAGCAGGGCAGCGATGTGCGCTTTGATGTGGAAGAAGGCCAATGCCGCCAGCATCACCACCACCGGTACGGCGGCCATCAGCGTCGAGAGCACGGGGCTTGCGAACGGGTCGTAGATTTGCTGCCAGACCATTTGCCACCTCGGTTGTTGTTATGTGAGGTATCGCGATTTTTGGGCAGTCGGCATGCAAGGATGCCAAGGGGAGTATAGGAAGGAATTTTTCTCCTGCGCCGACCTCTTCGCGGGCACGCCCGCTGCCACAGGATCCACACCATCCCTGTGGGAGCGGGCGTGCCCGCGAAGAGGCCGGCTCTGGCGCTACAAGGCTCGAGCCAGAAACTCGGCAGTACGACTCTCCCCACACCCAGCCACCGCCTGCGGGGTACCGCTGACCACCACCCGACCGCCGGCTTCTCCAGCCCCCGGCCCGATGTCGATCACCCAGTCACTCTGCGCTACCACACGCATGTCATGCTCGACCACCACCACGCTGTGCCCGGCCTCGACCAACCGATTGAGCTGCACCAGCAAGCGGTCGATATCCTGCGGGTGCAGCCCGTTGGTCGGTTCGTCCAGCACGTACAAGGTCGCCCCACGGGCCACGCGCTGCAGCTCGGTGGCCAGCTTGATCCGCTGCGCCTCGCCACCGGACAGTTCGGTAGCCGGTTGCCCCAGGCGCAGGTAGCCCAGGCCGATATCCTGCAGCACCTGCAGGCAACGCCGCGCCGCCGGCTGCTCGGCGAACACCTCTAGCGCCTGCTCGACTGTCAGTTGCAGCACTTGGGCGATGTTCATGCCTTGCCAGCTCACCGCCAGCGTCTCGGGGTTGTATCGAGCGCCGTGGCAGACCGGGCAGGGCGCGTAGACGCTGGGCATGAACAGCAGTTCGACGCTGACGAAGCCCTCGCCCTCGCAGTTCTCGCAACGGCCCTTGGCCACGTTGAACGAGAAACGCCCGGCATCGAAACCGCGGGCCTTGGCCTGTTCGGTGGCGGCGAACAGCTTGCGCACATGATCGAACAGCCCGGTGTAGGTTGCCAGGTTGGAGCGTGGCGTGCGGCCGATCGGCTTCTGGTCCACCTGCACCAGCCGCTTGATGCTGTCGAGCCCGGCAGTCACACGCCCGGCACTGTACTGCTCGGGTTCGTCTTCAAGGCTTTGTTCGTCAGCCTCGGCCTTCTGCCCGGCATGACCGAGGTGGGCGCCGACCAGCTCCAGCAGAGCCTGGCTGACCAGGCTCGACTTGCCCGAACCGGAAATGCCGGTGACCGAGGTGAAGCAGCCCACTGGAAAGCGGGCGCTGAGATTGTCGAGGTTGTTGCGGGTAATGCCTTCCAGCACCAGCCAGTCGTGTGGCTGGCGTGGCGTGCGCGCATGGCGCTGCTGCTCGGTGAACAGGTAGGCGGCAGTGCGCGAGGCTTCGACCTGTGCCAGGCCGGCTGGCGGGCCACTGTAGAGAATCTGCCCGCCATGCTCGCCGGCAGCGGGGCCGACGTCCACCAGCCAGTCGGCGCGGCGCATGGTGTCCAGGTCATGCTCCACTACATACACCGAGTTGCCCGCCTTTTTGAGCCGCTGCAAGGCATCGAACAGCGCTTCGCTGTCGGCCGGGTGCAGGCCGGCGGAAGGCTCGTCGAGGACGTAGATCACGCCAAACAGCTGCGAGTTGAGCTGGGTGGCCAGGCGCAGGCGTTGCAGCTCGCCGAACGACAGCGTCGGCGTGCTGCGTTCCAGTGCCAGGTAACCCAGGCCCAGGTCGATCAGGGTGTCGATACGTTCCAGCAGTTCATGAGCGATGCGTTGTGCGGCCAGGCGCTTTTCCAGGGTCAGGTTGTCGTCGTGCTGCTCCAGGTAGCCCGGCGCTGCAACCTGGCGGAACACCTCGGCCAATGCCTGCAACGGCAGCCGCGACAGCTCACCAATGTCGCGGCCGGCGAAGGTCACCTCCAGCGCCGCACGCTTGAGTCGCTTGCCCTGGCACAGCGGGCACGGGCTGGGGCGCATGTACTGCGACACGCGCTTGCGCATCTGTGCGCTCTGCGAGTGCATGAAGGTATGCAGCACGTAGCGCCGGGCACCACTGAAGGTGCCCTGGTAGCTCGGTTCGAGCTTGCGCTTGAGTGCGGCGCGGGTCTGTGCCGGTGTCAGGCCGGCGTACACCGGTACCGTCGGTGTCTCCTCGGTATAGAGGATCCAGTCGCGCTGTGCCTGTGGCAAGTCGCGCCAGGGGATGTCGACGTCATAGCCCAGGGTCACCAGGATGTCGCGCAGGTTCTGCCCCTGCCAGGCCATCGGCCACGCCGCCACGGCGCGCTCGCGGATAGTCAGCGACGGGTCGGGGACCATGGTCGCCTCGGTCACCTCATATACACGCCCCAGCCCATGGCACTCGGGGCAGGCGCCTTGCGGGGTATTGGGCGAAAAGTCCTCGGCGTACAGCATCGGCTGCCCGGCCGGGTAGCTGCCGGCGCGGGAGTAGAGCATGCGGATCGAGCTGGACAGGGTGGTGACGCTGCCCACCGACGAGCGCGCGCTGGGCGTGCCGCGTTGCTGCTGCAGGGCCACGGCCGGGGGCAGGCCTTCGATGGCATCGACATCCGGCACGCCGACCTGGTCGATCAGGCGCCGGGCATAGGGGGCGACCGATTCGAAGTAGCGGCGTTGGGCCTCGGCGTAGAGGGTGGAGAAGGCCAGCGAAGACTTGCCCGAGCCGGACACCCCGGTGAACACCACCAGGGCGTCACGGGGGATGTCGACGTCGATGTTCTTGAGGTTGTGCTCGCGGGCGCCACGGACGCGGATGAAGCCGGGGGGAGTGTGCAACATGGGGCGGTCCTTGGCAGTGAAGAGCGCTCAAGGTAGCAGTATTTATGCTGGCTGTGCCGGCCTCTTCGCGGGACAAGCCCGCTCCCACACGTACTGCACAGGTTTCAGACTATGTGCGGTCCCTGTGGGAGCGGGCTTGCCCGCGAAGAGGCCCGTAAGCCTTGCACAGGATCAGGACCTTGGCTCGCGGGTGCCAAGCACATCGCGGATGTTGTCCACCACATTGCTGTCCTTGATCACGTCGCTCAGCCAGCCTTCCAGCGGCATGTTGCCCCACTTGATGGCGCGTTCTATCAGGTAGGGCACGGGGCTTTGCGGCTCGCTGTGCTTGAAGAACTGGGCAATGCCCGCGAGCATGGTGAAGGCCTCGTCGCGGGTCAGGGGCGTGGTGCGCATGGGCGCAGGCGCGGTGGCCTGGACGGACGTGTTCATCGGTTCACCTGCTTCGCTGGAGGGGGCAACGGTGGCGACGGGTTCTGCGGCCGGGGTGACAACCGGGTGCAGTTCGACGCCGCGGTCCTTGAGCAGTTTTTCCGCCAGATGGCTGGCACGCGACAGCATGTCGGCTAGGCTGGCGAAGCTTGGAGCTTCGTGGCCGAACAGGCGGTCGGTGCTGGCCTGCAAGCGGTTGCAGGCCTGCAGGCTGGCGGCAATCTGCAAGGCCTTGGCGCGCAAGTGCTCGGTATCGCTGAGGGCGACCGAGCGCTGGAAGATCTCGGCGTTGATCTTGCCTTCGTTCAGCGCGGTCTGCATCGCCTTGGGGTTCTGCAAGGCGAGGTTTTCTACATGGCGTGATTCGTCATAGCGCAGCACGCCAAAATTCTGCCCCTGGGTAATGGGCAAGCCACCGGCAATGTCGGTGAGCGTGGTCTTGAGCCAGGAAAGTCGCGCGGCGCGCTCCTCCAGGCCGTCTTCGAGCGACGGATAGACGCTGTCCCAAAACGTGTCGAGGATGCGTTCTGTCAGCTCCAGGCCGAAACTGATGCCTTCGAAATGCTCGCGTTGGGCCAGGCCTTCACAGAGCCAGGCGACCAGCATCAGGTCCTTGCTCTGTTGCGCCAGCCCCTGGGCCGAAAGGGCGATGACCTGTTCCCAGTCGGCGGTTTTCAGGTCGGTCTGCCAGTCGCCCTGGGTCAGGTAGTCAGGGTCTGCCCGGCGCGCCTCCTTGATCTGGTCGAACAAGGCGGAGAAGCTCAAGTCTTCGCCACTGCCACCGTCGATCGGTGCGGCCAGCTCGGCCAGCGAAAGGTCATTGAGGATTTCAGGCATAAAACACTCTGGTCAGGGGAGGGAAGCAGCGCGCCGGCCCAGCCGGCACGCTGCGGAACATGGGCCGCCTGCGCGGCCCATGGGCAAGCAAGTACTTAGGCGAACACTTTGTTCTTGAGACGGTGACCATCCGCCACAGCGTCAACGATGTCGCGCTGCCCAACCGCCAGCTTGGCGCCTTCCTGCCGGGCAAGGGCGTCGGTGGCGCGGGCCTGCACTGGTCAGGCGTGCACTTTCGGGTCGACCCGATGGAGTTGCGCATGCGCAGCCATTACGAGGAACGCTACGGCAAGCGCTTCATTCCCGAAGACATGACCATCCAGGACTTCGGCGTCAGCTACGAAGAACTCGAGCCGCACTTCGATTTCGCCGAGAAGGTGTTCGGCACCTCGGGCCAGGCCTGGACCGTCAATGGCAAGCTGGTGGGCGAAGGGAAGGGCGGCAACCCCTACGCGCCTGACCGTTCCAGCCCGTTCCCACTGCCGGCGCAGAAGAACGTGGTATCGGCCAAGCTGTTCGAACAGGCCGCCGCCAGCCTCGGCTACAGGCCCTACAACCTGCCGTCGGCCAACACCTCCGGGCCGTACACCAACCCGTACGGCGCGCAGATGGGGCCGTGCAACTTCTGCGGGTTCTGCAGCGGCTACGTCTGCTACATGTACTCCAAGGCTTCGCCGAACGTGAACATCCTGCCGGCCCTGCGCCAGGTGCCGAATTTCGAGTTGCGCGCCAACGCCCATGTGCTGCGGGTGAACCTCGACGACAGCAAGCGCAAGGCAACCGGCGTGACCTACATCGACGCCCAGGGCCGCGAAGTGGAGCAGCCAGCGGACATCGTCATCCTCGCCGCCTTCCAGTTCAACAACGTGCGCCTGATGCTGCTGTCCGGCATCGGCAAGCCTTACGACCCGATCAAGAACGAAGGCGTGGTCGGGCGCAACTTCGCCTACCAGAACATGGGCACGGTCAAGGCGTTCTTCGACAAGGACACCTACACCAACAACTTCATCGGTGCCGGCGGCAACGGCGTGGCCATCGACGACTTCAACGCCGACAACTTCGACCATGGCCCGCATGGCTTCGTCGGCGGCTCGCCGATGTGGGTGAACCAGGCCGGCACCCGGCCTATAGCCGGAGGCGGCACGCCACCGGGCACCCCGGCCTGGGGCAGCGCCTGGAAAAAGGCCACGGCCGACTACTACACCCACCAGGTGTCGATGGACGCCCACGGTGCGCACCAGTCGTACCGCGGCAACTACCTCGACCTCGACCCCACCTACCGCGACGCCTACGGCCAGCCGTTGCTGCGCATGACCTTCGACTGGCAGGAAAACGACATCAGGATGAACCAGTTCATGGTCGACAAGCTGAGCAAGATCGCCCAGGCGATGAACCCAAAGTCGATCGCCGTGCTTGGCAAGAAGGTCAAGGAACACTTCAACACCGCCAACTACCAGACCACCCACCTCAACGGCGGCGCGATCATGGGCAACGACCCGAAGACCAGCGCGCTGAACCGCTACCTGCAGAGCTGGGACGTGCACAACGTGTTCGTCCCCGGTGCTTCGGCATTCCCTCAGGGCCTGGGCTACAACCCCACTGGCCTGGTGGCGGCGCTGACCTATTGGTCGGCCCGGGCGATCCGCGAGCAGTACCTGAAGAACCCCGGCCCGCTGGTCCAGGCTTGAGGAGCGATGAACATGAAGAACCTGTTGATCGCCACCCTGCTGCTGGGCGCTGCCACTGCCACCCAGGCCGACGAGGCCCTGGTGAGGCAAGGGGAATATCTGGCCCGCGCCGGTGACTGCGTGGCCTGCCACACCGCCAAGGGCGGCAAGCCCTTTGCCGGCGGGCTGCCGATGGAAACCCCGATCGGCACGGTGTACTCCACCAACATCACCCCGGACGCCAGCGGCATCGGCCAGTACAGCTTCGCCGACTTCGACCGGGCCGTGCGTCAAGGCATTGCCAAGGACGGCAGTACCTTGTACCCGGCGATGCCGTACCCGTCCTATGCGCGGGTCAGCGACGACGACATGCAGGCGCTGTATGCGTACTTCATGCAAGGCGTCGAACCGGTGGCGCAGCCCAACAAACCGACCGATATACCGTGGCCGCTGAGCATGCGCTGGCCGCTGTCGATCTGGCGCGGGCTGTTCGCCCCCGAGATCAAGGCCTGGCAGGCGCCGGCGGGTGCGGACCCGGTGGTCAGCCGTGGCGCCTACCTGGTCGAAGGCCTGGGCCACTGTGGCGCCTGCCACACCCCGCGCGCCCTGACAATGCAGGAGGAGGCCCTAAGCCCTGCGGATGGCGAGCAGTTCCTGGCCGGCAGTGCGCCGCTGGAGGGCTGGATCGCCAAGAACCTGCGGGGCGACCACAAGGACGGCCTGGGCAACTGGAGCGAGGCGCAGCTGGTGCAGTTCCTCAAGACTGGACGCAGTGACCGCAGCGCAGTGTTCGGTGGCATGAGCGATGTGGTCGAGCACAGCATGCAGCACCTGAGCGATGCCGACCTGACCGCCATCGCCCGGTACCTGAAGACCTTGCCGCCAGGCGATCCGAACGACACGCCGCACGTGTATGACAAGCAGGTGGCCGAGGCCTTGTGGCAGGGCGATGACAGCAAGCCGGGGGCGTCGGTGTACATCGACAACTGCGCAGCGTGCCACCGCACCGATGGCCATGGCTACAGCCGGGTGTTCCCGGCGCTGGCCGGCAACCCGGTCGTGCAGACGGCCGATGCCACCTCGCTGATCCATGTGGTGCTGGCGGGCGCGACCGTGCCGGCCACGCAGACGGCGCCGTCGAACTTCAGCATGCCGCCATTCGGCTGGCGCCTGAGTGACCAGGAAGTGGCGGATGTGGTCAATTTCATTCGTAGCAGCTGGGGTAACCAGGGCAGCCCGGTCAGCGCCGCTGATGTGAAACCTCTCCGCTGAGCCCAGCAGAAAACCACCGTGGGAGCGGGCTTGCCCGCGAACACCGGCGAAGCCGGTGCCATACACCGATTTGCCTGCTTCGCGGGCAAGCCCGCTCCCACAAGTTTTTCCTATTTAATATTCATAAAGATCAAGAAGTTAAGAAGCATACCTGTTGCTTTACCTCATTCTCCCTGTGACACTCCCCAAAAAGGCAGGTTGACGAACGCGCAAGGTTTTGCTGTATTGAAACCGGTTTCATTCGCTGTCACCGACAACAATCACAAGGGACCCGCAATGACCGATTCACCCTCCAGTCCCCGCGAGCGGGTGACTATCAGTGAAGTGGCACGTGTGGCCGGGGTCTCCAAGGCCACGGTCTCGCGCTACATCGGCGGCGATCGCCAGCTGCTGGCTGAGGCGACCGCCAAGCGCCTGGAGCAGGTCATCGAGCGCCTGGGCTACCGGCCCAACCAGATGGCCCGCGGCCTCAAGCGTGGCCAGACGCGTCTGATCGGCATGCTCGTGGCCGATATCCTCAATCCCTATTCAGTGGCCGTGATGCATGGCGTGGAAACCGCCTGCCGCCAGCACGGTTACAGCCTGGTGGTGTGCAACACCAACCGTGACGACGAGCAGGAGCGCCATCACCTGACGGCCCTGCAGTCGTACAACGTCGAAGGGCTGATCGTGAACACCCTCGGCCGCCACCCCGGCGAACTGCTCAACCTGCAGCGCGACATCCCCATGGTACTGGTCGACCGGCAACTCCCCGAGCTGAAGGTCGACCTGGTCGGCCTGGACAACGCCGATGCCGTCGAACAGGCCCTGGACCACCTGCAGGCCCAAGGCTACCGCGACATTCTCGCGGTCACCGAACCGCTCGATGGCACCAGCTCGCGCCTGGAGCGGGTGCAAGCCTTCACCGCGTCGATCAGCAACCGCAACGGCATGCGCCAGCAGCTGCTGGAGGTCGATACCGGCCTGCCGGCCAAGCTCGGTGCCTTCCTGGCCAGCAAGGGCCACGGCCCGCAGGCGATCTTCACCTTCAACGGCGTGGCCACCTTGGCGGTTACCCGGGTGTTGCACGATTCAGGCTGCAAGCTGTTCAGCGACGTGGGCCTGATTGCCCTCGACGAACTGGACTGGTACCCGCTGGTCGGCAGCGGCATCACTGCCCTGGCCCAGCCTACCGAGCGCATTGGCGTGGCCGCGTTCGAGTGCCTGCTCGAGCGCCTGCGCGGCAGTGGCGATGCGCCGCGACGCATCGATTTCAAGGCGCAGCTGATCACCCGAGGTTCCACTCAAGCACAGGGATAACTGCGGGCAGCCAGGCTGCCCGCAGGGCTGCAATCAAAAATGAAACCGGTTTCATAAGGACAACAACAATGCATGAGAACCCCGTTTCCATCAGCCTCTCGAGCTACGGCGCCAGCCTTGTGCGGCAGCGTGGCCAGATGGGCTTCATCGAACTGCTGGCGGCTGCTGGCGTCACTCGCATCGAACTGCGCGAAGAGTTGTTCGACGAGGCTCCCGACACGGCCGCGCTTGCGGCAGCGATCGCTGCCTCGGGCCTTGAGTGCCTGTACTCCTCGCCGCTGGAGCTGTGGACGGCGCAAGGCGAGCCAGCCCCGGAGCTGCCGGCGAAGCTGGCGCTGGCCAAGGCCCTGGGCGCCGTGGCGCTGAAGGTCTCGCTTGGGCATTACCATGAGCAATGCGATGTCGCTGCCTTGCAGCCGCTGCTGCGCGAGGGTAACCCTGTATTACTGGTGGAAAATGACCAGACCGCACAAGGCGGGCGCATCGAGCCGCTGCTGCGGTTCTTCCAGCACGCACAAGGTTGGGCCTTGCCGCTGGGCATGACCTTCGACATCGGCAACTGGCAATGGCAGGGCGAGTCCGCGCTGCAGGCCGCTCGCCAGCTCGGCCGCTGGGTACGCTACGTGCACTGCAAGGCGGTGCTGCCAGGCGCAGATGGCCGCTTGCACGCCGTACCGCCAAAGGCGGCCGACCTGTTGGCCTGGGAGGCGCTGTTCGATGAATTCAGCCCCGGGCTGGTGCGTGCGGTCGAATACCCGCTGGTTGGTGATGACCTGCTGGCGTTGACCCGCGCCCAGGTGCACAACCTGGCTAGGCTGGGGCTGGGCGAGGAGGTGAGCCATGCTTGAACATGACGTGCTGTGTTTCGGTGAAACCATGGCCATGTTCGTTGCCGAACAGCCCGGCGACCTGGCCAGTGTGGGCCGCTTTGGCAAGCGCATTGCCGGCGCCGACAGCAACGTGGCCATCGGTCTGGCCCGGCTGGGCTTTCGCGTGCGCTGGCTGAGCCGCGTGGGCGATGACTCGCTGGGGCGCTTCGTGCTGGCCAGCCTGCGCGAGGAAGGCCTGGATTGCAGCCGCGTCGAAGTCGATGGCAGCCGCCCGACGGGCTTTCAGCTGAAAAGCCGCTGCGATGATGGCAGTGACCCGGTTGTGGAGTACTTTCGCAGCGACTCCGCCGCCAGCCGCCTCTCCACTGCGCTGCTCGACCCGGCATTGCTGCAGGCCCGCCACCTGCATGCCACCGGCATTCCGCCCGCGCTGTCGGCCAGTTGCCGGGCACTGTCCCATGCTCTGGTCGAGGGCATGCGCGAGGCCGGGCGCAGCGTGTCCTTCGACCCGAACCTGCGCCCGTCACTGTGGCCTGACCGCACGACCATGATCCGTGAGATCAACGCCCTGGCCGTGAAGGCCCACTGGGTGCTGCCGGGCCTGGAAGAAGGCCGTTTGCTGACCGGCCGGCAGACACCCGCCGACATCGCTGCCTTCTACCTCGACCAGGGGGTGGAGCACGTGGTGATCAAGCTTGGCGATGCGGGTGCCTATTACCGCACTGGCCATGGCGCAGGGCAGGTTGCCCCGGTGCCGGTGGCCAAGGTGGTGGACACCGTGGGCGCCGGCGATGCCTTTGCCGTCGGCGTGGTCAGCGCGCTGCTCGAAGGCCGCCCGCTGGCCGACGCGGTGGCGCGCGGCAACTGGTGCGGCAGCCGCGCCGTGCAATCACGTGGCGACATGGAAGGCCTGCCACACCGCCACCAATTGCAAGCGCACGAACTGCGCAGAAGTGCCTGAACCGCTGAACGCCGGCATGCCGGCCCTGTTGCGACAAAAACAACAAGCTCAGGAGAACGTTTCATGCAATCGACTCGCCTCTCACCACGTCGCTGGTGGTACATCATCCCGATCGTCTTCATCACCTACAGCCTGGCCTACCTGGACCGCGCCAACTACGGCTTCGCCGCGGCCTCGGGCATGGCCGACGACCTGAAAATCACCCCCGTGCTGTCTTCGCTGCTGGGTGCGCTGTTCTTCCTGGGGTACTTCTTCTTCCAGGTGCCCGGCGCGATCTACGCCGAAAAGCGCAGCGTGAAGAAACTGATCTTCGTCAGCCTGATCCTCTGGGGCGGCCTGGCCACGCTGACCGGGATGATCAGCAACGTCTACCTGCTGATTGCCATCCGCTTCCTGCTCGGAGTGGTGGAAGCGGCGGTGATGCCGGCCATGCTGGTGTACCTGTGCCACTGGTTCACCCGCGCCGAACGATCGCGGGCCAACACCTTCCTGATGCTGGGTAACCCGGTGACCATCTTGTGGATGTCGGTGGTCTCGGGCTACCTGATCAAGCACTTCGACTGGCGCTGGATGTTCATCATCGAAGGCCTGCCGGCGGTGCTCTGGGCCTTTATCTGGTGGCGCCTGGTGGATGACCGGCCGGCCCAGGTGACGTGGCTGAGCGAGCGGGAAAAGGCCAGCCTGGAGCAGGCCCTGGCGGCCGAACAGCAAGGCATCAAGCCGGTGAAGAACTACCGCGAAGCATTCCGCTCGCCGCAGGTGATCGTGCTGTCGTTGCAGTACTTCTGCTGGAGCATCGGTATATATGGCTTCGTGCTGTGGCTCCCGTCGATTCTCAAGCAGGCAGCCAATGTCGATATCGTCGAGGCCGGCTGGTTGGCCTCGGTGCCGTACATGGCGGCGGTGCTGGCCATGGTCGGGGTGTCATGGGCCTCGGACCGCCTGCAGAAGCGCAAGCGTTTCGTCTGGCCACCGCTGTTGATCGCCGCCGTGGCGTTCTATGGCTCCTACGCGCTGGGCACCGAGCATTTCTGGCTGTCCTACGCGCTGCTGGTGCTTGCCGGTGCCTGCATGTACGCACCCTATGGCCCGTTCTTCGCCATCGTGCCGGAGATTCTGCCGAGCAACGTGGCCGGCGGGGCCATGGCGCTGATCAACAGCATGGGCGCGCTGGGTTCGTTTGCTGGCTCTTGGCTGGTTGGCTACCTGAACGGCGCCACTGGCGGCCCGGGTGCCTCTTACCTGTTCATGTCGGGGGCACTGCTGACGGCCGTGGCGCTGACCGCGGTACTAAAAACCTCACAGACCTCGGGCCGGGCCAAGCGCGGCGGCCCACGCCTGGCCATGAGCCAATAGGAAGCTGCAATGAAAAAACGCATCGTCTTGTACAAGCACCTGTCCGACGCCTTGCTGGCAAAGCTTGAGGAACAGGTAGACGTCACCTGGGTGGACACCCGCGCTGCGGACGGGCTGGCACGCCTTCGTGATGCGCTACCCGGGGCGCATGGCCTGTTGGGCGCCAGCTTGCGCCTGGACACTGAACTGCTCGACCTGGCACCGCAACTGGAGGTGATTGCCAGCGTGTCGGTGGGCGTCGACAACTATGACATCGCGGACCTGACACGGCGCGGGGTAATGCTGACCAATACCCCGGACGTGCTCACCGAAACCACCGCCGATACCGGCTTCGCACTGCTCCTGGCCACCGCGCGGCGGGTGGTGGAGCTGGCCGGTTGGGTGCGTGCGGGGAAATGGCAGGCCAGCCTGGGGCCGGCGCACTTCGGCACCGATGTGCACGGCAAGACCTTGGGGATCGTCGGCATGGGGCGCATTGGTGAAGCATTGGCCCGGCGTGGCGCGGCCGGCTTCGGCATGCGTGTGCTGTACCACAGCTCGCGGGCCAAGCCAGAAGTGGAGGCACGCCATGGGGCGCGTTATCGCAGCCTGGATGGGTTGCTGACCGAGTCGGACTATGTGTGCCTGACGGTGCCGCTCAGTGCCACGACCGAGGGCCTGATCGGCGCCCGCGAGCTGGGGTTGATGAAGCCCGAGGCGATACTGGTGAACATTGCCCGCGGGCGGGTGGTGGATGAGACCGCCTTGATCGAAGCGCTGCAACAGAAGCGGATTGGCGGGGCAGGGCTGGACGTATTCGTGCGCGAGCCGTTGGCTGCCGATTCGCCGCTGCTGCAGCTCGACAATGTGGTGGCGACGCCACATATCGGTTCAGCGACCCATGAGACGCGGGAGGCCATGGCGCGCTGTGCGGTGGACAACCTGCTGAGTGCCTTGGCAGGCCAGCGTCCGCCGAACCTTGTCAACGTGCAGTAACGCCTAAACCGGTGGGCGCGGGCATGCCCGCCCCCCCACCGGTGGGCCGGGTCATGCTTGGCAGGGTGGCTTACTTGAAATCCCACTGCATCTGGGTGGCGATGCTCACACCACTGGACGATTTCACGCATACATCCAGGTAATCGGTGAACCGCGGTGGCACGGCGATGCCTTCTTCAAGCAAACGGCTGTTGTCGAACAGGTAGTTGAGGTCGGCGAAGCCGCTGTACAGGCGCAGGGCGCGCAATACCAGGCGTGGGTTGGCCGGGCCGATGCGCGCTTCGAAGTCCTGCGCCAGGCTCTTCAGGTCATCGACATCGACCTTGCGGTAACGTTCGCCCACGGGTGCCGCGCCATTGGCCTGGGCAAAGGCCTGGTCAATCTCGGCAAAGGTGCAAGCGGCCTGATGGCCGGCGGAGATGTGGTACAGGTTGTGCTCCAGGCGTGGCTTGAGGGTCAGGCCGATCAGCGCCT
The DNA here is from genome assembly GCF_002759075.1 of Pseudomonas sp. 382. Lineage (NCBI taxonomy): Bacteria > Pseudomonadati > Pseudomonadota > Gammaproteobacteria > Pseudomonadales > Pseudomonadaceae > Pseudomonas > Pseudomonas sp. 382. Next base: position 334,259 of record NZ_PEMX01000003.1, read on the forward strand.
CGGCGCAGTAGTCCACCGGGATCACATCGATCTGTTCGTCCAGCTCGCAGGTGAAACTCTCCAGGGCAAAGCCCATGCGGAACACCCAGAAGATGCTCGCCGAGGCCTGGCAGCCCAGGGTGCGGTGGCCCACCACGATGGACGGGCGCGCCACCACCAGCGGCAGTTGCGGCAGTTGTTCGCTCATGCGTCGTTCGATTTCGGCCTTCGAGGCGGTGTAGTCGACCAACTGCTGCTCGGCAGCCGGGAACTCCCAGGACTCGCTGATCGGCGATTCGCGTTGCGGCCCGCAGCTCATCGCCGTGCCCACGTGCAGGAAGCGCTTGAGGCGCGTCGAGCGGCTCATCACTTCGGCGAAGGCGTAGGTGCCTTCGACATTGACCGGCCAGATGTTCGGGTTCTTCGAGAACGAGGCCACCGCCGCGCAGTTGATCACCCGATCGATTTGCATCAGCCGGGGTGTGGCGTCTGTCAGCCAACGGGTATCGAGGAAGTCGCCGCACAGGATCTGGTCGGCGCGCAGGGCCAGGCAGTCACGCTCGGCAACGCCATGCTGGCGCAGGTTGTCGCGCAGGCGTTCGAGGCCTTGCTCACAGCTGTCGGCGCGCACCAGGAAACACAGGTTGGCGCTACGGCCGTTGGCAATCAGTTGGGCCGTTACCGAACCGCCAAGAAACCCGGTGGCGCCGGTCAGCAGTATATGTTCGTGAAGGTCGAAGTTAATGTGTGGGGCAGGCGCGTTCATAAACTTCCTCTGAAAAGTTTATTGGCTGTTATCGAGGTTTGAGCTCGTGCCTGGAGCGCGCAGGGACTGGCGTTCAGCTCGGAGCGGAGGCGATTGTCAGGCGGTTTGATAGCGGGGCAATTAACGAAATGCAGGTTTCATATGAAACAAAAGTTAATGAAAAGTTGGGGCGCCGTTAATTAGAAGATGCGCCATGCAAAGATGACACAGGCTGTGTTATCAAGCAGTGAGATGAATGTGAAAAATACCTTCGCTGCACGGACCTAAACAGGGCTGAAAAAGACCAGCCGCGAGCACAGCTCGCGACGCCGCAGGCGTTCCATTGACCGCTGCAAAATTTTTTTTTCACAGCGGTGCCACTTTTTCGATATCACGACACTCCCACCCTTACGTGTTATCTCTTTCGGATGACGGGAGTGCCAGACAAAATGCCGCTGACGTTTACGCCACAACAGCAGTTGAGGAGTTGCGCGATGCAGCTGATGTGCCCGCGCGCGGGCGAACTGTTTGCGCGCATCAATGAAGCCTTGTCGCAAAGCCCGGAGGCCTGTGAGCGCGAGGAGCTCTCGGAGACGCTATTGGCGCGCATCGAGGATATGGTCGCCGACAAACCCCAGGCAACGGCGTTCTTTGCCTATCAGCTGCATGCCTGGAGTAACGAAGGCTACCTGCCGCCGCACTGCGTCACGGCGTTGTACATGGTGGGCAAGGCATTGCACGGCAGTGCGGCGCAGGAAGTCGAACTGGCGCCGTCGACCAGGGTCTCGCTGGAACGTTTGCTGGCTATTACCCAGCGTTGATCCCGGCCCCGTCGCGGCAAGCCTGCGAAGAGGCCGGTAAAGGGGCTCAGTGCCCGCCCTTCATGCGGCGTGCCACCAGGTAGATCAGCAACCCCGCCAAGGCGGTTGCAGCACCGATGTAACCGGTGCTGGTCCAGCCCAGGCCAGCGCTGATGGCCATGCCGCCGAGCCAGGGGCCCAGAGCGTTGGCCAGGTTGAAGGCGGCATGGTTGGAAGCGGCCGCCAGGCTTGGCGCTTCATGGGCGATGTCCATCAGGCGGATCTGCAGCGGCGCGGCCAGGGCGATCATGGTGCCGACCAGGCCGATCCCCAACAGCACCGACCACAGCGCCTGGGCGGCGAAGCTGAAGAACAGCAGCACCGCCGCCGACCACACCAGCACGATGCCCACGGCGCGGAACTGCAGGCGGTCGAACAGCTTGCCGCCGGCAATGTTGCCGATGATGCCGCCAGCGCCGAACGCGGCCAGGCCGAAGGGGATCCATTCCGGCGCCACCTGGGTAACCTGCAGCATGGTCGGCGCCAGGTAGCTGAATACGCAGAACATGCCGGCAAAGCCGATCGCGGCAATGCCCAAGGCCATCCATACCTGCGGCAGGGTAAAGGCTTGCAGTTCCTTGCGCGGGTCGCTGCGGGGCTCATCGTCGGGCTGCGGCACGTATCGCCAGACCAGGGCGATGGTGCACAGGGCAATGGTGCCGACCAGGATGAACGCCGAACGCCAGCCGAACAACTGACCGAGGAAGGTTGCCATCGGGTTGCCCAGCAGCATCGCCAGGGTCAGGCCCATCATCACCCGCGCCACGGCGCCGGCGCGCTGGTTGCTCGGCACCATGCTCGACGCCACCACGGCGGCGATGCCGAAGTAGGCGCCATGGGGAAGGCCGCTGATGAAGCGGAAGGCCACCATGCTGGTGAACGACGGGGCAAAGGCGGTGGCCAGGTTGCCGATGGCATACAGCGCCATGAGCCACAGCAGCATGTGCTTGCGCAGCAGCTTGGCACCGAGGATGGCCAGGGTCGGGGCGCCGACCACCACACCCAGCGCGTAGGCGCTGATGGCATGGCCAACTTGCGGCTCGCTCAGTTGCAAGTTGCTGGCGATATCGGGCATCAGGCCCATGATGGCGAATTCGCCAGTGCCGATGGCGAAGCTGCCCAGCGCCATGGCAGCTTCCATCTTGCCGACCTTGCCCTTGGTCGTGGCGAGCGGCGGTAATTCCTGAACAGACATTGCGGTCCCTTATGAAACATGCTGAAACGTTTAATGAGGGATCATACCATTCGAGGGGGCAGGGGGGGTGGACGACAGCTTTGCAGCGCCTGGCACCCGCTCAATCGGCCATCTGCAATTCCGGCAACTTCACCCGAAATGCCTTGGTCAACCCGAGCAGGCAAAGGAACCCCACGCCCATCCAGCTCAAGCCAATGGTGAAGGACATGCTCGACAGGCTGGTCCACAGCCAGATCGTGCCAAGGAAGCCGAGCGCCGGGATCGCCCCGTACAGCAGGCAGTTGCGCATCCCTCGCAACTGCTGGTCCACCAGGTAGTGCTTGACCACCGCCAGGTTCACCGCCGAAAAGGCGAACAGGGCGCCGAAGCTGATCATGTTGGCCACGGTATCCAAGGTGATGAACAGCGCCACCAGCGACAGCAGGCTGACCAGCATGATTGCCGTCGCCGGCACGCGTTTCCTGGTCACCAGCTGGCCAAACATCCGCGGCAGCGCGCCATCACGGCCCATGGCGAACAGCACCCGCGATACGCTGGCCTGGGACACCATCGCCGAGGCGAAGCAGCCGGCCACATAGGTCGCGGTGAAGGCCGTCACCAGGTATTCGCCGCCGACCCGACGCATCACGTCTACCGACGCCGAATCCGGGTCGGCGAAGCTGGCCCAGTCGGGGAACACCATCTGCGCGAAGTACGACACCACCAGGAACAGCAGGCCACCGATCAACGACACCGCCATGATCGCCTGCGGGATGCGCCGGGTCGGGTTGCTGGTTTCCTCGGCCATGGTCGACACCGCATCGAAGCCGAGGAACGACAGGCACAGCACCGCCGCGCCGGTCATGATCAGTGGCACGCTGAAACCTTCATGATGGAACGGCGCCAGCAGCGACACCGGCGCGGCCTGGCTGTCCATGTGGCGAATCGACAGCGCGACGAACACCACGATGAACACCAGCTGAGCCACCACCAGGACCCAGTTGACCCGGGTGATCGACTCGATGCCGATCAGGTTGAGGAAGGTCACCAGAGCGATCGACCCGGCCACCCATACCCAGGCATGGATGGCCGGGAAGTACTCGGACATGTAGATGCCGATCAACAGATAGCTGAGCAGCGGCAGGAAGATGTAGTCGAGCAGCAAGGTCCAGCCGGCGATAAAGCCGAAGTGGCTGCCGAACGCCTTGCGTGTGTAGGTGTAGACGGAACCGGAATAGGGATGGGCCTGGACCATGCGGCCGTAACTGTAGGCCGTCAGCAGCATGGCGGCGAGGGTGAGGATGTAGGCGATGGGCAGGTGACCCTTGGTCATCTGGGTGACCAGGCCATAGGTGGTGAAGACGGCAAGCGGGACCATGTAGGCGAGGCCGAACAGGACCAGCGCGGTCATGCCCATGGACTTTCTGAAGCGGCCTGCAGGGTTGCTGGCTGACGCAGGCTGAGGGTGATGGGGCTGGGCTGTAGTTGTTGTTGTATGCATGGCTGACTCCTGAAATGGGATGCAGGAAGCTGCAGTAGGCGAACGGGCTCGCTACTGGTGAGGGAGTTGGGGTGGGGCTGGGATGGCGCGGCTCGAATGCTCCCACACTCGATGAGGCCTCGAAATCACCCTTTGGGGGGAGCATTGCGTGCTGGTCGCGTAAACCCTGGCGCCCGTCGCTGGCGAGTTTTTTCCTCTGCAAGGGGCAACAAAAAGCTGGTTTCGCCGGGCCTGTGGCTGGGCCAAGAATGTTCGCCAGACCCATAACAATCGGACCGCACGGACGGTCGTCAGGAGTGTGTATGTACGATCTCGGATACTGGCAACAGCGCGCGGCAGGGCTTAGCTTGCCAGACAAGGCCTCGATCGGCGGCCGCCAGCTGGGGGCCGCCAGCGGTGCAACGTTCGACGCCATCAACCCTGCGACCCGCCAGCTGCTAGCCCGTGTCGCTGCCTGTGACCAGGCCGACGTCGACCTTGCCGTCAGCACGGCGCGCAAGGCGTTCGAGCAAGGGCCTTGGCCGCGCATGGCGCCCGTCGAGCGCAAGAAGGTACTGCTGCGCCTGGCCGAGCTGATCATGGCCCATCGCGAAGAACTGGCGCTGCTGGACTCGCTGAACATGGGCAAACCTGTGATGGATGCCTACAACATCGACGTGCCCGGTTCGGCCCATGTCTTCGCCTGGTATGGCGAGGCGCTCGACAAGCTCTACGACCAGGTCGCGCCGACCGCCGCCAATGCCCTGGCCACCATCACCCGCGAAGCGCTGGGTGTGGTAGCCGCGGTGGTGCCGTGGAACTTCCCGCTCGACATGGCCGCCTGGAAACTCGCCCCGGCGCTGGCAGCCGGCAACAGTGTGGTGCTCAAGCCCGCCGAGCAATCGCCGTTTTCGGCCTTGCGCCTGGCCCAGCTGGCGCTGGAGGCCGGCCTGCCGGAAGGCGTGCTCAACGTGGTCCCGGGCCTTGGCGAAACGGCTGGGCGTGCACTGGGCCTGCACCCGGACGTCGATTGCCTGGTGTTCACCGGGTCTACCCAGGTCGGCAAGTACTTCATGCAGTACTCGGCCCAATCCAACCTCAAGCAGGTGTGGCTGGAGTGTGGCGGCAAGAGCCCGAACCTGGTGTTCGCCGACTGTCAGGACCTGGACCTGGCGGCGGAGAAGGCTGCCTTTGGCATCTTTTTCAACCAGGGCGAGGTGTGCTCGGCCAACTCGCGGTTGTATGTGCAGCGCTCGATCCATGACGCGTTCATCGAACGCCTGCAGGCCAAGGCCCGCCAGTGGCAGCCAGGCAACCCGCTGGATCCGGCCAGCCGTGCGGGTGCCATTGTCGACGCCGAGCAGACCACGCGCATTGCCCGGGCCATCGGCCAGGCCCATGAGGAAGGTGCGCGGCTGGTCTGTGGCGGGCAACGTCTGAGCATCGGGACCTCGGACAACTTTATCGAGCCGACCATCTTCGCCGGTGTCGACAAGCGCATGAGCCTGGCCCGGGACGAGGTGTTCGGCCCGGTGCTGGCGGTCAGTGCGTTCGATACCGAGGACGAAGCGATTGGCCTGGCCAACGACAGCCTCTACGGCCTGGCGGCGTCGGTGTGGAGCGACGACCTGAATCGCGCGCACCGGGTTGCCCGTGCGCTCAAGGCCGGTACGGTGTCGGTGAACACCGTCGATGCGCTGGATGTGACCGTGCCGTTTGGCGGTGGCAAGCAGTCCGGGTTCGGCCGCGACCTGTCGCTGCATTCGTTCGACAAGTACTCGCAGCTGAAGACCACCTGGTATCAGCTGCGCGGCTGAGTGACAGGTTGCCAAGGAGCATCCCGAGCTGGCGCTGCTCCAAGCAGCTCCAACCACTCATGTACCTGGCCTGATGGATTGCTGCATGATAGCCAGCTCGGCCATCCACTTACCCAGGAGTCAGCGATGATCAAGCCAGGCGAGCAACTGCCAGACATTACCCTTTACGAATACAACAACAGCGAGGGTGCCTGCCCGATCGGCCCGAATGCGTTCCCGGTGCGTGAGCGCTGCAAGCAGAAGAAGGTGGTGATCTTCGGTTTGCCCGGCGCCTTCACGCCCACCTGTTCCGAGCGCCACGTCCCCGGTTACGTCGCCGCGGCGCCGGAGCTGTTCGCGGCCGGCGTTGACGAGATTCTCTGTGTTTCGGTGAATGACGCCTTCGTCATGAACGCCTGGGGCAACAGCCTGCAGGTAGGCGACGCGGTGAAGATGATCGGCGACGGCAATGGCGAGTTCAGCGAGGCGCTGGGGTTGATCCAGGACCTCTCGGCCCGCGGCCTGGGGCGGCGTTCGCAGCGCTATGCCATGTTGGTTGACGATGGCGTGGTCAAGCACATTGCGGTGGAGGCGCCGGGCAAGTTCGAAGTCAGCGACGCGGCGAGCCTGCTGGCCGTGGTGCGCTGATGGTGGATGGAAAACAACCACCTGAAATCCTGGCCGGCGACACACGCATTCCGCGCGCTTGAGCCCAAACAGAAAGAGCCGCGATCGTGGCTTTTTTTGCTGGAAAGAAGTGACGCACAGTACAGCTGAACGTCTCGACGCTACCCGGACGGCTGCAATTGCCACTGCGGGTTCGACAACCGCTCGATAAAGAACTCGGCCACGGCCTGGACCTTGCGCGGCCGGGTGCGCGCGGACGGGGTCACGAAGTACAGCCCTCCCTGGGTCATCCGCCATTCGGGCAGAAGGTGCACAAGGCGGCCGTCGGCCAGGTACTCGGCGGCGATGAATTCCGGTAGCTCGGCAATCGCCATGCCTGCCAGCAGGGGAGCGATCAGGGCATCCGCATTGGTCACCCGCAGCGGCCCATGGGGCGTCACGTCCTGCTCGCTGCCGTCGCCGTGGTTGAAGCGCCACACCTGGCTACGGGCGCGATAGGCGTAGCTCATGCAGGCATGGCCAGCCAGTTCGCGCGGGTGCGTGGGCTGACCGTGGCGTGCAAGGTACGACGGCGCGGCCACCAGGTACTGGCTGACCGGACAGATACGCCGCGCCACCAGCGAAGAGTCGGGCAGGGCGGCGATGCGCAAGGCGGCATCGAAGCCATCAGCGACCAGGTCGACGGTTGAATCGGACAGGTGCAGGTCGATTTCGAGCTCAGGGTAGTGTGCCAGCAGTTCGGGCAGCAGCGGCGCAACCCAACGCAAGCCGAAGGACATCGGCACTGCCAGGCGCACCAGCCCGCGTGGCTGCAACGACAGTTCCTGGGCCGCGCTTTCCATTTCTTCAGCCTGGCGATACAGCGCGCTGGCTTGCTCGACCATGCGCTGGCCGAATTCCGTCAGTGAGAGCTGGCGCGAGGTGCGGTTGAACAGGCGCGCACCCAGCCGCTCTTCGAGGCGCGCCACGGCACGCGATACGGTGGGTACCGAAACGCCCATGGCGCGTGAGGCGCCGGCGTATGAGCCTTCTTCGGCCACTTTGGCGAACATCGCCAGGCCTTCGAAATCCGGAATTCTTGGCATTTCATTTCTGCAATGATGGCTTTCAAATGATTCTATTTTGAAAAGGCCTACTAGTCGATACGCTTCTCCCTACAGCTACTCACCATCTCAACGGGAGAAACACCATGAGCAAGAAACTCGAAGGCAAGATCGCACTGGTCACCGGCGGCACCACCGGCATCGGCCTGGCCACGGCAAAACGCTTTGCAGAGGAGGGTGCCCATGTCTACATCACCGGGCGTCGCCAGGCTGAGCTGGACAAGGCTGTGGCGCAGGTTGGCAATGCCACCGGTATTGCGGTCGACTCCACCCGGCTGGAGCAACTGGACGAACTCTACGCCCGCATCGCTCAGGAAAAGGGGCGCCTGGATGTGCTGTTCGCCAACGCTGGCGGTGGTTCCATGCTGCCTTTGGGTGACATTACCGAAGCCCACTATGACGATACCTTTGACCGTAACGTGAAGGGTGTGCTGTTCACCGTGCAGAAGGCGTTGCCGCTGCTGGCGCAGAACGCGTCGATCATCCTGACCGGCTCCACGGCCGGCAGCTCCGGCACGGCGGCATTCAGCGTGTATTCGGCTTCCAAGGCGGCCGTTCGGGCCTTTGCCCGTAGCTGGATCCTTGACCTGAAGGATCGCGCCGTTCGGGTCAACACCCTCAGCCCGGGCGCAACGCGTACGCCAGGGTTGGTCGACCTCGCCGGGCCGGATGCCGCGCAACAGCAGGGCCTGCTCGATTACCTTGCAGCACAGGTGCCGCTGGGCCGCGTAGGGGAACCGGTAGAAATCGCCAATGCTGCGGTGTTCCTGGCCAGCGATGATGCCAGCTTCGTCAACGGCGCCGAGCTGTTCGTGGACGGTGGCCAGGCGCAGATCTGAGCATCATCAAGGCGAAACACGGGAGGAGTACACTTGTACTCCTGCCTGATAACCGCCATCAGGCCGACAAGCGAGACCGTGGCCAGTTTTCAGTGCATCATGGCCATCTCCTTATCCAGACCCGCTCCCCACCGTACCGAAGAATGAAACGTCCGCTATTTGTTGCGCTAGATGGCCCGAAGGGCACCGGCAAGACCACACTGCTGGAGGCCATCACCCAAGCCCTGCGGGCAGACAAGCGCAAGGTGGTGCGCCTTTGCGAGAAGAAAAGCGACCCCTTCCGGGGTGAAACCATGGCGCTGGTCAACCAGCTGGCGAGAAACCCCAGCAAGGATCTGGAGCTGGAGGTCTGTGCACGCCTGGCCGACAGCCGTGCGTGGATTACCCAGCACGTGCTGCCCAGGCAACCTGCGGACAGCATCATCCTGATCGATCGCTGGTACCCCTCCGATGCCGCGTTTCGCCGCACAGTCCCGTTTACCGAGATTCTGCACATGAACCGGACGCGCAATGTGCAGGTGCCAGACCTGCATGTCGGGGTTGTCACCTCACCCGATACGTCGTGGGCGAGGGCGGCGGCACGCACCCGTGGGCTGGGCAGCACGGTGATCCACAAGCTCGATGAACAGGTCGCCTGTACCCATGCGTTCGAGCGGGTGGTGGCGGAGCATGGCTGGATGCTGTGCCGTAACGAAGGCACGATAGCCCAGGCGACCAGCCAGGTGGTTGTCGAGATCCAGCGCGTGCTTGGCATGCGGCGTTCTTGAGATTGTTTCCTCGTTGCACAAAAGTCGTGCCTGGCGCCGCGCCTGTTCCCGGTCGCCATCTTCATGCCTCTGCGCCACGGCCCGCGCCGCCCTGGCTTGGGTGTGCAGTACCCATTGTCGGGGCAATGTGCGTTGGCTAGCCCCGGCGGGCAAGGCGGTACAGGGGCCATAGCCAGCACATCAGGCAGCGCGAGTCGGCAGGAGCGTAGCGCCAGCTAATATCGATATGGCCGGCATCTGAATCCTGTATTAGGCCTGGCTGTGCACGGCTGTTTAGCATCGTCGATGTCTTCCTGTCGACGAGAACAACAACGTGAACCTTGGAAAGATCATCACCCGCAGTGCCCACTACTGGCCGGACCACATCGCCGTGGCCGACAGTCAGAACCGTGTGACCTACGCCCAGCTGGAACGCCGCAGCAACCGCCTGGCCTCAGGGCTGGCTACGTTGGGCGTGAGCGTGGGCGAGCATGTGGCGATCCTCGCCGCCAACCGCGTGGAGCTGGTCGAGGCGGAAGTCGCGCTGTACAAGGCGGCGATGGTCAAGGTGCCGATCAATGCGCGGCTGTCAGTGGATGAAGTGGTTCGGGTACTGGAAGATTCCTCCAGCGTCGCAGTGATCACCGATGCCCGCTTTGCCGCGGCCTTGGCAACGCGGCGCGCGGAGTTGCCGCTGCTGCGCCAGCTGATCGTGCTGGAGGGTGAGGGCGGCGACCTGGGCTATGGCGCGCTGCTTGAGCGCGGCAGTGAAGCACCGCTGCACCTGGACCCGTCCGACGATGCCCTGGCCGTGCTGCACTACACCTCCGGCAGTTCGGGGGTGCTCAAGGCCGCCATGCTGTCGTTCGGCAACCGCAAGGCGCTGGTGCGCAAAAGCATTGCCAGCCCCACGCGGCGCTCCGGGCCGGGGGACGTCATGGCCCACGTCGGGCCGATCACCCATGCCAGCGGCATGCAGATCATGCCGCTGCTGGCGGTGGGTGCCTGCAACCTGTTGCTGGACCGCTACGACGATCGCCTGTTGCTCGAGACCATCCAGCGTGAACGGGTGACGCGGCTGTTCCTGGTCCCGGCGATGATCAACCGGCTGGTCAATTACCCGGGCGTCGAGCGCTTCGACCTGTCCAGCCTGAAGCTGGTCATGTACGGCGCCGCACCCATGGCGCCGTCGTTGGTGAAAAAAGCCATCGAACTGTTTGGGCCGATCCTCGCCCAAGGCTATGGCGCGGGCGAAACATGCTCGCTGGTGACCGTGCTGACCGAGCAGGACCATTTGGTCGAGGATGGCGACTACCAGCGCCTGGCCTCCTGCGGGCGTTGCTATTTCGAGACCGACCTGCGGGTGGTCAACGAGGCATTCGAGGATGTGCTGCCTGGCGAGGTCGGTGAAATCGTGGTCAAGGGGCCGGACGTCATGCAGGGCTACTGGCGCGCGCCGGAGCTCACCGCCGAAGTCATGCGTGACGGCTACTACCTCACCGGCGACCTGGCGACGGTCGATGCCCAGGGCTACGTGTTCATCGTCGACCGCAAGAAGGAAATGATCATTTCCGGTGGCTTCAACGTGTACCCCAGCGAAGTCGAGCAGGTGATCCATGGCTTCCCCGAAGTGTTCGAGGTGGCGGTGGTCGGCGTGCCCGACGCACAGTGGGGCGAAGCGGTGCGTGCGGTGGTGGTGCTCAAGCCGGGGGCACAGCTGGAGGCCGCCGAACTCATCGAACGGTGCGGGCGTGCGCTGGCCGGTTTCAAGAAGCCGCGCGGCGTCGATTTTGTCAGCGAACTGCCAAAAAACCCCAATGGCAAGGTGGTGCGCCGCCTGGTCCGGGAGACCTACTGGCAACACAGCGAACGTCGTATCTGACCAGGGAGCATCAACATGTATCAACCAAGTGCAAAGGCTGCGCAGATCATTGAAGCGATCGAGGGTTTCGTTCGCGACCAGGTTCGCCCGCTGGAAAGCCAGGCGCAGCTGAGCTGGGCGCGCCCGCATCCGCAGGCGGTGCTGCAGGAGGTGTGGAAGCGCTCCAGCGAGCAAGGCTTGTACACCATCATGCTGCCGGAAAGCATGGGCGGGGCCGGCCTCAACGTGGCCGACCTGTGCGCGGTCAAGGAGGCAACGGTGCTCACCGGCTCCATGCTCGCGCCGCATGTACTGGGTGAGCTGTCCGGGCCGCCGCGGGTCGGCCATCTGTTCAAGGTGGCAAGCCCCTATCAGGTCGAGACCTTTCTGAAACCGGTGTGCCGTGCCGAAAAAGCCGTGTGCTTTGCACTGACCGAAGCCGAGGCCGGCTCGGACGCGACCGCCATTGCCACGCAGGCCCGCCGCGACGGTGACCACTATGTATTGAGCGGCAGCAAGCGGTACATCTCCGGCGCCACTTACGCCGACCTCGCGGTGTTGCTGGCGGTGACCGGGCCGGGGCAGGGCGCGCAAGGGATTTCGGCGTTCTTCGTCGACCTCAAGGCCCCGGGGGTGCGAATCGAAAGTGACTATGCGGTGATGTCCGGTGGCGGTGCCCACGCGGACATCGTGCTCGATCAGGTGCGGGTGCCGGCGGCCAACCTGATCGGAGAACCGGGGCAGGGCTTCAAGCTGGCGATGGGGCGCATAACCCTCAACCGCCTGCTGCATTGCCCGACACTGCTGGGCATGGCCGGGCTGGCCCTGAACCTGTCGATCGAACATGCGCGCAGCCGCAAGCAGTTTGGGCAACCGATCGCCATGTTCCAGGCGGTCAACCACATGATCGCCGACATGGCCACCGAGCTGCACGCAGCGCGCAGCATGGTGTACGCCACGGCACAGGTGAATGATGCCGGCGGCGATATCCGCACCCAGGCGCCGATGTGCAAGCTGTTCGTGTCCGAGGCCGCCTTCCGCATCGCCGACAAGGCGGTGCAGGTGCATGGCGGCGCCGGCTTGATGCAGGGCCACCCGGTGGAATGGATTTTCCGTGCCACGCGGATGATGCGTATCCTCACCGGCACCAGCGAGATCCAGCGCAACACCATCGCCAAAGGCGTGCTGATGCCTGCCTGACCCATGGGCCGCCGCTGCGGCGGCCCTTTTGGCAATCACCAGAACAATAACAAGAGTACTCCCCATGACTGCGCATTCTTCCCTGCCCAACCCCCGAACTGCCTGGCTGGTGGCCGCGCTGCTGGCGCTGCTGATGCTGGTCAACTTTCTCGACAAAGTGGTGATCGGCCTGGTGGCGGTGCCGATGAGCGCCGAGCTGGGCCTCACGGCCACCGAGTTCGGCCTGATCGGCGGCGCCCTGCATTGGTTCTTTGCCCTCTCCGCCGTGGTCGGTGGCTTCATGGCCAACCGCCGCCCCAGCCGCACCTTGCTGCTGGGCATGGGCCTGTTCTGGGCGCTGATCCAGTTACCGATGCTGTTCGCCACCTCACTGTGGGCCATCGTCGCCTGCCGCGTACTGCTGGGTATCGGTGAGGGGCCGGCCTCGCCGGTCGCCACCCATGCGCTGTACAAGTGGTTCCCCAACGACCGGCGCAACCTGCCGGTGGCGCTGCTGCACGCTGGCAGTGCCATGGGGCTGCTGGTCGCCGGGGCGATGATCCCCTGGGTCAGCCTGCACTACGGCTGGCGGACCAACTTCATCATCCTTGCGCTGATCGGCCTGGTCTGGTGCCTGCTGTGGTGGCGGCTCGGTCAGGAAGGTACCCTCGAACGCCTGCGCGCCAGCCAGCACCAGGCCGAAGCAGCAACAGTCCCTTATCGCAGACTGTTGAGCGACCCCAGTGTGTTGGGCAATTACCTGTGCCACTTCGCCGCCAACTGGTCGTTGGCCCTGACCCTGACCTGGGTGCCCAGTTACCTGCAGGTGGGCCTGGGCATCGACCCGCTGCAGACCGGGCGCATCTTCGTCATGTTCGTGGTCGTGACCACGCCGCTGAGCCTGCTGCTGGCCTGGTTGTCCCAGCGCCTCATGCGTCGTGGCCACCCTTCGCGGGTGGCACGCGGCGTGTTCGTTGCGGTGTGCCTGATACTCGGCGGGCTGTTGTCGGCTTCGCTGATACTGCCCGGGCTGAGCACGGCGGTACGGGTTGCGGCGCTGACCTTCAGTGGCGGGCTGGCCTTGGTCATGTATTCGGTTGGCCCGGCGATGCTTGCCGAGTTCACCCCGCCAGCCCAGCGCGGTGGCATTCTCGCCATGGGCAACGGCATCGCCTCGCTGGCCGGGTTGGCTGCGCCGGTGGTGACCGGTTTGCTGGTGCAGGGCGCGGGGGCCGCACACCCGGCGGGCTATGCCCAAGGCTTCGTGGTATGCGGCGCGGTGTTGCTGGTGGCCGGGTTGGTCGGCCTGGCGACCCTGAACCCCCAGCGCACCCTGTTGCGCTTGTGTGAGGCGGATGCCGTTGGCAGCCGGGCGCGTGCTCAGACCGCCAGCTGAACACCCAGCACCGACTCGAGCGGCTCGGCCTCCCTGCCGATCAGTTCGCCCCGCCAACGGCCGCTGTTGACCAGGTCGATGAGCACGCTGCGGACCAGGTCGCGCAGGCAGCCGGCGGCGAACGACAGCGGCTTGTGCCGTGAGTGCGCCAAGGCGATGGTACGGCTGATGCGCGGCTCGACGATACGCCGTGCTGCCGTGGGTTCGAGCAGCTCACTCAGTGGCGGCCAGTTGCTGATGGTCGCCGCCAGGCCGGCGCGCACCAGGCTGGCGATACCAGGGGCCGATTGCTGTTCGTAGGCTGCGCTCAGTGGCACGCCGGCTTCCATGGCGGCTTGCTCGATGCGCCGACGCAAGTGCAGTGCCCGCGGCGGCAGCACCAGCCGGGTAGCGGTGGCTTCAGCCAGGGTGATGGTGTCGGGGGCGCCCGGCGCTGATGCACCCACCCAGTACAGCGCCTCGGTGAAGATCGGCTCGGCCTCGACATGGTCGAGCTCCTCGGCGTTGGGCACCACGCCGAAGTCTACCTTGCCCAGTTCGATGGCCTGGCCGCCTTCGCGGCTGAGGCCGTCCCACACCGTCAGGGATACCCCCGGGAAGCGCTGTTCGGCACGCCTGACGATTTCCGGCAGCAGCAGGTCGGCGGCAGTGGCCGGGATGGAAATGGCAACCTGGCCCTTGGGGTCGCCGCGGCTGGATTTCAGCTCGTCCTTCACCGAATCGAGCTTTTGCACCACCTGCCGGGCAACTTCGTAGAGCTGCCGCCCGGCATCGGTCAGGGCAATGCCGTCGTGCTGGCGGTCGAGCAGCTGCATTTCCAGTTCACTTTCAAGCAGGCTGATCTGCCGGCTCAGCGCCGGCTGGGCGATGTAGGCCCGGCGCGAGGCCGACGAGAAGCTGCCAGCTTCGACAATGGCGATCAGGTAGCGGAGCTGTTTCAAGGTCATTGCAGCGGTTCCAAGGTATGCCGAACTGATATGGCACGTATCCGAACACGTTATTTGTGGGGTCCGAAGCGCGGCTCCTAGTATCACCCCGAAAGGGCGGGCCAGGGCAAGCCTGGCCGCGACAACACAACAAAAAGAGGCAAACCCGATGAAACCTGCCGACCTGCTGCGCTGCATTCTGCTCATCAACGCCAGCCTCCTGGCCCTGCACGTCGGGGCTGCGCCTTTGCGTGCTGACCTGACGCCGGTGGGGGCCGAACGCGGGGCCAGCAGCGACGGCCGCATTCCGGCCTGGAGCGGTGGGCTGCAAGCAGGGCAGGTGTCGCTGGCGGTCAATGGCACGCCGCTGGACCCCTATGCCGATGAGCAGCCGCTGTATGTGATCACCGCGAGCAACTACACCCAATACCGCGACCAGCTGACGGCGGGACAGGTGGCCTTGCTCAAGCGCTACCCGCAGTCGTTTCGCCTGCCGGTGTACCCCTCGCACCGCAGTGTCGCGGTGCCGTCGCAAGTGGGTGAGTGGGCCCGGCACAATGCCCTGAGTGCCCGCCTGGTCAACGATGGCAATGGCGTGCAGGGTTTTTCTGGCGTGCTGGCCTTTCCCCGGCCAGACAATGGCTTGCAGGTGTTGTGGAATCACCTTACCCGGCCACGCAACGGCAGTTACAGCCTGGCCTCGGACAGCATTACCCCGCGTGGCGATGGTCGCTACGCCACGATCAGCCTGCAGCAGACCTTCGCCCGCCCCGACGTGCTGCAGGATGGCCAGGCGGGCAATGTGCTGTATTACCTGAGCTACCGTATGACCGCGCCGTCGCGCCTGGCCGGTGATGCCGTGGTATTGCACGAAACCCTCGACCAGGTGGCGCAGCCACGCCTGTCGTGGCTGTACAGCAGCAGCCAGCGGCGGGTGCGTCGTGCCCCGGCGCTGGCCTATGACAGCATCACCCCGGGCACGGCCGGCCTGCGCACTGCCGACAGCCGCGACATGTTCAATGGCGCGCCAGACCTGTACCAGTGGACGCTGGTGGGCAAGAAGGCCCTGCACATACCGTACAACAGCTATCGCCTGGCATCGCCGCTGCTCGGATATGCCGCGTTGATCGGCCCTGGCCACGTCAACCCGCAACCCACGCGCTACGAGCTGCATCGGGTGTGGGAAGTGGTGGGTACGCTCAAGCCTGGGGCCAGGCATATCTATGCCAGCCGGCGCTATTACCTGGACGAGGACAGCTGGGCCATCGTCGAAGCGGACTTCTTCGATCACCAGGGAGCGTTGTGGCGCACGGCACAGGCCCACAGTTACTACCATGTCACCGGGCAGGCACTGGTCAACGCCATGGAGGCGATCTACGACCTGCGCACTGGCCGCTACCAGCTGTCGGGCCTGACCAACGAACAGCCAAGGCCCTACACCTTCGATGTGCGCACCAGCGCGTCTTACTTTTCACCCGGCGCACTGCGCAGCCAAGGGCTGCGCTGACACAAGGTTGCCGAGTGCGTGAGCGGCCACAGGCGGATCAGGGCGTAACGATATTGAAGCGCCCATCCGCTTCGTCCAGTCCGGCCATGAACCGCATGAATTTCACCCGCTCGCCACTGATGTCGATATCGCCCACGGTCGCTTCCTTGAGAAAACCGGTCTGCTTCAGGGCGATGCGGTCCAGGGTGGCCTTGCTCATGTTCACCTCGACATCGGCCTGCCCATGGCGCGTGAGGTCGCGGTGGGTAAGCACGCCGTTGCGCAGGGTCAAGGCGTAGTCTTGGTTCAGGTCGGTGAAATGCCAGTTGATGGTCAGGTCCTGTGCGGCGGCTTTGGCGGCATCCACGCGTACCCCCAGGTAGTCGAAGAACAGCGTCGGGGTCAGGGCGCGCACCAGGTCGTCGGCGCTGCCGCCCTTGCTGGCGGCTGCAGCGACACCGTTGCGCAGCTCTTGCGCGCCGGTCAGGTAGGCGTTGCGCCAGGTGGCGTTCTCGCTCTGGTAGCCCAGTTGCTCCAGGGCGTCGGCCTGCAGCTCGCGCGCTGCGCGGTTGTCGGGCTCGGCGAACACCAGGTGGCGGGTGAGCTCTGCCACCCAGCGGTAGTCGCCGGCGTCGTAGGCCTCACGCGCCAGGGTCAGCACCCGCTCGGCACCGCCCAGGGCCTTGACGTAGCGGGCACCGGCGTCGCTCGGCGGCAGCGGGTTGAGGGTCGCCGGGTTGCCGTCATAGAAGCCCATGTAGCGCTGATAAACCGCCCGCACATTGTGGCTGAGCGAGCCATAGTAGTCGCGGCTGTACCATTTGCTGGCCAGCCGTGGCGGCAAGCTGGTCAGTTCTGCGGCAATCTCCGTGGGGCCAAGGCCACGGTTGATCAGGCGCAAGGTCTGGCTGTCGATGAACGCGTACATGTCACGTTGATCGGCCAGGTATTCGCGAATCGCGGCGCCACCCCAGGTCGGCCAGTGGTGCTGTGCGAACACCACCTCGGCCTGCTCGCCATAGCGCAACAGCGACTGGTCCAGGTAGTGCGCCCACACCTTGGCATCGCGCACCTGGGCGCCGCGCAAGGTCAGCACGTTGTGCTGCACGTGTGAGGCGTTCTCGGCCATGCACAGGGCCTTGAACTGGGGCAACCACAGGTTCATCTCGGCGGGCGCTTCGGTACCCGGGGTGAGCTGGAATTCGATATCGACCCCGTCGATGCGCAGGGTCTCGAAAGGCTGCTCGATCAGCCGGGTCGGGGCAATCAGGCTGACCGTCGCGTTGGCCGGTACCCCCTTGCCCAGCCCGGCATCCACCTGGCCGCGTGGCCCGCGTGGCAGCGGTGCGCCATACATGTACTGGGCGCGGCGCTTCATGGCAGGCCCAGCCAGGACGTTTTCGCTGATGGCATGTTCGAAGAACCCCTGCGGGGCAATCACCTGCACCTCGCCGGCTTTGACCTGCGCCTCGTCGATCACCCCGCGCACACCGCCGAAGTGGTCGACGTGCGGGTGGGTATAGATCACCGCAACCACCGGCCGTTGCGGGCGATGGCGGAAGTACATCGCCAAACCGGCCCTGGCGGTTTCCACCGACAGCAGCGGGTCCATCACGATCAGGCCATGCTCACCTTCGATCAGGGTCATGTTGGCCAGGTCCAGGCCACGCACCTGGTAGATGCGGTCGGTGACCTTGAACAGACCGGCAATGCTATTGAGCTGGGCGATGCGCCACAGGCTGGGGTTGACGGTGGCCGGTGCCTCGCCGTTGAGGAAGGCGTAGCGCTGCAGGTCCCAGACGGCCTTGCCATCGGCATTGACCACGGGCTGGTCGACAGCTTCGAGCAGGCCCCGGCGGGCATTGTCGAAGTCGCTGCGGTCGGCGAAGGGCAAGTGCTGCAGCCATTGCTGATTGCTCTGGCGGGTGAGTTCGGTGGCGTCTTTGGCTGGCCCCTCGGCCAGCGCCGCCAAGGGCAGGGCCAGGGCCAGCAGGCAGGGCAGTGATCGTAGGCGCATGGGCGGGGTCCTTGTGGTTGCGAGGGCGATCACTCTAAGGACAGAGCTTGCCAACCAACCAATACCACTCTTGCATGGCTACCCATGCCGCCATGCGATGGCTCAGCCGGCGCCAACCTCCATGATGCGCGCCACCAGCCAGGCCAGGGCCGGGTCGTGCTGGCGATGGGCAAGGTACACCAGCTCCAGCTGGAACGGCTGCAGGGCAAAGGGCAGGTCGAATACCTGCAAGGGCAGCAGCCGGGCGAAATGCCGCGCCAGGGCGGTGGGCAGCACCACGCAAAGGTCGGAGCTTGCGGCCAGGTGCGCCGCTTGCAGGTAATTGGGCGTGGTGTAGGCGATGCGCCGGGCCAGGCCCTGTTCGGCCAGCCATTGATCGACCATGCCACGGGTCTGGCCTCCGTGCACCCACAGGTGGCGCAGCGCCAGGAAGGCCTGCAGGTCGAGCGCGCCGTCCACGTCGGGGTGCCCCTGGCGCACGGCCACGTGCAGGGTCTCGCTGCGCCAATGGCGCCGCTCGTAACGGGCGGGCACCTCATCGAAGCGCCCCAGCACCAGGTCGAGCTCGCCACGGTCGAGTGCTTCGACCGGCAGGTTGGGGGCCAGGTGCTGCACGTCCACGCGCAAATGGGGCGCCTGGGTTTGCAAGCTGGCCAGCAGGCCGGGCATGCACAGCTGCTCGGCAAAGTCGGTGAGGGCGATACGCAACTGCCGGTGGCTGAGCCGTGGATCGAAGCTGTCACCGGCGCCGAGGGTCTGCTCGATCTGTTGCAGGGCCGCGCGGATCGGGCCTTCCAGGGCCAAGGCCCGTGGCGTGGGGCGCATGTGCCGGCCGACGCGCACCAGCAGGGGGTCGCCCAGCAGGTCGCGCAGGCGCGCCAGGGCATTGCTCACGGTTGGCTGGGTCAGCGCCAGGCGCTCGGCAGCACGCGATACGTTCTGTTCACGCAGCAGCATGTCCAGCACGCGCAGCAGGTTGAGATCGAAGTTGGCGATATTCATGCGAAAAATACATGGGATGGAAAATGAAAATTTCAAAAATAGTAGGCGCCTGACTAGGGTGAGGCAAATGCCTTCTCAACCTCCATCAGGAGCGTCACCCGTGAGTACTCCCTACACCCTTCAGCAGGCGGCGGTGATCGGCGCCGGCACCATGGGCCGCGGTATCGTCATCAGCCTGGCCCGAGCAGGCCTTGCGGTGTTGTGGCTGGATAACGACCCCAGCGCCACCCAAGCCGGCCTGGCAATGCTCGCGCAGACCTGGGCCCAGCAGGTGGCCAAGGGGCGTATCGACCAGGCCGAGGCCGATGCCTGCCTGGCGCGGGTACGCCAGGTCAGCGCCTTTGACGACCTCGCGCAGGCGGACCTGGTGATCGAAGCGGTGTACGAGAACCTGGCGCTCAAGCAGGAGATCTTCCGTACGCTGGACCGGACGCTCAAGGCCGACGCCATCCTGGCCAGCAACACCTCGGCCCTGGACATCGACGCCATCGCTGCGGTGACCCGTCGGCCAGAGCAGGTGCTGGGGCTGCATTTCTTCAGCCCGGCCCATGTCATGAAGTTGCTGGAAGTCGTGCGCGGCGAGCGTACCTCGCCTGCCGTGCTCGATGCCGCGCAGGCCCTCGGCCAGCGCATGGGCAAGGAAGTGGTGGTGGCCGGCAATTGCCCAGGCTTCATTGGCAACCGCATGCTCGCCAGCTACGTGGCCGAGGCGCGCAAGCTGCTGCTCGAAGGCGCAACGCCACGGCAGGTGGATGAGGCACTGCAGGCGTTCGGCATGGCCATGGGCCCGTTTCGCATGTATGACGTGATCGGCATCGACCTGGAGTGGCGAGCGCGCCAGCTGGCCGGCAAGGGCATGGAGGCACCGCTGGCCCAGGTCGACAACGCCCTGTGCGCGCAAGGGCGGTTCGGGCAGAAAAGCGGCCAGGGCTACTACCGTTACGCCCCGGGTAGCCGCGATGCCGAGCATGACCCCGCGGTCGATGCGTTGGTGCGCAAGGTCGCCCAGGACCTGGGCATGCACCAGCGCCAGATCGACGACGACGAAATCCGCGAGCGCTGCCTGCTGGCGTTGGTCAACGAGGGCGCCAGGATTCTCGAGGCGTCTGTAGCCAGCAGCAGCGCCGACATCGACCGGGTCTACCTGCACGGCTATGGCTTCCCGGCCGCCGTCGGCGGGCCGATGCGTTGGGCCGACCAGCAGGGCTTGAGCCTGGTGCTGGCGCGGCTCGAACGCCTGCAAGGGCTGTTCGGCGAACACTGGCGGCCAGCCGGGTTGCTGGTGCATCTGGTGGCGGCTGGCAAACAGCTGGCGGACGTACGTGAGGGCCGCGCATGAACTACCGAGCCCCCCTGCGTGACATGCACTTCGTGCTGCACGAAGTGTTCGATGTGACGGCGCATTGTGCTCGCCTGGGCAATGAACTGGACCGCGAAACCATCGATGGCATCCTTGAACAAGGTGCCCGTTTTGCCGGCGAGGTGGTTGCTCCGCTCAATCGCCAAGGTGATGAACAAGGCTGCCGCCTGGAGCAAGGCGGCGTGCGCACGCCCGATGGCTTCCCCGAGGCCTACCGGCATTATGTGGAGCAGGGTTGGGCTGGCATGACCGGCCCAGTGGAGCACGATGGCCAGGGCCTGCCGCAAATGGTCGCGGCCTGTTTTCACGAAATGCTGATGGGCGCGTCGCTGTCGTTCCGTATTTATTCCGGCCTGACCGAGGGCGCCGTGCTGGCCTTGCACCGGCATGGCAGCACGGTGCTCAAGCGTGACTACCTGAGCAAGCTGGTCAGCGGCGAATGGGCCGGCACCATGTGCCTGACCGAGCCCCAGGCCGGCACCGACCTTGCGCTGCTGCGCACCCGCGCCGAGCCGCAGGGCGATGGCAGCTACCGCATCAGCGGCAGCAAGATCTTCATCAGCGGCGGCGACCAGGACCTGACCGATAACATCGTCCATCTGGTGCTGGCGCGCCTGCCGGATGCGCCGGCCGGGGTGCGTGGCATCAGCCTGTTCCTGGTGCCCAAGTTCGAATGTAGCGATGACGGTGGCCTGGGGGCGCGCAACGCAGTCGCCTGCGGCGCGCTGGAGCACAAGATGGGTATCAAGGGGGCGGCGACCTGCGTGATGAACTTCGACGGCGCCCGCGGCTGGCTGGTGGGGGAGGCCAACCAGGGCCTGGCCTGCATGTTCACCATGATGAACGATGCACGCTTCCAGGTCGGCTTGCAGGGGCTGGGCATTGCCGAGGCGGCGTTCCAGGGTGGCCTGGCCTATGCTCGCGAGCGCCTGCAGTCGCGCAGCCTGGCCGGGGCGGTGGCGCCCGAGTGCGCGGCCGACCCGATCATCTGTCACCCGGATGTGCGGCGTATGTTGCTGACCCAGAAGACCCTCAGCGAGGGCTGCCGGATGCTGGCGGCTTTTGCCGCCCAGGCACTGGACCTGGAGCACGGCGCCGCACAGCCTGAGGCGCGGGCGTCTGCCGGGCGCAGGGCGGCTTTGCTGATCCCCATCGTCAAGGCGTTTCTCACCGATGTCGGGCAGGAAGCCGCCAGCCTGGGTGTACAGCTCTACGGCGGGCATGGCTACATCCGCGAATGGGGCATGGAGCAGCTGATGCGCGACAGCCGTATCACCCAGCTGTACGAGGGCACCAACGGTATCCAGGCACTGGACCTGATTCGCCGCAAGCTGCTTGGCGATGGCGGCGAGCAGTTGCGCCTGCTGATCGATGAGCTGCTCGATGCGACCAGCAACTGCCGCGCCGAGGCGCTGGCCGGGATGGCCCAGGCAGTTGCCCAGCGCCTGCAGGAATGGCGAAACCTCAGCGCCGAAATCATAGACGCCTGCCGCTGTGACCCGCAGGAGATCGGCGCGGTGTCGGTGGATTTTCTCGCTTACTCCGGTTACGTGGTGCTGGCCACCCTGTGGCTGCGGGCTGCCGAAACCGCCAGTGCGGCATTGGCCGCCGGCAGCCAGGACAGTGCCTTCTACCAGGCGAAGATACAGGCCGCGGCGTTCTACTGGCGGCGGGTGCTGCCGCGCGCCACTGCCCACTGCGAGGCGTTGCGCGGCGGCGCGCAGTGCCTGATGAGCCTTGATCAGGCGCACTTCGCGTTCTGACCTTGCGCCGTTGTTCACTCACAAGAACAAGAGGAACACCCCCATGCAGCCATTCAGTTTTGCCACCACCCCCCAACTGTTGTGCGAAACCGGCGCCGTCGGCCGCCTGGCGCAGCTGTGCCGGCAACGCGGCGTGCGCCGCGTGCTGATCGTAACCGACCCGGGCATTGTCAACCTGGGCATGCTCGATGATGTGTTGCCAGGCTTTACCCAGGCGCACCTGAGCGTGGCGATTTTCAGCGAAGTCAGCGCCGACCCCAGCCACGCCTGCGTGCTCGCCGCGGTCGGGCGGGCGCGCTATATCGGTGCGGAATTGATTGTCGGTTTCGGTGGTGGCAGCTCGATGGACGTTGCCAAGCTGGTGGCGCTGCTGGCACACCCGGGCTGTGACCAACCGCTGGAGGCGGTCTACGGCATCGACCAGGCCAGGGGCCAGCGCCTGCCGCTGATCCAGGTGCCGACCACCGCCGGGACCGGCTCGGAGGTCACCCCGGTCGCGGTGATCACCACGGGCGAGGCGGCCAAGATGGCGGTGATCTCCCCGCTGCTGTTGCCCGACCTGGCGCTGCTCGACGCCGAGCGGACCTTGGGCCTGCCACCGGCAATCACGGCGGCCACCGGTATCGATGCCATGGTCCATGCCATCGAGGCCACCACCAGCAAGTTCAAACGCAACCCGCTATCGAGCCTGTTGGCCCGCGAAGCGTTGACGCTGCTGGCCGGCAACCTTGACCAGGCGGTGCACAACGGTGGCAACCTGGCGGCGCGCCAGGCCATGTTGCTTGGTGCCTGCCTGGCCGGGCAGGCTTTCGCCAACGCGCCGGTGGCGGCAGTGCACGCGCTGGCCTACCCGTTGGGGGCGCGCTACCACGTGCCGCACGGGCTGGCCAACGCCTTGGTGCTTCCCCATGTGATGCGTTTCAACCGGCGCGAAGCCTTTGCCGATTATGCGGCGCTGGCGCCAGCCCTGCTGGGCGAGCGCCTGGTGCCTGGCGACCCCCATCAGCTGTGCAGCCAATTCATCGATGAGCTGGAACAGCTGGCACCACGCTGCGGCCTGCCCAACCGGTTGCGTGATGTTGGCGTGCCGCGCAACAGCCTGCCGCTGTTGGCCGAGGACGCCCTGCAACAGCAACGGTTGCTGGTCAACAACCCGCGCAAGGTGAGCCTCGCCGATGCCCTGGCCCTCTACCAGGCGGCGTTCTGAATGGCCAGGGAGCGCCCGCTGCGCGGCGCCTACCGCCACTTCCAGACGATCACCACGCGCTGGCACGACAACGACCTGTATGGGCATGTGAACAATGTTGTCTATTACGGTTTTTTCGACAGCGCCGTGAATACCTGGTTGATCGAGCATGCCGGCCTGGATGTCCACCGCGACCCGGTAGTGGCCTACGTGGCAGGGTCTGCCTGCGACTATTTCGCCGCCGTGGCCTTCCCGCAACGCATCGAGGTGGGCATTGCCGTGGAGCGGCTGGGCAACAGTTCGGTGCAATACGCCCTGGCCGTGTTCGTCGAGGGCGAACCTGAAGCGTGCGCGGCCGGCCGCTTCATCCATGTGTTCGTCGACCGCAGCAGCAGCCGCCCGGTTGCCATTCCGGCCAAGCTGCGCAGCGCCTATGAGCGCTTGCTGCCGGTTTGACGGCGCAACCCCGCGCCATAACGAATCGGCATGGCGTTGATCTGAAGACGCTATTTGTGAGGGCCGGCGAACCTGCCTGATACTCCTCGTCACCGACACCGCCGGCCTGGGCGGCCGGCGCGTCCGCGCTGAACCCATCATTTCCCTCTCTAATAAAACCAAAAGAGGTTAAGAGTGAGCGCAACCTTTCTTTTCTGCCGGCGCCGTGCGCCGCTGGCGGCTGCGTGCTGCCTGCTTGCCACCCCCGTTGCGGGCGTGCAGTTCGACGTTGGGCCGTTGCAGGGTCGTTTCGACTCGGCCATGTCGTTCGGTACCGCCGTGAGCACCGCCAACCCCGACAAACAGCAGTTGCAGGCGGCCAACGGCAACGATGGGCGGCGCAACTACCGTGCAGGCGACGTGTTTTCGGCGGTGTTCAAGGGCACCCATGACCTGGAGCTGCGCCGCGACAACGTCGGGGTGTTCCTGCGTGGCACTTACTGGTATGACACCGCGCAGCGCGACCATCATCAGCGGGCAGTCGATATCGATGACCACAACCGTCAGGTATCGGCGAAAACGGCTGGCGCCGAGCTGCTCGATGCCTTTGCCTATGCCCTCTACGATATCGACGGTGAGCCCGGTTCGCTGCGCCTGGGCAAGCAGGTGGTCAATTGGGGCGAAAGCCTGTTCATCCAGGGCGGGCTGAATGTCGTCAACCCGTTCAACCAGGCCGCGCTGCGGCGGCCCGGCTCGGAGGTGAAAGACGCCCTGGCGCCGGTCAACCTGCTGTATGTGACACAGAACCTCAACCAGGCGTTGTCGTTCGACGCCTTCTATCAGCTGGACTGGGAGCAGACCCGGCTGGACAACTGCGCAACATTCTTTTCCGGCAACGACTTCATGCCTGAGGGCTGCACGGGCCTCGATGTCGGCGGGCAGATGGTGACCAACCCGGCCGTTGCGCAGGCCCTGGCTCCGTTCGATGTGATGCTCACGGAGGAGGGTGTGCGCGTGCCCCGAGGTGCGGACCAGGATGCGCGCAACAGTGGCCAATGGGGCTTGTCGATGCACTGGTACGTCGAACCGCTCGATACCGAATTCGGCGTGTTCGCCGCCAACTACCACAGCCGCTTCCCCTACGTGGGTACCGTCAGCAGCCGCTACTACGCCAATACCGGCTTCGCCAGGCAGCTGTGCGGCAACGTCGGCGTGGCGCTGGCCAACTGCGGCGCCTTTCTGGCGTCCAGCAACGGGCAGACCCTTGCCGGTGCACTGCGCATGGGGACATCGCAGTACCGGGCGCAATACCCCGAAGATATCCGCATGTACGGGGTGACCTTCGCCACCACCTTGCGTAACGGTACCGCGGTGCAAGGTGAGCTGAGTTACCGCCCGAACATGCCGGTGCAACTCAACGGCAACGATATATTGCAATCGTTGCTCAATGCGCCCGGACGCAGCCCGCTGAACGCCGATGGCCTGCGCCCGGCGACCGACAACACCCCATTCGACGGCTACCGGCGCAAGGAGGTGACCCAGGCCCAGGTGTCGGCAGTGCAAACGTTCAGCCAGGTCATGGGCGCCAACCAGTTGGTGCTGATGGGCGAGGCAGGGGCTACCTATGTCGGCGGGCTGGAGGGGCGCTTCGGCCCGCGCTACGGTCGCTCCGGTGCCTACGGCAACGGTGAATTGGCTGACAACAGCCTGTGCCAGGCGATCTCGAAAAGCCCGGGTGACTGCAATGGCGAAGGCTTCGTGACGCCCTTTTCGTGGGGGTACCGGCTGCGTGCAACCTGGAGCTACCCGACCCTTGTTCCGGGCCTCGATATTCGCCCGAATCTTGGCTGGGCCCATGACGTCAAGGGTTACTCACCCGCAGACGGCTCGGCTTTCAATGAAGGCTCGCGTTCCATCAGCCTGGGCGTGGACGTCAGCCTGGCCAGCCAGTACTGGGCAAGCCTGGCCTATACCGACTACCTCGATGGCGATTACGGCACCCGCGGTGACCGTGACTATGTGGCGTTCAGCGTCGGCGCCAATTTCTGATGCACCCAAGGAGCAGGACCATGACCAAGCGCACTCTGCAGCACCCAACGCCCAACCTGCCGGGCATTGCCCTGATGCTGGCAGGGTTGGTTCCCGGCCTGGCACTGGGAGCATCGCCCGGGCAAGGTGTGATGCAAGGCTTCCCTCCGGCGCCGGAGTCGCGTGTGACCCAGGCCAATGCCTTTCAGCCACCGTACTTGCGCTGGTCGATGCGCCATGCCCGCGAGGTGTCGCCGACCCGTGCCATCGGCCGTGCGGCTGAACCGCTGGCCTTGACCGAAGGCCGCGGGGCGGCGCTCGACCAGGTGGCCTTGCGTGCTGGAGAGCAACCGTTGACGCTGGCTGATTACCTGCAGCAGACCAGCACCGACGGGCTGATCGTGCTGCACCGCGGCAAGGTGGTGTACGAGCGCTATCTAGAAGGTTTCCAACCTGGCCAGCCGCATATCTGGGCCTCGATGACCAAGTCGGTCACCGGCCTGATTGCTGCCCAGCTGATCGCCGAGGGGGCGCTGGACCCGCAGCGCACGCTGGCGCATTACGTGCCGGAACTGAGCGGCACGCCGTTTGGCGAGGCGACCGTGCAGGCCAACCTCGACATGCAGGTGGCAGTGCAATACCCAGCACAAATGCCGCCGGACCTCGGCCTGTTTGCCGCCACCGGGCTGATACCACGGGGTGAGGGCATGCCCGGGGATATCTACAGCTTCCTCCAGCAGGTGCAGCAGGCGCCGAACCCGGGCAGCCACGCACCTTTCTTCTACCAGAACGGCTCGCCGGAAGCGCTGGCCTGGGCATTGCGGCGCATTACCGGGCTGAACTGGGCGCAACTGGTCGAGCAGCGCTTGTGGTCACGTTTCGCCGAGGACGATGCCTACGTGCAGGTCGACCCGCTGGGCACCGAGATGGCCAGTGGCGGCATCAGTTGCAACCTGCGCGACACCGCTCGCTTCGCCGAGCTGGTGCGCCGCGAACTGGCCCGCGAGGCCAAGGGCGACAGCTTCAACCAAGCGGTGCACAGCACCTTCCAGCCCGCAGACCCGGCGGTCTTTGCCCAGGGCAACCTCGGCCCGGTCCGCCCTGGCTACGGCTACCGCAATTACTGGTTCCAGAAAAACGATGGCGATGGTTCGGTCGAGGCGAGCGGGCGCTTCGGGCAGAAAATCTACATCAACCCCCGCCGCGAAGTGGTCATCGTCAAGCTGTCGGCCACTGCCGATCAGGCCCGGCGCGGCACGCGAGCCGACGAGCAAGTGAAAGCCCCTGCGCGGGTCGTGGACTCTCCGGCTACTTTCAGCAGCATGGTGAATGCAGTGTTGGCGGCCCTTTCGTAAAAAGTGCTCCCACAAGGGACTCGCGTGCACGGGCCATCAGCGCATTTGCGCGGGTTCAGGCGTCCAGCACCAGGCGAGCGCTGCGAGCCCCCGAGACGCAGGGTGCGATCCATTCGCCGCTGCTGCGCTGGGCCTCGCTCAGGCAGTCGTCGCGGTGCAACGGCTCACCCTCGACGACCTGGCACACGCAGGCACCGCAGATGCCCATGCCGCAGGAAACAGGCAGCTCCACCCCGGCTCGCGCGGCAGCCTGCACCAGGCTTTCGGCGGCGCGAAGCTGAACCTCAAGGCCGCTGCGCTGCAGCACCAGAACACAGTCGCCGGCGGCCTGGACTGGCACTTCGACAGGCCTGAAGTGCTCGCGGTGCAGTGCTGTGGCAGGCCAGCCGAGGGCCAGGGCGGTCTGTTCGACACCGGTCATGAAGCCGGCTGGCCCACAGCAATACACGCTGGCACCAGGCTGCCAGGCGGGCAGGTGCTCAGCCAGGTAAGCCTGGATCTGGGCAGCGCGCAGGCCCGGGAACACTTCAAGTTGCGGCCCTTGACGCGGGACAAGCGGTGCGTTGTGCAAGTGGCGGGTGAAATACAGCAGGCGCACCGCACGGCCCTGTTGCTGGCATTGCCGGTACATCGGCAACAACGGCGTAATGCCGATGCCTGCGGCCAGTAACGTCACCGGGCCGCTGCCTGGCTGCAGGGCAAACAGGTTGCGCGGCTTGCCGACTTCGACGCAGGCGCCCAGGCGCAGCTGCTCATGCAGCCATTGCGAACCGCCCCGCGAAGCGGGTTCTCGTTTGATCGCCAGGTTCAGGTGGCCGTCCTCGGGCAGGCTGATCACCGAATACTGGCGGACCAAGCCGTTGCCCAAGCGCAGATCGACGTGGGCGCCAGCAGCCCAGCTGAAGGGCAGCGGACCGCCACCGGCAACGCCCAGCTCGATACCCAGCACATCTTCGGCTTCCAGGCGCAGGGCGCGCACCTGCAGGGGAACCCAGCTCATGCCCTTACCCCCGCCGCCCGTTGCAGGCGAACCACGGCTTCGCGGGCCTGGTGGCCCAGTTCGGCGAGGTCGATGCCGGGCAGCGTGTCGTTTTCTACCCGCAACCGGCCGCCTACCAGCAATGCACGCAAGGTCGGCCGCCCGCCACCCACCACTGGCGCGATCCCCAAGTCATGCAAACCAAAGTAGCGGGGCTGGTCGAGCCGGTAGAGCGCCAGGTCGGCCGCCATGCCGACCTGCACGGTACCCACCGCTTCGAGCCCCAGCACCTGGGCCCCGCCAGCCGTGCCCCAGCGCACCACGTCTTCAACGCTGGCAGACTGCGCGCCGCCTTCGCCTGTGCCACCGGCGTAGCCGGGCAAGGCCCGCTCGCCACCCTTGGCGCGCTGCATCAACCAGGCGGCATGGGTTTCGCTGATCATGTCACAGGCTTCGTTTGATGCCGCCCCGTCCACACCCATCGAAATCGGTACGCCGGCCGCTTCCAGGGCGACGATATCGGCGATGCCACTGCCCAACCGGGCATTGCTCTGCGGGCAGTGGGCGATACCGGTGCCGGTTGCGCCCAGCAGCTGGATCTCCTCGCTACCGAGCTTGACCAGGTGAGCGAACCAGACGTCGCTCCCAAGCCACTCGTGTTCGGCGCAGAAGGCCACGGGCGAGCATCGATGACGGCGCTGGACTTCATTCTGGTACTCCACCGTTTCGCTCAGATGGCTGTGCAGGCGGATGCCCAGCTTGCGAGCGGTGCGGGCCGTTTCACGCAGGTGTTCGGGTGGCATCGAATAGGGCGGACTGGTCGGCGCCATCACCACGCGGCGCCACGCATCGGCAGCGCTGTCGTGGTAGGTGCGGACCAGGCGTTCGACGTCGTCCAGGTATTGCTCAAGGGTTTCCGGCCCTGCGCTCGTCGGCCCCTCGGCCTGGCGCACCTGGGTCGCGCCGCCGCGACACAGCACGAAGCGCAGGCCCAGCCGCTGGGCTTCCTCGAACAGGATCTGTGCGCTATCGAACGCCATGCCCGGCAGGTACAGGTAATGATGGTCGGCGACCGTGCTGCAGCCGGAGCGGGCCAATTCCACCAGGCCGATGCGCGCGGCCAGGCGCAAGCTGTGCTCGTCGAACAGCCCGCGGTAACGATAAGGCACAGCGCCCAGCCAGGCGCCGAGGTTCTGATCAATGCCTGCCGGGATGCCCTTGAGCAGCGACTGGAACAGGTGGTGATGGGTGTTCACCCAGCCCGGGTAGACGACGCAGTCGGTCGCATCGAGCACGTGCTCGCCGGGTTGTGGTTGCAAGGCGCCTAGGGCCGCAATGCGCCCTTCGGTGATGCGTATATCGGGCCCGGCATGCCGCGCTGCGGCGCCACGCAGGCCGGTGAGAATGGCGCTGGCGTTACGGATCAGCCAGCTGTCTGGATGCTTCATCGGGTTCTCCATGGGCTTAACCCAGTTCACTTTCGTGCCAGTGGCGCAGGCTCAGGCGAGCCAGCAGGGCCATCAGGCTGAACAGCGCGACGCCGGTCAGGGCGATCAGCACCAGGGCGGCGAACAACCGCGGGATGTTGAGCTGAAAGCCCGCTTGCAGGATCTGGTACGCCAGCCCCGCGCCACTGCCGCCCGTGCCGGCCACGAACTCGGCGACCACCGCGCCGATCAGGGCCAGGCCGCTGGCAATCCGCAGGCCGGCGAAGAAACACAGCAGGGCGCTGGGAATGCGCAGGCGCAGCAGCACCTGCCAGCGGCTGGCGCGGTTGAGGCGGAACAGGTTGAGCAGCCCGGGGTTGACGCTGCGCAGCCCCAGCACGGTATTGGCAATGATCGGAAACACCGCCACCAGGGTGGCGCAGATCACCAGCGCCAGTGTCGTGTCGCTGCACCAGATGATGATCAACGGCGCAATGGCTACCACTGGCGTCACCTGCAGCAGGATGGCGTAGGGGAACAGGCTGGCTTCGACCAGGCGGCTCTGCACGAACAGGAATGCCGCCAGGGTGCCGATGACCACGGCGAGGGCGAACGACAGGAAGGTGATCTTCAAGGTCATCCACAGCGCGCCCAGCAACAGCGGGCCGTCGCTGACCAGGGTGCGGCCGATGTCCGCCGGGGAAGGCACCAGGTAGGCCGGTACCTGCCAGGCCATGCATGCCAGTTGCCAGAGGCTCAGCAGCACGGCGCCGACCAGCAAGGGTGAAACGATGCGCAGTACGCCGGGGTGGCGTAGCCAGGGAGCGGGTAGTCTGTTCATGGCGTGGTTCTCAGGCATGCTCGCTGTTGGCCTGGGCCAGCAGCCGGGACAGGTGGGCACATTGGGCGATGAACGCCGGTGAAGTCCGATAGGCTTCGTCGCGCTCCAGCGGCCCCTCGATGGCGACATCGGCGATGACCCGACCGGGGCGGGCGCCCATCACCACCACCCGCGACGACAGGTAAACCGCCTCGAAGATGCTATGGGTGACGAACACCACCGTCAGGTCGCGCTCCGCCCAGAGGCGGCGCAGGTCGCTGTCGAGCTTGTTGCGGGTGAATTCGTCAAGCGCGCCGAACGGCTCGTCCATCAACAGCAGGTTGGGCTCGGTGGCCAGTGCGCGGGCAATCGATGCGCGCATCTGCATGCCGCCAGACAGCTCGCGCGGGTAAACGGCACCGAATGCACCCAGGCCAACCCGTTCCAGCGCCGCTTGCACCCTGGCCTGGCTTTGCGCGCGAGGCACACCCGCCAGGTCCAGGGGCAGCCGCACGTTGTCCTGCACCCTGGCCCACGGCATCAAGGTAGCTTCCTGGAACACCATCGCCAGGCGCTGGCTTGTCCCATCGCCCTGCGAGGCGCGCTCGGGGGCGTCCTTGCCCCACCAGCGCACATGGCCAGCTGAGGGTTGTTCCAGGCCGGCGAACATCTTCAACAACGTGCTTTTGCCGCAACCGGAGGGCCCCAGCAGCGAGACGAACTCGCCGCGCTGGATCGCCAGCCTGACGCGGCGCAAGGCGTGGGTGCCATTGCTGTAGGTCTTTTCCACCTGGTTGGCGAACAGCGGGGTCTCGGCGCTTATGGTATCGGCAGGCACGCGGGCCTGTGGTCGGGCGTCGGCTTCGGACAGGGTCTGTATCAACATGGGCGCGTTCCCATTTGGCTATGTGCGGTGGCAGAGGCCCCGGCGCACCGGGGCGCTGAACGGCATTCAATGGCTGGCGAACACTTCGCTTTCGCCATGGGCTTCGAGCAAGCCCAGCAATTGCCGGCGGATCACCAGGCCGGGCTTGTCAG
Organism: Pseudomonas sp. 382; assembly: GCF_002759075.1. Classification (NCBI taxonomy): domain Bacteria; kingdom Pseudomonadati; phylum Pseudomonadota; class Gammaproteobacteria; order Pseudomonadales; family Pseudomonadaceae; genus Pseudomonas; species Pseudomonas sp. 382. The sequence goes on from NZ_PEMX01000003.1 coordinate 365,866, forward strand.
AGGGCATGTGCAGCTCGACGCGCCGACGGGTATCGACGCAGGCGTCGGGGTCAGTGGCCTCGAGAATGTCGCGGTCCTCGGCGGTGATCGCCGCGTCCCAGTCGATCAGCGCCTGGGTCGAGCACTGTGCTTCGCTGTCGTTGCGGTACAGCCACTGCACCAGCATCAGGCGCCCGTCATCGATCGGTGTGGCGCAGTTGTAGATGATGTGATGGATGCCACTTTCCGGGTACATGCAGCCGAAGCGTCGCGAGAACGGCAGGTAATAGCGGTTGACCAGATGGCGCTCGGTGATCGGCGCACGGCTGCCGGTGATGGCGAAGCTGGCCTCGGGGTTGCGGACCGGCACGCGGGTCTCGGCTTCGAAACCGTAGTCGGTTTCGCGGAACGCGTAGCTGGCCGGTTGCGGCTGGTCGAACAAACCGAAATTGGCCTTGTGCACAAACGAGAAGTGCGAGTTGTCGAATGAATTTTCCATGACCCGCAGCGGGCTGGTTTTCCATTCTTCGTAGAACTGGAAGATGCGCCGGTAACCAGGGGCGCCATCCTCGGGGAAGTCGGGGATCGGCTGCAGCGGATCGTCCAGGGCCACCCAGGCATAGCCGTAACGTGCCTGGCAATGGTAAGCCTTGACGGCTGCCCCGGCAGGGATTGCCCCTGTCGGGTTCTGCGGGATCTTCACGCAGGCGCCCGTGCAGTCGTACTCCCAGCCATGGTAGCCGCAGGCGATGTTGCCGTCTTCGCTGACAAAACCTTTGGACAGCCTGGCGGTGCGGTGGCAGCAGCGGTCGCGCATGGCGACCGGCGTGCCGTCGGGGCGCTTCCACAGCACCAGGGCTTCCCCGAGCAGGGTGAAGGGCTTTGGCCCGTCGTCCAGGTCGGTCATCGGCAGAAGGGCGTACCAGAAGCGACGCAATACGGGTTGTTTGGTGACCAACATGATTCGGTTCCTTAGGGGTTCAAGTGCCTGAACGGGTCAGCGGCTGGCAGCCTGGTTGGTGCCGGGCAGCACATGGAGGTCCTGCACGAAGCGTGTGGTGTAGGCCTTCTGCCAGGGCGCGCCAACGCCAAGCAGGCCAGCCTCGACCATGAAATCGCGGGTCGCCTGCCAGCGCGCGTCACTCATGGTGCCAATGCCGTGGAGTGCCGCGTCGCCGCGGGTCAGCAACTGGTGTTGCTTGAGGGTCGAGACGCCCCAGGCCAGCAGTTCATCGCTCATGTTGGGGTTGTCACGCTTGATCAGCGCATTACCTGCGGCGGGGTTGTCCAGATAACGCTTCCAGCCCTCGAGCGAGGCGCGCACGAACGCAGCGACGCGCTGCGGGTGCTGATCGATGAGGTCCTGGCGGGTGGCGACGGTCGAGCCGTAGGGCGGGTAACCCGCATCGGCGAACAGGAAGAAGTTGGGCTGTTGGCCAGCCTTGATGGCCTGGAACAGCTCTGAGCTGGCGTAGGCCTGCTGGGTGGTGTCGGCGCCTGCGAGGAAGGGCTGCAGGTTGAAGGTATAAGGGCGGGCCTGGCTGTCCTGCAGCTGGTACTTGCCCTTGAGCCAGGGCCACCAGGTTTGCTGGCCGGACGTCGATACCAGGACCTGCTTGTTGTTCAGCCCGTCCAGGCCGGAGACGTCGGCGTGGGTCATCAAGCCCTGCGGGTCACCCTGAAACGGCGCGGCCACCGCCACTACCGGCAGGCCTTGCTCCACGCTCTTGAGGATCTGCAGGTCATAGTTGACGATGAAGTCGGCTTGCCGGCTGACCAGCAGCTGCATGCCATTGACCTGCGGGCCACCCATGCGGATGGTCACCTCCAGCCCTTCTTTCTCGTACAGACCTTCGGCCAGGGCCTGGTAAAAGCCGCCCTGTTCAGCCTGGGCGTACCAGGAGGTCAGCAGCACGACCTGATCGCCGGCCATGGCCGCAGGCGCGCCCACCAGCAGCACACCGAGCCCTGCCAGCAGCGAGCGAAGCGGTTGAGTCAAGCCAAAGCGGTTTTTCATGATTGTTCTCCACCTCGATTCGAAATCCGTCGGGGGCCCTGGTCGGCCCCTCGGCGAGAAGCCCGAGTGGAGAAGCGACGCAACTGGAGAAAGGCGAGCGTTCACGACTGACACTGCTCTCTTGCCCCGGGGCCGACGGCCCGCGTGCAATCATCCACCCGGATGTACGCCCGGTCAGGGGCGCAAGAGCAATGTCCCGTGCCTGGTTCGGGCACTGACCGCTTCTACTCGGAAGTCTGTTTAGCCAGAAGCGTGCCAGCTTTTGCAAGCCGCTCACTCCGGGCCAATGGCGGCTTGCCGCGTGCAGCCGGGGCAGGGCAGTGGGCCGCAACGGTGCATCCGGGCGGCTGACAGCGCCAATAAGGTGCTGCAACGGCAGCGTGGATGGTATTCAGTGTTGGCTTTGATTGGCCACAATCGACACTCTCAGCTGTATTCGATCTACTGGCACGCGCCCTGCAAGGGCAGGCCCGAGTAGAAGCGGTCAGTGCCCAGTTCGGGCATGGGACATTGCTCTGGCGGCTTTATGCCGCGCACCCGGCAAGGGTGGCGCCATGCGTTGCTGCGTGGCCAGAGACGAGGTCTGTCCGTTATCCCTTGCCGGTAACCCTCACCGACCTCGACCCAAGGGATAGCCATGAAACTCAACCCTCTCGCCTGGTTCTGCCACGGCTTGCTGCCGCTCTGCAGCCTGGCCACTGCCACCGTCCAGGCCGCTCCGCTGATGTGGAGCGACAACAGCCTCAGTTACCTCTACGGCCACAACTACAAGGTCGATGGCACCGGCAACGACATCCAGCAAACCATCACCTACGAACATGCCAGCGGCTGGACCTGGGGGGATGTGTTCCTGTTCGTCGACAACAAATGGTCGAACGGCTTGTCCGGTAAGGAGGGCTACACCTATTACGGGGAGTTTTCACCGCGGCTGTCGCTGGGCAAGGTCAGCGGGCAGAACCTGCGCTACGGCGTGATCAAGGATGTGCTGATCGCCGCCACCTACGAGCGTGGCGAGGGGCGCATTCGCCGGTACCTGCTTGGGCCAGCGGTGGACCTGCTGCTGCCAGGGTTCGATCGCTTTTCGCTCAACACCTACTATCGCAAGCCCGATGGCATCACCGGCAAGGCAGCGGGGCAGTGGCAGATCAACCCGACCTGGGCGATGACGCTTCCGTTGGGCCGTTCCGACATTCTGTTTGACGGGTACCTTGAGTGGTATGTGAATGACGTCGGCCGCAAGGGCACCTCGAACTACGTGGCCAAGAGTTTTCACTTCAACCCGCAGATCAAGTACGACGTCGGTAAAGCGCTGGGGTACACGGCCAAGCGCTTTTACGCTGGTGTGGAATGGGATTACTGGTCGGACAAATATGGGATCGAGGACAGCCACGGGTTTCCGACCGACCAGAATGCGCTGAGCGTATTGTTCAAAGCGCATTTTTAACGCCGCAATGGCACGCGCTTGCCGCCCGACAAGCGCGAACCGGGCTCTAATGAGCGGTCATACAGGACGTAGCGGACGGCACCTAGGAGGCAAACGGGACCGTCATGAACCTTACTGACTTCGTGGCAAAGGTAGGGTTTGAACATCTGCAGCATGCTCGCAATTAGCAGGGTCGGTTTACCAGAACAGTTGAGCAAGGCATGACGCCAGCGCGTCCCGCTACTGGCTGGAGCGACTGTTTGTTTTCTCTGGTGTCGATGCCGCGGGCCGGTGCAGGTGATCACCGGTTGGATCGGTGATTTGAATGACGTTGCCATGCTGCCAGCCATCCGCACCGGGATCACGTGCCGGTATTCGAATACCGGCCCGCTGCGCCTTGTTTCTGGACGTATCGACGCCCAAGCGCCGATTGCGCTGCGCGACCATCGCAGCGTCAGCCTGGCCATCGGCGGTGAAGCCCATCATCAATTGCGGCACACCGACAGGCAGTGCTTTGTCCTGGTCGGTATGCCAGGTGTGCCATGTCTTGCCATAGGTATGTGCCAGGCGCTCCATCAGGGCATGCTCGGCTGGCGCGGGTATGCCTGGAGCGATCAACTGGCCAGAGGAGACCTCATAGCCATGGCTGTGCCACATTGCCTTTTCCTTGGCCGGCAGCGACGCGAAGAGTTTCTCATCGATGATGTACTCGACACCCATGATTTTCGCGCCCTTGGTGTTACCGTCAAAGATGACGCACTGAATGACATCCTCATTCAGAATTGAGCAGTAGTGATGCGCTTCCATCTGCACATCCGGGTGGCCGTTATAGAAGTGAAAGCCATCCAGATAGGCGTTGATTGCTTCAATGGGTGGCTTGGATTGCAGCGTCGCAGCGCCGGCCTCCAGCAGCTGCGTTTCAGCCGACTCGGGCCTGCCTGGAGTCACCACAGGCGACTTGGTCTCGGCAGCGGAACAAGCCCACAACAGAGTGCAGGTAAGGGGAAGGGATATCGATTTGAGTAACTGGCGCATGAGCGTGCCTCTGGCAATTGTTTCTAGAGGACAACCCAAGACGGGCAAGCGGACAGATCAATGGACGAATGGCTGGATCTGTTACAGGCCCGGTAAAGCTCTTTATAAGATTTAACGAGTGGGCGATGTCGAATGTTCATAAGCGCCACAATAGCGCTCGATTACTCGCTCAGTGCTGCTGAGATGAACGCACCTGTTCATCGATTGGTGTTCATAGATCTAGGCTCTGTACGAAAAGAGATGTCGCAAACACCGCATGGAGCAAGCCAGTGAGACCATGGCGGCATAACTTTTCGCGAGCTTGTCGAAGCGGGTCACGATCCGGCGGTTCTCTTTCAGCCAGCCG
>NZ_PEMX01000040.1:0-43995 GCF_002759075.1 Pseudomonas sp. 382
GGCCTGGACGAGTACATCCGCTACTACAACCATGACCGCATCAAACTGAAGCTCAATGGCCTGAGCCCTGTTGAGTACAGGGCTCAGGCTGCAGCATAGAACTGTCCAACTTTTAGGGGGCAGTCCAGGTATCGGTGTGGGAGCGGGCAAGCCCGCGAAGGGGCGCGAAGCGGCCCCAGTAACCAGCAGCGGCTTAAATCAATATGCCTTGCCGGCCTTGTAGAAGTTCTCGAAGCAGAAGTTGGTCGCCTCGATGTAGCCTTCGGCGCCACCGCAGTCGAAACGCTTGCCCTTGAACTTGTAGGCAATCACGTTGCCTTCGGCGGCCTGTTTCATCAGCGCGTCGGTGATCTGGATCTCGCCACCTTTGCCTGGCTCGGTCTGTTCGATTTTCTCGAAGATGTCCGGGGTCAGGATGTAGCGACCGATGATCGCCAGGTTGGACGGGGCGTCTTCCGGCTTTGGCTTCTCGACCATGGAGTCGACGCGGAAAATGCCGTCCTTGATTTCTTCACCGGCGATGACGCCGTACTTGTTGGTTTCCTGCGGATCGACTTCCTGGATGGCAACGATCGAGCAGCGGTACTTCTTGTACAGCGCGACCATCTGCGCGAGCACGCCTTCGCCTTCCAGGTTGACGCACAGGTCATCCGCCAGTACCACGGCGAACGGTTCGTCACCGATCAGCGGGCGGCCGGTCAGGATGGCGTGGCCCAGGCCTTTCATTTCGGTCTGGCGGGTGTAGGAGAACGAGCATTCGTCGAGCAGGCGACGGATACCGACCAGGTATTTTTCCTTGTCGGTGCCCTTGATCTGGTTTTCCAGCTCGTAGCTGATGTCGAAGTGGTCTTCCAGTGCGCGCTTGCCGCGGCCGGTGACGATGGAAATCTCGTTCAGGCCAGCATCCAATGCTTCTTCAACGCCATACTGGATCAGTGGCTTGTTGACCACCGGCAGCATTTCCTTGGGCATGGCTTTGGTAGCGGGCAGGAAGCGGGTGCCGTAGCCGGCTGCCGGGAACAAGCATTTCTTGATCATAAACATCCTTAAACATAGGCGAAGCCTGTGGAATTCGGCGCAGTCTAATCAGGCGGCATGCAGCTTACAATGCCCTGCCTGCGACGACCGTTGCCATGATAGAGATAACCCAGTGTAGATAGTTCCAAAAAGTTCGTGAAAATCCCGTCATCCGGCCCCTTCGGGGCAGCCGCGAAAGGGCCGGCACGACGCGTGCTCAGCTGCCTGTGCCCTGCCCGACCAGCACCCCGTCGACCTGCTGGCCGTACAGGTTGACGCCGTCGTTGGCATGGAACTTCAGCCGTGTCTTTTCGATGGAACCCTCCACCAGGCGAGGGTCCTGGGGGCGTTCGTGGCGGTTGATCCAGGCGGCCACATCCCAGGCCTGCTGATCGCTCAGGCTGCCCGGCTTGCCCAGTGGCATGTTGTACTTGATGAACGAGGCCGCAGTATTGATCCGGTGCATGCCGGCGCCCCAGTTGTAGGAGTCCTTGCCCCACAGCGGCGGCATCACATAGTCATCGGCTACCTTCTGCCCCTCGCCGTTGTCACCGTGGCAGATGGCACACTGCTCGCGGTAGACCTGCTGGCCACGCTTGAAGTCATAGCCACCTTTTGGCTGCGGCACCTCGGGGTAACCACGACCGGCGATTTCCACGCCGGTGGGCGCCTGGGTCGATAGCCAGTATGAATACACGGCAAGCGCCGTCATCTGCGGGCTGTCGGCGGCCGGCGGCTTGCCGTTCATGCTGAACTGGAAGCAACCCTGGATGCGCTCGGCAAAGGTGTTCACCTTGTCGTTCTTCTTGCGGTAGGCCGGGTACATCGGATAAGCGCCCCACAGCGGCGCGGAATGCGCCAGGCGGCCCTGATCGAGGTGGCAGTTGCTGCAGTTCATGCCATTGCCCACCGCCTCGGGCATCAACCGGCGGGTGTCGACGAACAGCGCGTGCCCCTCACGGACCATCTTGCCAAAGGCATTGTCGGGCAGCGCGCCTTCGGCGGGCGGTGCGAACCGTGGCGCCGCCTGGGCATCGGGGACTTTCAGCTGCGACTGGTCTTCCATGGCGATGGGCGCCTGACTGGCAAAGGCACTGCCCGTGGCCAGCAGCAGTAATGTTGGCAACAGGGTCTTCATGGCTTGGCCTCCGGGCTGGCGGTGTGGGCGAAGTACTCGGCAATTGCCTTGACCTCGGCGTCGGTCATGGCCTTGGCCACGCCTGCCATCAGCTGATTGGGGTCGTTGCTGCGGCTGCCGTCGCGCCAGCCGTTGAGCTGCGCCATCAGGTACGCCGCAGGCTGCCCAGCCAGCGGCGGGAAATGCTCGCCAACCCCGCTGCCGCCTGGGCCATGGCACTGCACGCAGCCGGGTATCTGCCGGCTCCAGTCGCCGTAGAGGGCCAGGCGTTCAGTGGGGTTGGTCGCGATCTGCTGGCGACGCCAGTCCGGGGCAGGATCACTCGGCAGCGCGGCCAGGTACTGGCTGACGGCCTCGATCTCATCGATGCTCAGGGCTTTGGCCAACGGCGCCATGACCGGCTGATGGCGGCTGCCACTGCGCCAGTCGTGCAGCTGTTTGCTCAGGTAACCGGCCGGCAGGCCAGCCAGGCGGGGGAACCCTGCGGCGGCCATGCCCTTGCCGTCCGGGCCATGGCAGCCCAGGCAGGCCATGGCGGCGGGGTTGGCCCCGCCCTGGGTAAAGACTTTCTGGCCATCGGCGGCATGCGCCGCGGGCCAGGTCAGGATCAGCAGGCTGCCGATCACGACGCGACTCAACGGTGTCATCACGAATCTCCATTTCTTTTGTTATAAGCTTAGGCTTAAAAAACATAAGCAAATGGATACTAGCCCTGTAAGGGAATTCGCAACAACGCCCCAGCCGATCACCGGCTGGCAATTGGCCTGCTAAGCGCCGATCCGTTGAGCCAGATCAACTCCCCGAGATGCACTCGGTCGTTGCCTCGCGTACATCACCCGGGCGCAGCGGGAAGTTGTTCAGGCGCTCATGCAGCTTGATGCTGCTGCCGCTGCCCCGCTTGTGGATGTCGAGCAACGCTGCCGGCCCGGAACCTGCCGTAAGCTTTTGCGGCACGATCAGACGCAGGCCGTCGTCGCGCTGCTCCTCTACCAGAGGGTCACGGCTCTTGGCCAGGTGCGCCTTGATGCAATCGGCATATTCGCGCGGCGTCTTGCCGGACATCACATCCATGGTTTCATGGGATTGCTCAAGTTCCGACACACTGACACACCCTCCCAGCGCCAGAAAAAACGCCGCCACCATCCACTTCATTTGCCGCACCTCGAATGACAAGAGAGCGTAGGACAACAGCGAGGCAGTTTTGCTCCCCGCTTTGGCCGTTTTATCCGCCAGCTGCCATCAGGCGCGGCAGCGCAAGCCGACATCGTGGTATCTTTCGCCTTTGCTGAACCAATCCTTGCGGAGCACCACATGAAATTCGTACACCAGCGCGAGCACCTGAACGAGGACGACATCGTCGTCATCGAGTGCTCCCAGCGCTGCAACATCCGCCTGATGAACGACGCCAACTTCCGCAGCTTCAAGAACGGCGGCCGGCACACCTACCATGGTGGCCACTTCGATCGCTTCCCGGCCAAGATCACCGTGCCCAGCACCGGTTTCTGGAACATCACCATCGATACGGTGACCACCCGGCCGATCTCGGTCACGCGCAAGCCGACCCTGACCCACAAGATCAAGATCATCCGCCGCTCGTCGTCGAAACTCGGATAAGGCCCACCATGACCCAGAACATCAAATACGTCATCAAGTACAAGCTCGACGGCCAGCGCCGCTGGGACTTCGCGGTAATGACCGACGCCTCGCACGAACAGGCCATGCAAGCCCTGCGCAAGATCCACGGCGAAGACGCCGAAAAGATCAGCGACATCCAGGTGAGCAAAGCACTGTAAGGCAGCGGCAACAAGGAGAAGCGCATGAGCAACTGGCCCGACCGTCGTATCCTCGATCTGCTGGGCATCGGGTTGCCCATTCTTCAAGCGCCAATGGCCGGTGCCACGGGTTCGGCCATGGCCATCGCCGTGGCCCGGGCGGGTGGCCTCGGTGCCCTGCCCTGCGCCATGCTCACGGGCGAGCAGGTGCGTAGCGAGATCGAGGCCTTCCGCACGGCCTGCCCTGGGCAGCCGCTGAACCTGAACTTCTTCTGCCACCAGCCGCCAGCGCCGGACCCCGAGCGCGACGCCCGCTGGAAACAGGCCCTGAAAGCGTACTACAGCGAAGTCGGTGCCGATTTCGATGCACCTACGCCCGTTTCCAATCGCGCCCCCTTTGATGAACAGAGCTGCCTGCTGGTCGAGCAACTGCGCCCGGAGGTGGTGAGTTTCCACTTCGGCTTGCCGCACTCGGCACTGCTGCAGCGGGTCAAAGCCACGGGTGCCAAGGTGCTGTCCAGCGCCACCACGGTGGAAGAAGCGCAGTGGCTCGAAGCCAATGGCTGCGATGCGATCATCGCCATGGGCTATGAAGCCGGCGGCCATCGCGGCATGTTCCTCAGCGACGATATCACCAGCCAGATCGGCACCTTCGCCCTGGTGCCGCAGATTGCCGATGCCGTGCGCCTGCCGGTGATCGCTGCCGGCGGCATTGGCGACCACCGCGGCCTGCTGGCAGCCCTGGCCTTGGGCGCCAGCGCGGTGCAGATCGGCACCGCCTACCTGTTCTGCCCGGAGGCCAAGGTCTCCCCTGCCCACCGCCGCGCACTGGACAGCGCAGCGGCCAGCGACACCGCGTTGACCAACCTGTTCACCGGGCGCCCGGCACGTGGCATCAACAACCGCATCATGCGAGAGCTGGGGCCGATGAGCGAACTGGCGCCGCGCTTCCCGCTGGCCGGTGGTGCATTGATGCCACTGCGGGCGATTACCGATGCGCAAGGCAACAGCGATTTCAGCAACCTGTGGTCAGGGCAGGCGCTACGCCTGGGCAGGCACATGCCGGCGGAGCAGTTGACTCGGGAGATTGCCGCAAAGGCGTTGGCGCAGATCAAGCAATAGGATCGTGAATCAGTGCCTGCTTCTTCGCGGGCATGCCCGCTCCCACAGGTACAGTGCAGGCCTTGAGGCCTGTGATGATCCTGTGCGGGCGTGCCCGCGAAGAGGCCGGCACTATCAACCAAAATTCTCCCAGGCTATAACCCGCCTTCCAGCCCCTTCCCGGCAAATGGCCTATCGCTATATAGTTCACACCATAACGATAACCACTCCAAGGAAATGTCTTCATGCGTATCCGCCTGTCCCACTTGGCCGCCACCAGCCTGGCCAGCCTGGTCACACTCAACAGCGCCTGGGCCGACGAGGTGCAGGTAGCTGTCGCGGCGAACTTCACCGCGCCGATCCAGGCCATCGCCAAGGAGTTCGAAAAAGACACCGGCCACACGCTGGTCGCCGCCTATGGCGCCACCGGCCAGTTCTATGCGCAGATCAAGAACGGCGCACCATTCGAAGTATTCCTCGCGGCCGATGACAGCACCCCGAAGAAGCTGGAAGAAGAGCAGCAAATCGTCCCGGGCTCGCGCTTCACCTACGCCACCGGCACCCTGGCCCTGTGGTCGGCCAAGCCGGGCTACGTGGATGACAAGGGTGAGGTACTGAAGAACAACCAGTTCCAGCACCTGTCCATCGCCAACCCGAAAGCCGCCCCTTACGGCCTGGCTGCCACTCAGGTGCTGGACAAGCTGAAGTTGACCGAGGCCACCAAGGCCAAGATCGTCGAAGGCCAGAACATCACCCAGGCCTACCAGTTCGTCTCCACCGGCAACGCCGAACTGGGCTTCGTCGCCCTGTCGCAGATCTACAAGGACGGCAAGGTCGCAAGCGGTTCGGCCTGGATCGTCCCGGCCAACCTGCACGAGCCGATCCTGCAGGACGCGGTCATCCTCAACAAAGGCAAGGACAACCCGGCTGCCAAAGCCCTGGTCGACTACCTGAAAGGCCCGAAAGCCGCTGCGGTGATCAAGTCCTACGGTTATGAAATCTGATGCCGCTGGACGCCAGTGACTTCGGCGCGGTCTGGCTGACCCTCAAACTGGCCAGCCTGACCACGCTGATCCTGCTGATCGTTGGGACGCCCATCGCCTGGTGGCTGGCGCGCACGCGCTCGTGGCTGCGCGGGCCGGTGGGCGCGGTGGTAGCACTTCCCCTGGTGCTGCCGCCAACGGTCATCGGCTTCTACTTGCTGATCGCCCTCGGCCCGCATGGCTGGCTCGGCCAGGCTACCCAGGCATTGGGCCTGGGTACCGTGGTGTTCAGCTTCAGCGGCCTGGTGATCGGCTCGACGGTGTACTCCATGCCTTTCGTGGTGCAGCCGCTGCAAAATGCCTTCGGCTCCATCGGCCAGCGCCCGCTGGAAGTGGCCGCGACCCTGCGCGCCAGCCCTTGGGACACCTTTGTCCATGTGGTGCTGCCGCTGGCCCGTCCCGGCTTCATCACCGCCAGCATCCTCGGCTTTGCCCATACCGTGGGCGAGTTCGGCGTGGTGCTGATGATCGGTGGCAACATCCCTGACAAGACCCGCGTGGTTTCGGTGCAGATATTCGATCACGTCGAGGCCATGGAATATGCACAAGCCCACTGGCTGGCCGGTGCCATGCTGGTGTTCTCGTTCCTGGTACTGCTCCTGCTCTACACCGGGCGCCGTAGCAAGGCTGGCTGGAGCTGAAATGAGCGGATCGATTGTGGCGCAGCTGAAGCTGGCGCGTGACGACTTCACCCTGGACGTCGACCTGAACCTGCCCGGCCGCGGCATCAGCGCGCTGTTCGGCCACTCGGGCTCAGGCAAAACATCATGCCTGCGCTGCCTGGCCGGGCTCGAGCGGGCAGCCAGTGCCTACATCGAGGTAAACGGCGAGGTATGGGAAGACAGTAGCCGCAACTACTTTTTGGCTGCGCACCTGCGCCCGGTGGGCTATGTGTTCCAGGAGGCCAGCCTGTTCCCGCATCTGTCGGTGCGCGGTAACCTGGAATTCGGCTGGCGGCGCATCGCCCCTGCCGAACGCAGGGTCAGCCTGGAACAGGCCCGCGAGTTGCTGGGCATTGGCCACCTGCTCGAACGCAAACCGGCCACCTTGTCAGGTGGCGAGGCGCAACGGGTCGGCATTGCCCGCGCCCTGCTCAGCAGCCCGCGGCTGCTGTTGATGGACGAACCGCTGGCCGCACTCGACGGACCACGCAAGCGTGAGATCCTGCCGTACCTGGAACGCCTGCACGACGAGCTGGACATCCCGCTGGTGTACGTCAGTCATGCCCAGGACGAAGTGGCGCGCCTGGCCGACCACCTGGTGCTGCTGGAACAAGGCCGGGCCACGGCCAGCGGGCCGATCGGCGAGACCTTGGCCCGCCTCGACTTGTCACTGGCCCAGGGCGAGGATGCCGGGGTGGTCTTCGAGGGCATCGTGGTCGGCCACGATCCGCACTACGGCCTGCTCGACCTGCGCCTGCCCGGCCATGAAGCGCCGCTGCTGCGTATCGCCCACCCGGCGCACAGCATGGGCAGCACGTTGCGGATCAAGGTCCAGGCCAGGGACGTGAGCTTGGCACTGCGCGCCGACAGCACCTCGAGCATTCTCAACCGGCTAGCGGTGCGGGTGCGCGAAACGCGCCCGGCAGACAACCCGGCGCATGTGCTGGTGAGCCTGGACGCCGGCGGCAACGCCTTGCTGGCGCGCATCACCCGGTTCTCGGCGGACCAGCTCGGCCTGCATACCGGCCAGGCGCTGTTCGCGCAGATCAAGTCGGTGGCACTGCTGGGTTGAGCATCATCGAAGCGGCCGTTGTCCATTGATCAGTGACCTGATCGAGGCCCGCCGCCAATGCTCGACTGCCCCCTGCCAGCCAACCTGCATTATGTCGACGACAGCCAGCCGGGCCTGACCCGGCGCCGCTGGCGCGATCGTTTCATTTACCTCGATGCACAGGGGCAGCGCATCCGCGACGAACAAACCCTGGCGCGCATCGCCGCCCTGGTGATCCCACCGGCCTACACCGATGTATGGATCTGCGCCGACCCGCAAGGTCACCTGCAGGCCACCGGCCGCGATGCCCGCGGCCGCAAGCAGTACCGCTACCACGCCCAGTGGCGCGAAATGCGCGACCAGCACAAGTACGGGCGCATGCTGGCCTTTGCCCAGGCCCTGCCGAAACTGCGCGCACAACTGGAAACGCACCTGGCCCGGCCGGGCCTGCACCGGGAAAAGGTCATGGCGCTGGTGGTGAGCCTGCTCGATCACACGCTGATCCGCATCGGCAACGAGCGCTACCTGCGCGACAACCAGTCCTATGGCCTGACCACCCTGCGCAATCGCCACGTTCAGGTGCAGGGCAGCACCGTACGCTTCCAGTTCCGCGGCAAGCGTGGTGTCGAGCACAATGTCACGCTGCGCGACCGGCGCCTGGCCAACCTGCTCAAGCGCTGCATGGAACTGCCCGGGCAGGCGCTGTTCCAGTATCTGGACGAGAACGGCCAGCGGCACAGTATCGGCTCCAGCGAGGTCAACCAGTTTCTGCAGCAGCTCACTGGCGCCGACTTCACCGCCAAGGACTACCGCACCTGGGCCGGCAGCAGCCTGGCGCTGAGCCTGCTGCGGCCATTGGCTTGGGAGCCGGAGAGTGAAGCCAAACGCCAGGTCGCGGCCATCGTCAAGCAGGTGGCCGCACGCCTGGGCAATACCCCAGCAGTGTGCAGGCGCTGCTATATCCACCCGGCCGTACTCGAACACTACGCCCTCGGGCGCCTCGCCGACCTGCCTGAGCGCCGCGTGCGCAAGGGGCTGGATGCAGAAGAAGTGGCCTTGCTGCTGTTTCTTCAGGCACTGGAGACAAAAGACGATGATTGAGCCGATCTATCCAGCCCATCATGCAGAGAAATTTCCCATAAAGCGCGAACCCCCCTATTCTTGCCGTCGAGCACCTCGTCGACCTGCCTTGCAGCATTTTCTTCGGCACCTGCAACTAAAGACACGCAACAGAATTTGTCTTCCGGGGAATTACTATCCGCCGAAAGCGTCTTTAATGAGAAGGAAGAGGGACCAGCTCCCACCGTTGCGGTCCATTGGCCCGACGGATTTCGACATTACCAAGGAGAACTACATGCTGATACTCACCCGTAAGGTTGGCGAAAGTATCGTCATCAACGATGACATCAAAGTCACCATTCTGGGCGTTAAAGGGATGCAGGTGAGGATTGGCATCGATGCACCAAAAGATGTCCAGGTGCACCGGGAAGAGATCTTCAAGCGCATCCAGGCCGGCAGCCCGGCTCCGGAAAAGCACGACGACCAACACTGACCCGAGCCTCGTTTCAAGCCGCACGGACGCGCTTGACCGACTGGCACAAGCCACAACCTGAACCTCAGGTGCCGAGCAGCTCGCGCACCTTGGCGATCATCTTGTCCATGTCGAACGGCTTGTCGAAGACCGCAGCGAACAGCCTTGGGTCGGCCTTGCTGGCCTGTGCGCCGCTCATGAGAATCACCGGCAAGTCATTGAGCCCCAGTTCGTCGCGGATGGCCCGCGCCAGTTCACCGCCGTCGAGCACTGGCATCATGTAGTCGGTGATCACCAGCTCCACGCGCTTTTCCTGTAACGCCTCCAGCGCCTTGCGCCCATTGCTCGCCTTTTCCACCAAGAAACCTTCATCCTCCAGGGCAAAGCCGAGGATATCGGCGATCAGGTACTCGTCATCGACGATCAGGATGGTGTTCATCGGCAGGCTCCGTCAGCCAGCCCCTTGCGCGACCGGCGTACCCGAAAGCACGCCTGTGGCACCTTCGAACGCCTTGCGCAGATTGATACCTTGCGGGCCGATGCGCAGTTCGTGCAGCGCCGGGTCGTGGTGGCTGTCGCGCACCTTCAAGATCGACAGCATGCGACGCAGCCGGGACTCCAGCTCGACGAAGCGCATCAGCATCAGGTTGTCGACGATGCTCGACAGGTCCGGCGCCGGGGCGGTGATTTCCGAACCGAAAATATCACGCATCTCCCAGGTCAGCATGACGCTGACATCCCGCGCCCGCAACTCACCCGCCAAAGCCCGGAAGAACGCGTTGAGCCGCGCCGGGTCGACCGCCAGGCGGCTGAACGCGCCCAGGCTGTCGATCAACACACGCTTGCTGCCGTGCTGCTCGACTTGCTTGAGCAGACGAGCCCCCACCTGGTCAAGCAGGCCTTCGGTGGTCGGTTGCCAGCTCAGGTGCAAGGCGCCGGAACGCTCGAGGGCGGCAAAGTCGTAGCCCAGCGCCGCAGCCTTCAGGCGTAGGCGGGCAGGCGTTTCGTAGAAACCGAAGTGCAGTGCCGGCTGCTCCACGCTGCCTGCGGCCAGAAAAGCCAGGCCAATCGAGGTTTTGCCAATCCCCGAGGGGCCCATCAGCAGGCTGACCGAGCCCAGCGTCAGCCCCCCGCCCAGCATTTCGTCCAACGTCTCGACACCTGTGGACACCCGGCTCAAGGAGGCAGAGCCCAGCTGGCTGGGGTGGCTGTAAAGCGATTCCAGGCGCGGGTAGACGTGCATCCCGGCTTCATCGATCAGGCACTCGTGGCGCCCGGACAACGCCCCGCTGCCCCGCGTCTTGCGCAACTGCACGTGGCGCACGGCGCGGCTACCGACCAATTGCTCGCCCAACTCGATCACGCCATCGACCATGGTGTGTTCCGGGCTGTTGTCATCCAGCCGGGCACTGGTCAGCAGCAACACGGTACAGCCGGCGAAGGCCGCGTGCCCTTGCAGCTCCGAGACGAACTTCTTGGTATCCAGCGCCGTTTCCGCACGCACCCGGGCATTGAGCACGCCATCAACGATCAGCAGGCTCGCCTGCTGCTTGCCGATTTCCTGGCGCAGCAACCGGACCACCGCATCGAGCCCCTCCTGTTCGAGGGCGTCGAAGGCACTGACGTACTGGATCTGGTCACCCACCATGCCCGGGTCGAAGAATTCGAGCGTCGCCAGGTACTGGAACAAGCGCTCATGGGACTCGCTGAGCAACGTCGCCACCAGCACCTTGCCGCCGCCCCGTACGTGGCCGCAGGCCAACTGGTTGGCCAGGATGGTCTTGCCCGCACCGGGCGGGCCTTGAACGGTGTATGAAGCGCCCGCAACCAGGCCGCCCTTGAGCAAGGCATCGAGCCCTTCGATCCCCGTGACCAGCCGTTTGAGTGCTTGAACCATGGTGGCTACCTGTCGGATTGTGCCCGCGCATCGGGCTGATAGGCCGGCAGATACAGGCGCATGCACGTGCCCTTGCCGAGCGTGCTGTCGACACGGATGGCGCCATTGCTCTGCTTGGCAAAACCGTAGACCTGGCTGAGGCCAAGGCCGGTGCCCTTGCCGAAAGCCTTGGTGGTGAAGAACGGCTCGAAGATACGCGGCAACACCAGCGGGTCGATACCCTCACCCGTGTCATTCACTTCGAAGCACACGAAGGTGCCATGCAGCCCTTCGACTTCCCCTGCCAGTTCGACCGTGAGCACCGCCAGGTCGATCGTGCCCCGCTCGCCGATCGCATCGCGTGCATTGAACAGCAGATTGAGCAGCACCATCTGCAGCTGGCCGGCATCCACCTCGATCAGCGGCAGGCCGGGCTGCAGGTATTCCTGCAACACGATCTCACGCGGCAGCGCATGCTCCAGCAGCCCACGCGTGGAATCCAGCAGCTTGGCCGGGGCGATCAGTGACACATCGAGTTGCCGGTGGCGGGCGAAACTGAGCAGCTGCTGGGTCAGCTCGGTGCCGCGCTGCCCGGCATCGAGGATATGTTCGAGCATGCGTTGCACCCGCGCCGGATCCTGGCTGGCCTGGGCCAGGCGCGCCGAGCTGATGATGATGGTCAGCAGATTGTTGAAGTCGTGCGCCAGGCCGCCAGTCAGCTGGCCCAGCGCTTCGAGCTTCTGCGCCTGGAACAACTGGGCCCGCACGGCGTCGAGCTGCAGCGCCGATTCGCGCCGGTCGGTGATATCACGGGTGACCTTGGCCAGGCCGATGATCTGCCCCTGCTCATCGCGGATCACATCGAGCGCAGCCAAGGCCCAGAATTGCGTGCCGTCCTTGCGCACGCGCCAGCCCTCGTCCTGCGCCACGCCCTGCTCCAGGGCCATTTTCAGCAGGCGCTCCGGGCGCCCTTCGGCACAATCCTGAGGCGTGAAGAACAACGAGAAATGCCGGCCTATGACTTCTTCGGCGCGGTAACCCTTGATCCGCTGGGCGCCGGCATTCCAGGACACCACATGGCCGGTGGGGTCGAGCATGTAGATGGCGTAATCCACCACTGATTGCACCAGCTGCTCATAGCGGCTGGCGGGCATGACCGGGTGATCGATACAGTCGGCTGAAACCATGCATACTCCACAGGCACAGCAGGGGGGCCTGATTAGCTTAGCCAAGCGTACCCTTCTGCAACAGCACGCGCTGTAACAGATTATCAGCGCTCGGGTTCGACCATGACCAGGCTGATGCGCCTCGGCATCGCCACTTTCAACAGCCACAGGCCCACCAGCAGGATCAGGCCGCCACCTGCCAACGCCATCAAGCGCTGCGGTTGCTGCTGCTCGCCATCGAACCCCAGTAGCAGAAGGTAGCTACCGAGGGTGATCAGGCTGAGGTACAGAAAAGCGCCCACCAGCAACACCTGCGCGAACAGCAGGCGCCAGAACAACCGGGGACGAACAGCACGCCCGGAAAGAACCGAAGGAGTGGCCTGGAACATGGCGTCACACTCATTGGATCCAATGAATTGGGCAACAGTGGCGTAATGACAGCAAGGTGTCAATTGCCCTTTCGATCGACCCCTCATTCCTTTGATCATAGGCGCTGCGTTTGACTCAACTATAACAATGGGTTATAAAGCGCACTTGATTGTCAGGCCCTTCTGCCTAGAAGCGCGCCGGTCGTCATGACCCTTTCAAGCGTGCGAGTGTGGTGGAATTGGTATACACAGCAGACTTAAAATCTGTCGGCGTGAGCCTTGCGGGTTCGAGTCCCGCCACTCGCACCAAATTCCTTTGAAAAGGCGCCCTTGCGGCGCCTTTTTGCTGCCCGGCAGCAATCCCCTGAGCAACTGCTAGAGTGGAGCTTGTCCCCCTTCGCCGGTATGCCACCATGCGCTACTCCCTGTTCGATGGTCAACGCGACATCATGCTGCTGATCGCTCGCGTGCTGCTCATGATCCTTTTCGTGCTGTCCGGCTGGGCCAAGCTCACAGGCTTTGAAGGCACGGTCGGCTACATGACCTCGCTGGGCGCCCCTGCGCCGATGCTCGCGGCAGCGGTTGCAGTGTTCATGGAGTTCATCGTCGGCATCCTGCTGATCCTGGGCTTCTACACTCGTCCGCTGGCCTTCCTGTTTGCCCTGTTCGTGCTGGGCACCGGGCTGCTTGGTCATCCCTTCTGGAACATGATCGACCCGGAGCGCGCCGCGAACATGACTCAGTTCCTGAAAAACCTCAGCATCTGCGGCGGCCTGCTGGCACTCGCAGTCAGCGGCCCAGGGCGCTACTCGGTCGACGGGCGCTGATTCAGTCGTCCAGGTCGTCGTGCCAGGCTGGGTGATCGCACGCTTCGTCATCGAGGTCATCCAGCAGCGCGTCGTCTTCCTCGACTTCGTCCTCGGCGCCTTGAGCGTCCGCTTCAGGGTCGTAGTCTTCATAGAGGAATTCATGATCGAGCAGATGATCATGTTCGGGTTCGTGCAGGTCGTCTTCGTCGCGCATGGTGCCTCCTGGAATGCTGGCACGCCTTATAGGCGCATCGTTCGCTGCGGTCAATGGCGTGCCATTAATGCTGACTTAATCAGCGGGCCTCAGCCTGAAAGCTCTCCCTTCAGAACGTTCGTTGCCCGCCTCGATGGCGGGCTTTTTTATGCGCATCGGGTGTCGACACACCGCCAACGTGAACTTCACGAGTTTATGACAAGCATTTTGACAATCTGACCCTGCTCCGTACTTTCTTTGGACCCGCCACTGGTTGGCGGGTTTTTCTTTTTCCGGGTATGTGAAATGTGTACCGAAAGTAGTCGCATCACTTGGCTGACCGCAGCAGTCGAAACCATCAACGCCCGAAAAAAATGAGTGAAGCCCGGCATTGAGCCGGGCTTTTACCAAGCTGCCAGCTGCAGGTCTGTGCCATTTGCTTACCCGTCATTTCGCTGTACACGCTTGCGGAGGTTGAAATAAGGTCACTCGAATGTACTGTATATACATACAGTCATCGTGACTTCCAAATCATCCGCCTGCGCATTCACGAGTGCCCAGCCGGATGCGGAGGAACGCATCACGGTTGGATGGCAATCGTGCCAGGCCAATGATTTTATCGTCAGGAGTATTTATGACCGTAAATATCAGTAATCTAACGATCACTACCCCCATAGCCGTCTCTTCAACGAACCCCGTCGCGCTTGAACTCAACGGCGCTGTCGCCATCGCCGAGTTCCCGAGTGTGGTTAAAGTGCTCAGCGACGGGTCCGTCCAGTTCACAGCACCGACCAAAGGCGCTTCGAGCAAGAGCACCCATAGAACCCGTTGCGAGTGGTCAGAGACCCAGAACTGGACGCTGGCCAGCGCCCCAGACCACTGGAATCGCCAGACAATGACGTTGACCAAGGTCAACTTGGCGCAAAAGGTCGTCATCAGCCAGATGCACGTCAGGGGGGACGACAGTCCGCCAGTCAAGGTGTTCTGGAACAAGGGCAATATCACCATCGGCTTCCGGACGTCTTACAACCAGACCAACCCGGTGAACAGCACCCTCCTGCAGGGCGTGCCGCTCGGCACCAAATTCGATGTGATCATCCATGCCACTTCTGCCGGCATGGTCAAGGTGACCGCCAGATGCAACGGCGTCTCCAAGTCATCGAGCGAACTGCAACTCGATGATACCTGGGACACCCACTTGTTCGAGTTCCATGGTGGGGTCTACAACCAGGTCGACTACACCGATGCCACGCCGGCCGATGATGGTTCAGTGTGCATCATCAGCGACCTTTCGCTCAGCCATGGCTGAATGCCGGGCAAAATGAAAAACCCCACAGATTTTCATCTGCGGGGTTTTCGAATAGTGGAGGCCGAGGTCGGAATCGAACCGGCGTAGACGGATTTGCAATCCGGTAAGAGATTCAGGTTTTTCGGGGCTTTCAGCCTGCAGACCGCGGAATTACTGGCCTAAGCCTTAATTGCTGGTGCTGGTAGTTCATGACTATTTGGGACATCCAGTGTCCCAGGATTGTCCCTCGCCTTTTGCCCCACGCCTACGGCTTCCTGCCGAACGTTCCCTTCCTTTATATAGCTAGCCACCGAGCTCGGCCAGCCGTGCCTCTGCCGAATGTACAATCACCAGGTACAGCCGCTCGACCGCAGCGGCCGGGATCGCCTTCAGCACCTCCAGCGCCTCTACCAGACTCTCGGCCCTCGCCTGGGCAATCAGGCAATTGGTCGCCGTGTCACTGACCTCGATCTCCGCGACCCGCTTGCGCAGCAGGCCGTGGATTTCTGGAGGCATGATGATCCCTGGCAAAAACTCCTGGGGCCTCTGGTTACCGTAACGACCGCTCACTATTCTCTCTCCCCTTGATGGAGAGGCCATTATAGATCGACTCGCACGCCAGCCCGGCTATTCGGCTTCGCTCAAGCGCTGCTGCGCAGCTGCCCGCCATTCGGTCAGCGTCTTCAAGCAATCCCCCGAGCACCACGACGGCAGAGGTTCCTGCCTGGCGCTGCTGGGTAGTGATGGTGTTGCAGGTTGCTGCTCGGCCGGCGCGCAATCGATCGATTTCCCCGCGCAGCCCGCCAGCAGCAGACTCAGCAGCAGCGGCGCGGCCTTGGGCCAATTCCAGTTGTTTTCGTGCACTCTCGCCCTCCTTGTCCGCCACGGCTTGGCGGCGCTGTTCTTCGGTTCTGGCCTGGGCCGCGGCGCGCCGGTCGCGCTCGGCCACCTGCACGCGGTAGTCGGCCAGCTCAGACTTCGCCGTCGAAGCCTCAACTTTTCCCGCTCCCACACGAATTTCCTGGCCTCCAGCCACGAGCACCAGGCCGATCAACCACCAGCACCAGGCCGGCACCGCGCCCAGCCAGCTCATGCCAGCGCCCGCCGCACGCCCTCATCGATGATCGCCGGAGGGTACGGGTTGCCGCCGTTCTCGTGGATGATGATGCTGATCACCATCCCGCGCAGCGTGGCCGGGTCCTTGATGTCGATCGGGTCGGTGGTGCGCACGCCAATGCGCTTTGCCACGGCCGAGGCGTAGGCCTGGGTGTCGTTCTCGCTGCTCGGCGCCCAGCGGTTGATGGTCTCCAGCACCGTGTCGATTCCCTTCCCGCCAACGCCGGGCATGCCGTCCTTGCCGCGATAGTTGATCAGCAGCTTGCCAAGGGCGCGGATGCCGTTCTCAGGGGTGTCAAAAATGGCGAAGCGGCCACCAGGTTCCTTGCCAATCTGGCCCTGCCAGTCGTTGCGGGGGTTGAAATCGATGTTGCCGGGGTTGCGGTTGCGCACGCCCCGGGGCTGGGATTGGGTCATTGGTTTTCTCCAGGCAAAAAAATACCGCCAGGCGGCGGTCGGTGGTTTCCGTGCGGGTCAGGCCGGAAGTTCTTTAGGTACGTCCTCTTCGGTCTTGGCGGGCATCTCCAGGCGCACGTCAATCCAGCTATTCAGCGGCACATCCAAAGGAGCGCCAGGCCCGAGATGCATTTCACCCTCATCGTCCAGCGTCCACCGCTGCTTGAAGAGTTTGATGATGATCACTCCTTGGTCATCCTGTTCGCTCTGGGTGATGCCGAGCATCCGGCCGCCGTCGGGTGAGCACGGGTCTTGAATGCGCCAGCCCTCCATTGCAAGGCCTAGGCTGCCGGTGACCAGGTAGACGCCAACATCTACTCGCTCAACGGTGACGCCACGGGCCTCGTCGTTCGTTGCGCCGTAGTCGCCAGCACGCTCAAAGCTTTGCTCCAGAAGATCGCGACGCTCGGATCGATCAATGTCAGCGATTCGGAGAATGGGTGAAGCTGCAGATAAAGCCCCGCCAGAGCCGCGAGTGGTGTTTCCCGTGTGATAAAACACGCACCATGGCCCAGGACTTCCTTGCGACGAGAAGTGGCGAACAGCGATGTACGGGTTGTAGATGCCGGCAGACGGATCCTGGGCGATCTGTTGGATGTACGATCCGCCCAAAGTGTTAGTCAACAAAGAGCCGCCAGTTCCTGGGTGTGGAACTCCTGCCTCTTCACCATTGAATCGAGAAAACCCGGGGATGTAGGTCAGGTTGGGTGAGCGAAGAACACCGCCGCTCGAGCCTCCGAGACCAAAATCGCCCACCCTGAGCACGCTACCCACTGAAGGGTCGTAGTTCGAGGTAGTCAATGGCGCGACAGCCGCCGTACCTAACCCGAGGGCGACCCTTGCAGAGGCAGGAGTGGTGCCGCCAGTACCTCCTTTAGCCACAGGGAGCACGCTCTCTACAGCGACAGCACCCAGCCCAAGGCCAGCTCGCCCGTCTGCCGCAGTTGCGCCGCCTGTCCCTCCCTTGGCGACTGGAAGGATTTCATAGTTGCCCGTAGTTCCCAGAGCAGCGAGCTTGTTCCCGTACTGATTCACCAAGGCACGCAGGGCGTCCGCAGAATCTTTGACGTAGCCTTGCATCGGGGCTAGGCCGTAACCGCCAGCGGATACGGTCGCACCTTGGTAGGCCGGCAGGATGCTCAGCACCGTCGCGCTCGCGATGTTGGCCACCTCATACCAGCGGCCATCAGGCCCCTGGAAGGCATCCCCCACCCTGGCATTCGCGGCGAAGTCAGTGTTCGTGCCGACCACCGACGTTTGGCCGGTCGTGATCGCGACCGTGCCTGATCTGTACCATGGCATGCATGTTTCCTTTCAAAGTGGTTTCATTGGGCGCGAGGCGAAAAGTGTTCGCCCGTTGACGCTCACCGCGTTTATTCCGTCGAAGTTTTCGCAGTACATCTGCAGTACGCTTCTGTTGCCGGAGAGAAACCCGCCGAAGTTTGCCCGAATTGGCTGCGCGGTTTGTCCAACGTTGGTGCTTGAGAAAAGGGCGTTGCCCAGCACGTAGTCTTCGAAACTTCCTGTCCAGGCCATCTGCGCAGGCGAAGCGTAATAGCCGGTCCCAGTGATTGGCGTGCCGGCAGTAGCGAATGAGTTTGTCGCTGGCTGGCTGTTTAGCAGAGACAGGTTCGCCGACGTCACGAAGAGGCGATTGCCGGCGGCATCTTTCACCGATGCTCCATACTCACCGACAGGCGTATTTGGCGTCATGTAACTCGCGCAGAACCATTTAATAGCCATCGGGTACAGGGCAATGTCGCCATGCGCGGCCCTGGACGGAAAAGCCTTGATTCGGAAGCCTGTCCAGTTTCCTGGCGATCCTCTGACGTAGAAGTTTCCAATCATCATGTAGTCAGCAGCGTTGAAGAACACCAACGGCCGCTCGTACGTGGTGACCGGCGCAGGGAAGGTCACGTCACCCCACTGGATCACACTCCCGGAGCCTGGTCCCTGTTGGCCGAGATTGAGTGCGCCGTTATAGCGAACCGTCAGGACTCTGTTTACAGCATCTATCTGAGTTCTGACGTTATTGTTGTTTGCTCGAATCCCGTAACTGCCTGCAGCCTGAAAGGGCTCCCCACCTTGAGAAAGAATCATGACCTGCCACTGCCTCGTCATGGGGCGACGAAGTTGCAGCTGACCCGTTGTGTACCAGGCCTGAGGGCTGAAGGAACCGCTATCTCCTCCATCAAACAGCGAGTCAACTACCACGAACGAGGCGGCCTGTATTTCAGGTATCGCGATGTACTGGTCCTGTGCGTTATTACCGGTGACCTGCATCATCTTCAGCGAGCGGATCGGGGTAATGGTGGTGTCCAGGGTGATAGCTCCGGACGCATCACGCGTCCGAAGGCCATACACGTCGGTCATTGAGTCATCCTCCCCACCGCAGTTCGTTCGATGCTGTTGGCGTCATAGACGTAGACCCCGCCGTTATTGATCAGCAGACTGCCGCTGGCATCCTGGCCGCGCAGGGTGAACGTGCCGTTGACCATGTTGAGCTCGATCAGCGGCCGACCCTGCGAGTCAACGGCTTGCGACCGCAAAGTCATCCCAAGGATGATTTGCTGGATGAAGGCGGTGTTGATGAACGCCTGGTTGATGAACACCTGACCGTTCTGCACCACGAATGGCGAAGAGAGCGTGCCATTTACCCCGTTCACCACCGCGAACCTGTCGGCGCTGACCAGGAATTGGCTTTGCAGTCCGGCCGGGCCGTTCTCGATGCCCAAGCCGATACCCGCTGCCACGTACTGGCCTTGGGCGTTGAGCTGCATCTTCACGGTCCACATCGTGGTCAGCTTGCCAGCCGTGTCGGCATAGGCCGAAGAGGTCTGTTGGATCGCAGCAGAGTTGTCGGCAACCGAGGCGTTCAGCTGCTGTATCGCCGTGGCCGTAGCCTGCTGGTTGGTTGCAACCGTGGTTTCAACCGTGGTGATACGGCTTTCATTGCCACCGACTCGGGCCTCCAGAGTGGTGGTCCGCTGGGTCTGCGCAAAGTCTGCCTCGGCCCGCACCTTTACCTCTTGGGCGTAGCTGGCGGTGCTGTCCCAGCCCTTCAGAGCATCCAGCAGCTCCCCTTCCCCGTTGTCATCACGGGCAGAGGCGCGCAGCGCCTGTAGGCTGCCTGCCGTAGCGGTGACCTTGCCGTCGACCTCGGCAATGTCGGCTGTGTTGGTGGCCACCTGCTGGGCCAGGCCATTAGCAGCCTCGATCGACTGGCCAACGTCGCCCCAAAGAGCGGCATTTGGCGGAGCATTCGCACCAGACGCGTCTGCGGGAACAGCCTGCAGAGCCTGGTAGATGCGTCCATCAACCACGACCATCTGACCCTTTTGGTAGGTCTCATCCTTGTCGTAGGCCTTGAGCCCATCCAGCGCAGCAATCTGCTCCTCCAGACCTGGAATCTTCTGGATTTCCTCCAGCAGCTCCTGCCCCAGTTCGCTCTCGGTGATCTTGCCCGACAGAGCTGCCAGCATGGCGGTGACGTCGTTCGACGTGGACGCGGCGATCTTGAGGAAGCCGCTAACCCCGTAGGCGTTGCGGGAGCGGATGAAGTAGAAGTAGTTGGTGAAGAAGGCCAACCCGGTATGCGTCAGGCTGAGTCCTTGCCCCAGGTAAGTCGCCTGAGCAGCGGGAGCCTGCGGGTCTTCGCTGTAAAAATACTCGTAGGTGCCTCCGTTCAGCCCGTGCTGCACGTTGCTTGGGAACAGCGTGATGGTGTCGATCGTGGACTGCACCGTGCACGCCTCTGGAATAGGCGGGCCATCGATGTTCACGGTGATGCTGGCCTCGCCGGAGCGGGTCAGCGGGCCGAGTGCGGCAACGCTCATCGTGTAGTTGCCCGAGGGCAGGCCAGCGATCGGCAGCTGCAGGGTGGTCTCTGGCACCTGCTGGGCCTGCACCGCGGTACCGCCTTGACGGATGGTGACCGCATACCCCGTGACAATGCCGGCCGGCTGCGTCCAACTCAGCACGCCCTGGGTGACTTCGGCAGTCTCGTCGGGTTCCCAGGCCAGGTTGGTAGGACTGCCCAGTCCACCAGTCGGCAGGTTGATGAAGCCGATCGGGTTGTACGGCTGGCCCACGGCATCGTCGAACTGCGCTGCATCGTACTGCTGCAGCTGGGCGGTGCAGCCCTGGTCAGCGCCCATGCTCCAGTTGGTGACGATGAACTCACCAAGGATGTTCAGCGACGGCAGGTTCACGCGCACGGCGCGACCCGGCCGGCAGTTGTAGCCTAGGAAATTCATGGGAATGCTGATGGTGCCACCCGCACGCCGACGGCGCAGCTCGATGTTCGCCAGGCGCTGGGCCTGGTAGGCATCCGTGACGTAGGAGAAGGTCAGCGTTTCAGCCGCCTCCCCGCCGTCCTCGACCACCCATTCGGCAACGCTGACCTCGGGGTAATCGGTCTCTGTCCACGACTGCGAGGTGTCGATGAACGTGCCGCGCACAGTGTTGATCGCGGCATCATTGGTCGGCTCGGTGCTGCCGGTAATGGTACCGATCACCATGTCCTCGGTGACCTCGAAGTCGTACGGGCCATAGTAGGCCCCGGCCTGGAACATCCAGCGGCCGCCGACGCGGATTGTCCTGCCACCACAGGCAGCCTCAAGCTTCTGCAGCACGTTGGTGCGCTGCTCGTCGGCGCCGATCACGCAGCTGCTGCGATAGCGCGGGCTGGTGGTGTTATCAGGGTTGGCGACCGATTCATCGCAGATATTGGCGCCGCTGGCGAAGGTCTCGAATACAATTTCATCGTCGGGCACGCCGCAGCGGTTGCGCAGGAACCAGAGGATGTGGAGCGCGGTGTTCTCCGTGTACACGGCCATGCCGCTGCGCGGGTCGTAGATATCGTTGCGGCCACGGACGATGAAGCGTGCGTCAGGGATGCCGGACGGGAATTTCTCGGCGCTGTACTTGAGCGACAGACGCACGAACGACAGCCCACGGCCGATCTGCTCGTCTTTCCAGTCAGGACAGTTGGCCTTCAGGAAGGCGTTCACCTGGGTCGGGTTGACGACCAGCTCATAGGAGGCATGCTCGCCATAGGTGGCGATCTCCTCCTCGCCCAGGTATATGTTCTCCAGGGCGTCGACCGGGCCTTCACAGAGGACGTACACCAGGTGCAGCCACTCGCCATCGGTTTGGTCACCGGCCTGCTCCTGCGCCCAGACCAGCACGCCACCGGTACTGACCCGGCCAAGGATGAAGCGCGCGGGCGCCTTGGAGGAGCGGACGGTCTGGGCCGAAGGTTCGTTGTCGCGCATCGGCGACTTGGTGTTCAGCTTTTCCTGCTGCTCGGCCATGTAGAACGCCAGGCCGGCACCAATTGCCGCGCCCACCGGGCCACCTTGAACGAAGCCAATCACCGCGCCGACGGCGACTTGAGCAATCTTCCTGACGCCACCGGACATTATTCAACTCTCCAGACTGCAAGCGGGTCGCACACCACGCGGGCCACCCCGTCGTCAGTGGTCGCCCAGAATTCGTTTGCCCAGTACACGGCCATAGAACGGCCGCCGGGCGCTTCGTACATGGCGATATCGCCGCGCTGGATGAATGCCGGCGCAACCCGGGCGAAGCAGGCATCCCATGCTGCCTCGAGGCTTCCGTGCTGCTTCTTCAGCGCCCGCTTCGCCCCCGCCTCGGTCTTGTAGGTGCCGCGGTACGTCTCGGCCGGGTCGGTACCGCACACCGCTACCGCGCAGTCCGCCGCGAACAGGCAGCAGTCGAATTCGCCCCATGAAAAAGGCCGCTCTAAGGCGGCCTTGATCACTTCGCTGAGGCGTGTGGTCCAGTCTCGGTAGCGCATGGCTATTTCTCGTAGGTGAACGTCGGGGCGTCCTTCTTGGAGCCCCAGTAGATGGGCCATTCGGACATCTGGGCGATGGCGTAGAAGAACCGGTCGCCCTCGTGGCGGGCCCGGTGGTTCTCGTCGGTGAACCGCTCGGTGCCCGTTCGGCTCCACTCGGCCATCCGGTCAACGATCGGGACGGTGATCTTGTTGCCGTCCTCACCGTTGCCGGCGTAGGAAAAGGTGGCGGCGTCCATGCGGCCGGAGAACAGGATGTCGGCGGCGTAGTTGCCCAGCTCGTCGAACACCACAAACATGAGCTTCCCCGAGCGCCCGCGGCAGCCCCGGATGTTGGTCTCGGTGATGATGTAGCTGTCCAGGCCGGTGAGAGCCAGGTCGATGGACATGGGCGAGTTCGAGTTGTCACTCTCCTGCGACTGACCAACCTCGCCGAACTGTCCCACCCCGAGGTAGGTAATGCCGTCGATCACTAGGTCACCGGTGCCGGTGTGCGCGTACACCGGGCCATCCTCGAAGTCGAGCTGGCAGGCGTACACGCTGAGGAATTTGCCGGTGGCGATGATATCGACCACGCTCTGGCTGAATGGGAACGTCGAGGGCATCAGAAGGCCTCCCTGAACTGGTAGCTGCCACTGGCCACCACCGGCCGCACCGTCATGTTCCACGTGTCCTGGGTCATGCGGCATTCGGCGTAGGGGTTGAGGTATTCAACCGGCATCCCGGCGACTAGAGATTTGCGGATGCGCTTGTTGACCGACACGATGGCCTGGCCTTGGGCGTTGGAGGAAGCAGGCTCCACCACTTCGAACATCTCCCCGGCGACCGTGAGGTAATCCCCCACGGCGAAAACCGGGGTGTTCGCAGCGGCACCGGCCACCGTGATGGCCCTGGCCTGGGCCACGCCTGACACGACGGTGAGGCTTCCAACGCTCACTTTCCGGGTTCGGGTGAACGCCGGCAGGTTGAACGTTCCGAACAGCCCGTCCAGGCGCCCGAGGAACGCCGACAGCTCGCGCTCCTGCTCTCGGGTAAGCAGACCAAACGTCAGGGTGCACTGCCAGTACGCGCCCGGCTGCCCGACGATCTGCTGGGCGTTCGAGAGCGTCGAGGTAAAGGCGCGGCTGTTGTTGACTAAGCCCCACGTCATTTCAGACGGGCGCAGCGATGCCGGCCATTGGATAGCCATGCAGTACTCCTTCTTGCTATCGGTTGCGGGCGATCAGCTGCCGCGCCGGCCCGTTCATCTTGAAGTCGCGCAGCACCAGGTTGTAGCCATCCTGCGCGCCCTTCTGGGCGGCCTGCTGGATGCGCGCGAGAGTGGCGTCGTCGGCGGTGCCTTGCACAGTGATATGCTGAACAATCTGCACCTGTCCTGCTGACGTTTCCACACTCACGCCAGAATCTGACGACGACGAAACGGGACCGACGTACCCGCCGCTGGCATACCCTTTTTGATTGAGTCGATCGAGGTAATCCCGCATGCCTGGCTGCGCCACAACCTCTTTGCGCAGAACATACTCGCCGCCATGCACGACACCCTTTGGCTCGAACTTTCCGCCATCGCCGGTGTAACCACCAGTGGAAAGCTGCTTTAGTGGCTCACTGAAGCCAGTCATCGTGCCCTGCCCCAGCGCCTGGCTGCCGCCGGAAAGGAAACCGAAGGCCGACCCAAGGAAGCCTGCTGCTGCCTGCTGCACCTGAATACGGATGAGGTCTTCGACAACCTGGTCAGCGAAATCCTTGAAGGAAAGCTTGCCGGTCTTCACGAAGTTGACGACCGCGTCTTCCATGTTGCTGAAGGCATTGGAGAACAGATTCCGGGTCTGCGAGGCGACATCTGCCGCCTGCTCGGCATAGGTGTTGATCGCCTGCGAGGCGCCTACCGTCCAGTCGGTCTGAAGGCGGTCAACCTCCGAGTAGTACGCCTGCTGATCCGACAGACGAGTGGCCAGAGCCGACTTCAGGGCCTGCGTTTGCCCCTCGTAGAGAGCGGTGTCGCTGGCCGTCGGATTGGTGATGCGGTTGTAGTCGCGGGTGACCTTGTCCAGTTCACGCTGGTAGTCCTGGCGAATCTTCAGGTCTTCCTGCAGGCGCTGGCGGAGCTTGTCGCCCTGCCCATAGCCGGCCAACTCGACATCATGCCCCTCACGAGCCGTCGACAGCTGCGATTGCAGGTTATCCCTGAACGCTTTCAGCTTCGCCTCGGTCTCGTATCGCTCCTTGGTCAACTGGTTTGCCTTCTCCAGCTCAGCATTCTGCTTCTGCTGGGCCAGGTTCAGCTCAGCCATCGCCAGAACCTGCTTCTGGGACGTAGTGAGGGTCTTCTTCTCCTTGAGGCTGGCGATCTCGGTTTCCAGCTCGATCAGCTTGCGGGCCTCAGTCCCAAGCTTCTGGGTCTGATCCAGCTCGCCGTCGATTGCCCGGCTCTGCTGCTGCAGAACGGCGTAGCGCTGGCGGGCCTCGTCCAGCATGCGCTGGCCGGCATCTTCCTTGACTGGCTTGTTTGCACTCGAGTCTTTGTAGGCCGGATTGTTTCGGATTGCTTTGAGAGCGGCTTCCTCTTCTTGCTTCGTGATCGTGTAACCGGCAGCGCGAGCAGCGTTGATGCGCTTCTGCTCGTCCTCCAAGGCCTTGTTCATCTTCTGCTGCTTGGTGAAGTTCTGCTCAATACTCTTCTGGAATGCCTCATAAGCCGACTGACCGTCACGCTGCGTTCGAGCTGTGTCCGCTTCTGCTTTCGCATTCGCGTTCCGCAATGCAAGTTGCCTCTGAAGGGCTTCGAGCTGGTCAAGATAGGGCTCTACGGTGAAACCATTCTTCTGCCGGCGTGCGATGTTGTCTTGCAGATCGCTGATTTTCTTTTCAAGCGAAGTATCGCGACCTACTGCCAGCATCGCATCCCAGGCCCGGCCTGCGGCGCTTGTGATTGAGTTCCATGCGGATTCGATGTATCCCAGGTCCTCTTTGGCCTTCTTTGCCCTCTGGGTCAGGGCTTTGGAATAGGCCTCCTGAGCGATGGCCGCCGCTGCCTCCTTTTCCCCCATCTCCTGCGCAGCCCTTACCTGCTCATACACGGACGCAGTCAGGAAGTTGTACCTGTTGTTGAGCTCAGCAATAGCCTTGACGGGATCCTCGCCAAGCCTAGCAAAATCAGCGACTGTGTCGGAAACAGCCTTACCTGTAGCTTTTTGATAGTTGATCGCTGCTCGGGCTACTTCCTCAAAGCTGCTCGCAGCAACCTTGCCTGTACCAGCAATTTGAGCCAATGCCGTTGCCGCAGATGCCGTGGTACCTGACATTGCGCTCAGACGCTCGGCCATAGCAGCGAGCTCGCCCGAACTTGTTCCTGCCGCATTGCCAGTTTCAAGCAAGGACACTCTGTACGCATCGGATTCCCTGGACCCCTGATAGTAAGCGAGCCCAAGCACTGCCGCGGCTGCGGCTGCCGCAGTAAACGGATTTACAAGCCCAGCAACATATCCACCCATTGCCTTGGCGGCAGCACCGATTCCGCCAAAGGAATCTTTGATCTGCGAGCCTTGCTGCAAGAAGACGGTCAGCGGCGCCTGTCCGCCCTGCAGACTGATAAAGATGTCGGAAAACTGGGCGGGCAGCATTCTCAGGGCCGCGGCATTCTGCTTTGCCGTGTTCCCGGTCCTGGTCAGTCCGTCATCGAAACCGGTCAGTGCCGCTCGCGCTTGATCGATCTTGCCCTGGTACTGGGCGAAGGTGTCATCATCCAGGGCGCCGATTTTCTTCTGCTGCGCAAGTTTGCGCTCCTGCTCATCCAGGCGATTCAATGCGCGGGTAGTAGGGTCAATGCTTGCGAGAAGCTCCTGCAAGCTGTCGCTCTGGCTTTGCGTCGCTGTTTCAGCTGCCCTGGTTGCTGCCGCGACCTTTTGCGACGATTCAGCCAGGCGCCCCTGATTTGCTGCAAGCACCATGTTCCCAGACAAGAGACCCTGTTCGGCCTCGGACAGTCCGGTAGCCACATTGGTCAGGTTTCGCTGCTCCTGGGCCGCCTTCACCGAGGCATCGGCAATCGCGAGAATACGTGTGCGGGCCTGCTCTGCGGTTTCGCCTACAACTTTCTGAGCGGTTGACACACCAGAGAGCGCGTTCAGAGAATCCTGAAGCTTTCTGCTGTAGGCGTCATAGGCTGCGGAGTTGATCTGGCCAGAATCTCTGGCCTGTACTAGAGCTGCCTCCTGTGCCGCCAGGTCATTCAGTTTCTTGGTGAGCGGGTCAATCTTTCCGAGCAGGCTGTCGAGCTCCTTTCGCTGGGCCGCGGCAGCCTTCGCAGCAGCGTCTGCACTCTTGGCCGCAGCATCATTCGACGATGTGACCTTGTCATTCGCTGCCTGGACCTTCGCCAGGGACATGGCGAGGTTCGTGTAATCGCCGCCAGACTTTCGAAGGGTCGAGCTGGCCCTGATGCCCGCCTGCTCAAGTGCTTCCAAGGCCGATCGAATGTCGATCACCTGCTGCTCAGCACTCCTTCCATCAACTTCAAGTTCAAGGCGGGATTTCAAAGCCATGGCTTTTCTCCAGGCGAAAAAAAGCCGGGAAATCTCCCGGCTCTGATAATAGAGGAGCTACTTTCCCTTCGCGTCCAAATAGGCCGTAATGTAATCCATTGACTGCCCGATCTGCTTATTAACCAGGGTCAGATCATCCATCTGGTCTTGAGTAACATGAAGGAAAAGATCTTGCGGTTTCACTGAAGCTAAAAACGTTTTGGATTTCTGCTTGAATAGGTCGAACGCGCCCCTGGCCTGCTTGCAAGGCTTCATGTCATTACGCTCAATGGACTTCTCGCAGTCCTTGTGCATTTTGAGCGCTACCCGACCCGACGCCAGCGCCTCGTCATATGCCGCGGCCACTGGATCAGCAAATGCTGAAGCGCAAAAGACTGCGGCTGCTGCAAATACGGCGATTCTCTTCATAAAACATCTCCCTGTGGATGGTTGAAATTTACCATCCCAAGGCCAGCAGCTGCGAGGCCCTGTCCAGGCATCCAGCGTGGATGGAAAGCCAGTAACCGGCCAGGCTGGCGGCGTAGTAGCGTTGTGCCTCCAACGAACCGCCCCGGTCCGTTGCCGGAAAGCCCATGGACTGGGGCAAGCGCATCTTGGATGCGCTTATTTGACAGGAGGTAGTCGTGTCTCTCAAAACCGCAACTGAAAGTGAAGTTCGTGCACTCGGAGTAGCTTTAAAATGCTTGGCCGCAAGCCTTAAGCAGAACGGAGCCCTTCATTCAAGCCTCTATACAACGAGACTGCAGGGTCACATCGATGCAGAGTACCCCGCCGTCGATAACAAGGAAATTTTCGACCTGACGCTTGAGAACTTGATCAAGGACCTGGCTCGGGTTCCTGCTCCCGACGCTTAATGCCGTCCAGGAGGTCGCGGAATGCCAAGTCACGCTTAGCTCTTTCTCCGACCTCCTTTGCAATCGTTTTTTTGTCATTAAACATCACACCCTCCTGCGGCCTTGCCGCGTCAGTTGTTGCTCTGTTCAGCCGCCTCAGACAACGCCAGTTCGTCCAGCGCAAAGACCACCTCGTCAATCAAATGCCTCGGCAAAGGCAGCGGGTGCGCATCCAGCCAGTCGGTGATCTCTCGGGCTGACAGCCGAAGCGGGAGGATTGCCGCTGCACCAACCAGATACCGACGCCCTCGAGCGACGTTGCGGAAGGTGTTGAGCAGGCTGCCGGTGATCACGTCCAGGGTCGGCTCCTCCGGCACGGCGATGCGAAGCTTCTGGTAGATCAGGCTTCTCTTTTGCGTGCCCTGGCCCCACTCGGCTTCCCATTCGAAGCGGGCGATGGCTTTCCCTTGATTTCTTCGAGCTCCTGGCGGTTCTCTGCAGCAATAGCACCTGCGCGACGCAGGACGAAGTAGAAGAACTCGGTATCACCGCTGAGCATTTCAGCACCGATGGTCTCGCTGTAGGCCAGAGGTTGGCCGTTCTCATCTTCGGCGCCCTGCCAGTCTTGGACGATGAACGAGGCCAGGAGCTGGCAGTGATTGTCGTGTTCGGATTTCTCGCCATCGATCACGCCAACCGCACCCTCGCTGAACTGAGCGTCGTTGCGAGCGAGTCTGCGGCGCATGCGCTCCAGGGCGATCTGGTATTGCTGATTGTCCAGCGGCATCAGCAGGACCTTCGTGTCCTTGTCGAAATCTTCCCAGCGCGCCTCAGCGCTTTTGCTGGTGTCGGTCTTCTTCAGCTTGAGAGCCATGGATCATCCTCACGCCACGCCATAAAAATGGCCGCCCCGGCCGGCGTTATTGCCGGAGCGACCGAAAAGGATCAGGAAACTGTGATGGTTGCGGTATCGGTCTTGGTGCCGTCGGCAACGCTGGTCGCGGTGATGGTGGCGGTACCGGCGCTGATCGCAGTCACCAGACCGCCACTGCTCACCGAGGCCACGCCCGGCGCGCTCGACGACCAGGTCACGTTCTGCGGTGCGCCGGCCGGGGTCACGGCTTTGGTCAATTGCTGGGTGTCGCCGACATCCAGGGTGGCGGTGGCCGGCGAGACATCGACAGCGGTCACTGCAACCATGGGCACGCGGGTGACAGTCGGAGCGACCTTTGCCACGGTGTAGTTCAGCGTGACCTCGATCAGGTCGCGCTTGCCGCCATTCGGCAGGTCGCCGTCCACCTCGATGGCTGGGAAGTCGAAGATGTACTGGTTGCCAAGGCTGTCCTCGATCGGGAACGACAGCGCGATCGGCAGGCGGGTGAAGGTGTTCTTCCAGATCTGCCAGGCGCGGTTCGACCAGGCCATGGTGATAGTGCCGGTGATCGCCGCCTCGGTGGCGATCTGCGCGCCAGGGCCGAGCTTGGTAGTGCCGATGCAGCGCTGGGCCTGGAGGCTGTTGTCGAGGTTGACGGTCAGCGCCGAGACGCACGCAACGCCTTCCAGGGATTGCCCGTCCACTGTAAGCGTGCCGACGTTGATGTTCGACATGAATGGCGTGGTGGTCGGCGGATTGACCGGCGTGACGCTGTTGGTGTCGCCGTCGGCATAGTCCAGGCCCACCATGGTGAAGGTGGTGGTGATCTTGCCGTCGGACGGGATGTCCAGGGCGAAGGTCGACACGTGCATACCCTTGAACAGGGTGTACACGCTCACATCGTTGAAGTTCTTGGCGATGGTGAAGGTGCGACGGGTGTCGCCTACGGTCAGGACGTTGCCGGCCCAGGTGCCGTAGAAGGCGGCCTCCAACAGCTTGTCGAACGACCCGAAGGACAGTTCGCCTACCAGGTCGCCTTGAATGTCGGCGCTGGTGGCCACAGAGCCCTGACTGATACGGGATTCGGTGATTTCATCGCTGACCTGGGTGTTCACGGTCGGCGACAAGGTGTTGCTGGTCAGGCGCAGGGTATCCCAGTTGCCTGTGGTCGGGGTGATGCCGGGGGTGACCTCGGGGATGAGGTAACTGGTAACGCGGGCGCCAGATGACATGCGAATGTCTCCTTTCTGCGGGCATAAAAAAGCCCGCTCAAGGCGGGCAGGATCAGGGTCTTTGCAGGTCAGCCGGCGCGGAACCGGACATTCACGTTGATCTGGTAGTAGTCTTCGAAGTCGCCCACCACCTGCGGGGAAGCCTCAAGACACTCGATATGGCCGTCCTGCCAGGACTGGAAGTGGTCGGACAGGGCGTCGGCCAGCTTATTGAGGGCGGACAGCCCGGTGGATCGACGGCAGAAGCACTGGATCACCACCTGGCCAGGCCGGCGGTAGTGCGGCTTGTCTGCCATGCCGGCGAACGACGCTGTGGCATACAGGATCTCGAAGGCGCACCAGACGCCCGTGGTCGGCGGCTTGAACACCCCGCCGCCCGGGATCGGGCTATTGGCATACTCAATCCTGGACTGCTCGATGCCGGTGAAAGACGCCATCCTAGCTGTGAGCGTCTTGCGGACTGTCTCGAAGGGTACGGTCATATCAGCTTCTCGGTGACGGCGATGAAGGAAATCCCGTACACGCCTTTGGGTGCCATCCGGCTGAAGCCATCAGGGGTAATTTTGACGCTTGGGCCGCTGGGGTAGCCGCCGAACTCGATGATCTCGCCGTACACGCTGTTGTTCTGCACAAAGACCGTGCTGAAAGGCTTCAGATCGGTCAGCGCTGAACGGGCTGCGCTTCTGGTCTCGGTGCCAAGGATGTCGAGCCTGGTGTTGACGCTGTAGTCCTCGGCGCCTATCGAGACGATGTTGTTCGCCATGTAGTTGCCGCTGTCGATCGGCGCACGGATTGTGATCTCGTCCACCAGCTCGATGACGATACTGCGCTGCATCTCCACCAGGTCTTCCTCGATCTGGTCGGCGAACAGTACGGGCGACAGCGACCAGCCGGCCATTACGTCGCCCTCAGTTGAATCTGGTAGTGCACGCCAACCGGGTCGGTGGTGGCCTCCACCACCCGGTACTGCTTGGGCTGGCTGGTGATGAGGTCGGGCGCGGTGACGATGTGGTCGGGCGCCGGCTGATCGGTGACTTCGTTCACCAGGGCAATCAGCCTCACATCGGTGGCCAGGATGTTGATACCGTCGACCTGGTCCTTCTTGTAGCGGCTCAGCACGCCGCGGCCGGTGTAGATGACCGGCTGGGCGGTGGTCACCTCCTCTACCGGATCCCAGACGCCTTCGCCCGGGTAGGTTCCGGTGAAGTCGCGCACCGCCTCAGCGAACGCGGTATCGAACAGGCGCCCGAACGACGACTGCATGGTGCTCTTGATCGGCATGTCACACCGCCTGGCTGGTCTTCCTGAGTGAGTATTCGACGACGCAGCGGCAGCGGATGCGCTCATTGAGCGGTGCGCCCAGCGATGAGTCGCACGGGAACATCAGCATCGCGCCGCTCGGCGAGGTGAATGGCTGGTCAGCCATGACCACCTGCCCATTCATTGCTGCATGGGTATGCCTGACCTTGTTGTCACGCATGGAGCGCCAGGTCTTGGCGAAGGTGTACATGCCATTGCTGCGTGCCGTGAGCTGCTTCCAGCCCTCCTCCCGGCCCTTGTTGTAGGCCTCGGAGGTGTTGGTTTGGGCCAGCGCCTCGGCATAGGTGCCAAGCAGGCGCTGGGCATAGGCTGAGGCCGCCCGGTCGATAATCACCTTCGGCACCGGCCGCTTCTGCTCGATCGCCTCGCGGACTGCCGCGTCAAAGGCTGGATCACGACGCAGCCGGGTCAGGTACTCGCGCATGCGCGCAGGGTCGCCGCTGGCCAACTGGTCGCGTGCTCGCTGGGATGCCTCGGCGGCGGGCCCATTCAGGCCGACCACACCACCAGTTCGCCGGCCAGTCTGCTTGCTCATCCGGCCGGCCAGGTTCAGCGCAGCGGTGCGCGCCGTGTCGCCCCGGTCACGCCCCATGGACAGCACCACCCGCACGGCTTCGGCCTGCTCGCGGGCGGCCTGCTCGCGAAGTGCAGTGGCCTGGCTGGCCAGGAACGAGGTCACGTCAGGGTCGCCCATGTCGATCTCCCGGCGCACTCCAGGGATGATGACAGCAATGAGTTCCTTGCTCGCGCCCCGGGCATACACAGCGCGCAGGCGTTCCACCAGCAGCGCGAATAGCCCAAGCGACAGAATTTCGGCTATCCGGTCTTCGTCGTTGTCCGATACCGCCTGCTCGAGCTCGCTGATGCTCACATAGCGCACCGTCTGCGCGACCTGATCCAGGTAGGCCTGCTGCACCTCGACTTCAAGGCGCTCGATTTCGGCCTCTACCTCGGAGGCCTTCATACGACATACACCGCCACACCGCACAGCCTGGTGCTGCGCAGGAGCGGTGCCACCAGCTCGTCGACCACGGTGATGACCGGGCGCGTGGGAACGCCGCCAGCATCGGCAGCGGCCTGGTATTCGATCTCCAGCACATCGACCTTCTGCCGCTTGATGGCTTCGGAGGCGACATAGTCAGGACTGAGGCTGCCAGGGGCGACGATCTCGCGCAGAGCGGCCTCGTAGGTGGCCCGCTCGATCTCGGACGGCACCTCGGTGGGCGGGATGGCCGCGCCCTCGTTGTCAGTGGCTCCGGTGCGCGGCCACTGGAGTTCCTGCCCGCGGCCTCCAGTCTTGATACCGGAGAACATCGACTCCCAACGCCCACAGCTGTTCTGCTGCTGGTACTTGCCGTCAATGTAGGACGATGCCCGGATGAGCGCGGCCTGTTTCGCCTCATCGCTGCCATCCCACGCAGCATTTGCCCGCGCAGCATGGTAGGCGTCGGCACCTGCGACGGATCCGTAGAATTCTGGCATCGGGATATCTCGATTGGATGGCCCACAGGCCGTGAATCAGGAGGTGAACATCTTGCAGAAGGCCTTGGCGGCGCGCAGCGACGGCACCTTGCCGCATTGCTTGAACACAGCCAGCTGGCCGGCCTTGTGGTACTCGAAGCCTGGACCGGTTACCGCCGCCACGTCGCCGACGCGCTCCGCCTTGATCTGTCTCATGCCCTGATCCTCGAATAAGTGGGCGGCGAACCGCCCGGGGTTGTTACGGGTGCTTGGCCAGTTCGGCCTGCAGCTCTTCCAGGGTGACGTCGTCGCCGACTTCAATGCCCTTTTCCTTGAGCTTGGCGATGGCCTCTTCCTTGGCCTTGGCTTCAGCCTCGACCAGGCGCTTCTGCAAGGTCTCAGGCTTAGCGTTGGCGCCAACCTCGATGCCCAAAGCTTTCAGCTTGGCCATCAACTCTTCCTTGGTCAGCTCGGCCGGCTCACCGCCCTCGACAACCAGCACGCCGGACTCGACGTAGAACGCCAGATTCTGACGCTTGCTGTAGTCGACCCACTGCGGCACATCGATGGTGCCGCCAGGAGGCACCACAGAGCCGTCAGGGAGTCCGATGGGGGTCTTGCTATGGGTGTTGGTTACCTTAGCCATGTGACCCCCTTAGATGCCGTCGGTGTAGCGAACTTCGGCAGGACGGCGAACGTCCACGCCGCCCAGGCGGAAGATGCCAGGAACTTCCCAGCGGATCGGTCCGGCCTGGTACACAGGCAGGAAGCGATGAGGCATCGGGATGTGCATCTTCAGCACCGACGGATCGCGGCGGTAGCTGATCATGCGCGCGGTACCGCCGGCGCCGGCGGTGTCCAGGCCGTTCAGGCCTTTGATCATCAGCGGTCGGCCGGTCTGAGCGGTGTACACGTTGTTGCGCTGCAGGTAGGTCAGGATCGACTCCAGGCCATCCTGGTTCACCTTGCGGGTGGCCAGCAGCAGGAACTTGCTGTACGGCAGCAGCAGAGTGTCGGAGAACGCGGTGAACAGAGTGCCCTGTGCCTGCACGGTCAGCGCGGTGTTGACATCGGCCAGGATCTGGTCGGCGGTCGCGGTGGCCCAGTTGCCGGTAACAGCGGTGCCGGCGGTTACGCCCGGGAAGTTGAACAGCCCCGAGAAGCCTTTCGACGAGTCACCCAGCAGGGCAACGCGGTCGACCATTTCCTCGTAGGCGCGGCGCGCTGCCATGGCGTCGTCAGCGGTCAGGTTGATGCCCAGCATCTGCGCCTGGCTGATCTCTTCCAGGCCGTAGCCGTAGCCGATACCGGCCATGTGGATCTGGGTCTCGAGCTTCGAGCGCTCGGTGCTGGCCAGCGGGATGTCATCGGCATTGCCGTTGATCCAGTCGGCCTTACCGACCTTGTCGGCCGAGTAGTAGGTGACGGTCTTGATCCACTCGGGCGCCGAGGTGTCGACCGGGATCAGCTGCGGGTACTGGATATCCGCATAGACGATCTCGTTCACCTGACGCTCGATGTACGAGGTCTGGGAGACCACGAAGCCCAGGGCGGCCTGAGCATCGAGGAGCTGAATGTGTCGCATGGTTTCTCCTTAGCCCAGGCGGACTTGAGCGAGTTGGTTGGCACCGGTGGTGCTGGTGTCGAAGCGGGCGTTCGCGACCAGCACGTTGCTGGTGGCCACGTTGGTCCAGACGCCGGTAGCCGGCACGAAGTAGACCGGGTCACCAGCGGCTACCTGCACGGAAGCGGTCACCCAGATGGCGCCCTTGGTCATGACGCGGGCCGATTCGTACTGGCTGTACTGGTTGGCCTCGGCCTTGACCGAGCGATCGCGGACGCTGATGCCGACGAACTTGGCAGCGGTGTCGCCGGTGGTGGCAGCACGGCCAGCCTTATCGGCAGTGCCCTGGATAACCGGGACGCCGAACGCCAGGCCGCCAGCAGCCTCAACGGTGCGGGAGATCAGGGTCTTCGGGATCATGTCCACGATCATGCCAGGAAGGCCGGCGCGAATGTTCGAGGTGTAGCTTGTTTGAACGGCCATTACTTGGCACCCCCTTTCCAGGCGTCGTTCAGACGCTGCTCGTAGGCCTGCTGTCCGTTGTCATTGGGCTTCGGCGACTTGCCGTCCTGATTGATCAGGTGCTGGCGGACCGGGTCCTTGGCTGCGTCCTCAACCAGCAGGTCGAACCGCGCATCGATGTAGGCATCCGTCTTGCCGGCGATGGCCGCGTCACCGATCTTGGCGATGACCACGGCCTTGCGGATCTCCGCATCGCTCTTCCCGGCGTAATCGCCGTCATGGATAGCCTTGGCCTTGGCGATCAGGTCGCCACGAGCCTTCACGCGCTCGTCGATCTGCGCGTCGGTGATCTGCTTGGCCGTGAGGTCGTCGATCTCGGCGTCCTTCTTGGCCAGGTCAGCGTCCTTGGCTGCCATTGCGGTGGCGTGCGCAGCCTCGGTGGTGCTGAGCTTGGCGGCGGCGTCGGCCAGGCGGCCTTGCAGGGTGGCGATGACAACGGCGCCCTGGTCGGTTACTTCAACCGGGATGCCGTCGACGGTAACCGTCTTCAGGGTCATGGGTCTTTCCTCGGGGGTTGGTGTGTGTTGTGGCCAGGAGTCGCCAATGCTTGCCCGGCTGCCGGCCCGCCCGCGCTGAACGATGGCGATGTGGTCGGCGATGATGTTGGTTTGCTTGGCCTGGTACTTGGTGCCGTCCGGGGCTTCCCCGTCCTCCCAGACCAGTTCGCAGCTGTAGCCCACGCTCAGTTCGCGCTTGCCGGCCTGCACCGCGGCTACGGCGTCACCGTCGGTGATCTTCAGGCCGATCTTCAGGTACTCGCCGTCGCGCAGCACCTCTTCGCCAGTGGTGCCCACGGCAACCTGCTTCCAATTGGCAGCCGTGACCGGCTGGCCAGGGTGGTCGTTGGTCATCGGGATCTTGGAGAACGACTCCAGCGAGCGCTTGGAGAAGACCTCCTTCTCGTCGCGGTAGACGTTCACGACCTTCAGGTCAGGCCGGCCTACCTCGGCCCCCAGGTACTGCTGAATGCCAGTGCGCGCGGTGAGCGCAAAAGCTTCCAGGTAGCCGGAATCGTTCAGCCTGGTGTCGCCCAGGCTGACTTTGTCAGTGATGTGCATGGTTTACCTCAGGGCGTGGACGGAACGTCGTCTGGCTCTTCTTCAGGCAGCTCCGCCCCGAACTCCGCGATGGCCGCCTCAAGGCCCGGCAGAACGCTCTGCTCGACCAGCAGCGTGGTAGCCGCTTTGCTCAGCGCGTCTTCAGGCCAGAGCTTCGTTTCGCCAAGGATCTTGACGGTCTCGGCCGTCTGCTTGCTGATCTCGGACCGCTCTTTTGCCGTAGCCTGCCAGAGGGGATTCCACACGTAGTGGATCTGGGCCGGCCTGGAGCCGAGCGCCGAGCGGATCAGGCAGTCATCGAGCAGCTTTAGGGCCGGAGTGATGTCCAGCTCTTGCAGCGCCTGGATGCGGTCGTAGTAGTTGCGTAGGTCAGCCTCACCGGTGGAGTTCAGGCCGGACGGCGACTGCCCGAGCAAGCGGGTAGCCGGAATGTCCGCAGCACCCGATACGGCCTGCAGGAAGCGGTCGATGATGTCGGGCAACGTGCCAAAGCTCGCAGACTTGGTCTCGTAGTCCTCCTCCTTGTCCAGCAGCAGCGTCCCGTTGATGCCCTTGGCAGTTGCTGCCAGGGTGATTCGCTCCAGCACCTGCTTCCGGTACCCATCGTCCTGCAGGCTCTGCATGAAGTCAGGAATGCGGATAACGTCGACCTTGGCCTCGAACACCAGGCTGGCCACGTTGGCCATTGTTCCGTCTGACTGCTTGATGGCTTCGAAAATCGCCTGGAGGACAGAGTCACCCCAGCCGAAGATGTTGGCCGGGGCCAGGTCAGGGTCGGGATGCTCGGCGCCGGAGAAGATCACCAGGCGCGACGGGTGGATCTCGAGTTGACTATCAGCCAGGCGGTAGGCCTTTGGCTTGCCGAAGCGCTCTGACTGAGGGTCCTGCTCGATCACGGTAGGAGATAGCTGTCGGCGGTTCATGACCGCCAGGTACTTGAGTCCCCCGGCCTGGATACGGTCTGCATTGAGCGGCACCGCAGTGTTCGTCTCGCCAGTGCCGATGAAGATGGCCGCCCCGCCAAACAGTCGAGCACGGATAATGGCCTGCTTCACCTTGGCGCGAAGGTCCAGGCGAGCTTCCTCGGCCTCGATCTTTTCGATCTGCGCCTTGTCAGCCTGCCATGCCCGCCAGCGGCGCGTGGCGTCCAGGGCTGGGATGTCCACGATCTTGCGCGGCAGCCAAGCGCCTCGGTAGGCGTTGATTAGCTGCTCGTCGGTAAGGATCACCGGCGCATACGTCGAGCCCGATGCCTTGTCCCGCTCGGTGCCCAGGTTCGCCACCAGGTTCACCAGCTTGTCGCTGAGGTATCGGACTACGCCCATTAGGAAACACCTGCGAGGGAGTACTTGTTGATTGGGTACTCTTTGTGGATGAAGTAGCCGCCGGCGTCTGGCCGGTGGTCGTTGCCCTGCTTCTTGTCCGGCTCGCCGTTGGGGTCCCAGATCTGCTGCTCGAGGTCATCGGCGTAGGTCGGGCACTTGTCGGCGTTGATCCGATACCGGCGCTTGCCGGCTGCGTTGCAGAACATGGCGTTCATGGAGTTGATGCGGTCTTTCACCGGTGGGTTGGCACCTGGTGCCGAGACCATGAAACCGGCCTGCTTGAGCAGGGATATATCGGTCTCGCTGGCCTTGACCGACTTGCGTGAGCCGCCCGAGGCGTCGGGGTAGACCCGAATCTGCCGCGTGTTGCGGTAGTCGGTGCCGTCGAATAGCCAGTACCGCTCCTTGATCTGGCGGATCATGTCCGGCGTGTCGTAGCCGTTGATGATCTCGTCCACCGCGTGCGGCAGGCCCAG
Source organism: Pseudomonas sp. 382 (assembly GCF_002759075.1). NCBI lineage: Bacteria > Pseudomonadati > Pseudomonadota > Gammaproteobacteria > Pseudomonadales > Pseudomonadaceae > Pseudomonas > Pseudomonas sp. 382. The sequence goes on from NZ_PEMX01000040.1 coordinate 37,615, forward strand.
GCGCTTGACGTGGATGATTGCCGACATCTTGCCGACGTTGAAGTCCATGCCGATGAACAAGGCCTCACCCGGCTGGATGGTCTCCTTGCTGCCGTTGAGCTTGCGGTCGTAGGCGGTGTAGATCGTCCCCGACGTCAGGTTGACGAACTGGCCGTTGAGGTAAGCCATGATCAACTGCTCGGGGTACGACTCTTTCAGCGAGGGGATGTAGTCCGGCGGCAGGTTCAGCTCGTTGTCGAACGTGCTGGCCTGCACCAGACCGTACATCTCGTTCAGCGCTGGCTTCTCGCGCAGCTGCTTCACGAACTGCTGAAAGACGAACTTGAACCCCTCGGGGGTCGTGGTGACGTCTACACCGTTTTTGAGTCCGGGCACGCTGTAGCGCATCCGGGCAATGATCTTGCGCCAGGCGTGTTCAGCCTTCAGCTTGGGCAGTACGTCGAGTTCGTCTACCAGGCCGTGCCCGATCTTGAAGCCCACGATGGTCTGCGGCTTCTCCATCGAACGGCAGATGGTCGTGCTGCGGTACTGGCCGCCGCTGTAGAACTCGACCTCCTTGTCGCTCTCCTTCGTCTTGACCTTCAGGCCCCAGTCGAAGGCGACTTCCTCGATAGTCGGGAAGAAGATGTCGCGAATCTGCGGATAGGTCGGGGCGAAGTAGCCGGAGTTGATCCGCGGCCATTCCCACACGTGCTTGCAGATGCCCGCGCAGCCTACCCAGGTCTTGCCCGATCCGAAGCCCGCCACGAACCCGCGAAACTTGTGCTCCATCTGAAGGAAGCGCGCCTGCGGGACGTTAAGCGTCGGCATCTGGCTTCCTCGCGTTCACTACCTCGACCCGGATACTGGTCGGTACCACGTTGTCCTGCGGCACGTCGGCCTTGGTCTGGCGGTTCACATAGACATCGCCGACTTCCTTTGCCGCCTGCTCCAGCAGCTGCGCAGTCAGGGCCATGTTCTTCATTGACTCGGCCTTCTCGGCCATCCTCCCCAGCGCACGGAGGCGGTAGGCCCTGTTGGCGATGGGGATCTCGGCAGTCTCCTCGCGGAAACGCTTGCGGGTGTCTTCAAACAGAGTCACCCAACGCTTGGCCAGGCCCTTGCCCGAGTACTTGGTAGGGTCGTGTGTCTCCACCTGCTGGCGGGTCACGGTGATGCTGAATTCCTTCTGGACTGCCTCGGCCACCTGTGAAGGCGTGTCGAAGCACGCCAGGGCCTGAACGATAAAGGCCTTCACGTCGTTGCTGAGGGCTGCCATAGGCTGTCATCCGTCCAGAGCCTGTACAGAATCACGCCGACTTGAGTAGACAGGTTCCGCAGGCCCTCGAAATGTTGATCTTGGCCACCTCAGGCGGCCGGCTTGCAGCGTCGATAAGCTGCTGGACTTCTTCGTTTGCACCGTAGCGCCTCACCACCCCGACAAATTCTTCGACGTCGTGGCCTCGCAGGTAGAGCTTGGGCATTCCGTCCTGCCTGAACTTGGGTGCGCCGAACTCATCAGTCGCCTGGGCGATGTGGTACAGCTCGTGTTCGACCAGGGCGCAGAACTCAGCGTCGGTGCACTGGGCGCAGTAGTCGGCGGCTAGGGTGATCAGGTAGGTCGGCTCCTCGCCGAACCATTGCCGCATCTGCTGCTCTTGCCGGGCCTTCTGCCATCCACCAGCGCGGAACATGAGCTGTTCAGCCTGGCCGAGAACGACCCGCCCCTGCTTGGCGAACCCGCTGGATGCCCAGAGCACGCCGATGTTGGCGTCCATCAGGTGGGCATGCTCTGGGTTATGAATGGTGCCTGTGTCTGCCAGGATCTCGCTCTGTATCCAATCCCAAACACCCGTGGCAGGACACAGGGTCAGCCAGAGCGATTCGAGCAGGTCGGCCGGAGGCTGAGGACGGCTCATTGGTCTATCCCAGTGGCAATGCTATAGGTCCGGTGTAACACTCACTCGCTCACTGACAACGGAGGTGTCTATGCAACGCAAATTTGAGGTGAAGAGAGTGCCAAAGGTTGTGGTTAAAGGGTTCAGGCCTGGCGAGGTGATCCAGCCTTCACCCGCCAACCAGTTCTGGTTCGTAATCGAGGACGAAGGCGGTGGACGGCATGGGGAGTTCGACTTGGAGGCTGACGCAATCTCCGAGCGCGACCGACTAAGCGACGCCTATCGATAACGCCCACATCCGCGCCACAAAACAGAAGTACGCCGTTTCGTGGCGCGGACTACCGCAGTATCCGGTTCAGCCTTGGCGGGATCAGCTTGGCCACGTTCCCCCGCGAGTAGATCACGAAGAACAGGAAGCCGATCATCACGACCGTGAGCGGGTACTGGGTCAGCGCGGCGAATGAGCTGAAGTTGACGGTGATGCGGTAGGCCTCGGCCAGGTTGGCTCCGGCGAGCAGGCCAGCCATCAGGCCGACAACGCGGCGGTGGTGGTCCGTCTTCTTCCGATACCCGGCGATCACCAGGAAGATGGCGAAGTGGCACAGGGCCCGGGTGGAGAGCATCGCCTCGGGGGCGAACGACTGAGCCCACTCCCCGAACGATTGCGCCCAGTGGCCTATGGCGGCGTAGATTCCAGTGTCATCCTTCATCACGCTTACCTCGCAGAAGCGCGGAAGGAATGAAACGCTCGATCCAGGCAACCCAGCCGGGCTTAGGACCACCTTCCGACCACGCCTTGAGTGATCCGAACATGCCAGAGGCCAAACCGGATATCAGCAATGCGATGAAGGCGGCCACGACGTTGTATGGGTAGTACTCAAGCACCAGTAGCCCGGCAAGGTAGCCGGCGATGAATGAGAACACAGCGTATAGGATCTTGGAGCCCCACCTGAGTTCAGCCGTGGAAGCCAGGAAAGCGCAGCAGCCGCCGATAGCACCCATGATCACGACGTGGTCGATGGGGATCTGAGCCGCTGCCGCTACACCCGAGCCAGTTGCTGCACCAATGACTATGGCGCCTGAAATTCCATCTGCGCTCATGAGTCCTCCTGGCGGGATGATTGCGCGGCTGCCAGGCCTACCATGAGGCCGGCGGGCTCCATTCGATACCGAGCAGCCTTGAGAAAATCGCAAAGGTCAGCAGGGCAGCGCCTGCGCATGCCGCGAATTCGACCATCCTGCCGGTAACCAGGTTATCTTCCTCGGCTGGCCTTTTCAGGGCCTGGATGAAGATGAACGTGGCGAAGAAGATGTTCGTACTGATGTCGCGGTGCATCACGTAGTTGAGCATGGCCAGCCCGAGGGCCAGCAGGCTCCAGCAAGCCGATCGTGTCACTGAGCCTCCGGGGTCTCTTGAGGGCCTCAATGGGCAATAAAAAACCCGGCACATTGGCCGGGTTCTTGGTGATGTTTGCCGTAGGCAAAACTCTAACAATGGCGAAAAGATAGCACCACGCGTGCGGGAGCGCAATAGGCCCTCAAGCGGCCTCTTTCATTTCGTAGATTGCCGCTGCCACCGGCGACAGAGCACGCTTGTCGATGTCCTCGCAAACCTCGAAGCAGATCTGCACGAAAGGCTCCCAGTCGCGTGCCCAGGCACAGGACGGCAGCGCCACGCCGTAGGTCTCGTCGATCCAGCGCTTGAACCACTCAGGGCTGGCGAATGGATCCTGAGCCGATGACTGCCCGCCCTGGTGCATGCGGCGGTAACGGAACATGACGCCCTTGCACACATACTCGCAGCGCTCGCGCTTCGCCGCGGTCATACGCCCGGACCTGGCCATGGCCATGCTGAAGATCACTTCCTCGGCCACCTCGCGCTCGTCATCGCTGCAGCGCGGGGCGTACATGAAGTTGCCGAAGGCCCGGAGGCTGCCGGGAAGCTTGAAGATCGCCGCCTGCACACCCCCGGCCAGGGCCTGGTGCACAGCGTGACTCGCCTTACGCTGCTTCTCCGTGGTCTGGACCATAGTGCCCAGCAGGCCCAGTTGCTCGATGAACACGCCCTGGCTATCCCACGGGATGTACAGGCAGTCGTGCCAGGACTGACGCGCGCTGTTCAGTTGCATGGGCCGCCCTCCTCGCGCTTGCGCTTGGCCTTGATGACCATGCCGCGCACAATCGCGTAACTGCCGAAGATAACCATGGCCAGGATCAGCAGCTGGCCGCTGTCGGTTGGTGTCCAGTTCATGCTGCTGCCCTCCGTAGGTCTTTGAGTTTTTGCCTGTACATAGCCTTGATGGCCTGCAGGTCTTCGATGGTCAGGCGCTGGGGCTTATGAGGCCCTTCGAGGAATTCCACCTGGTCTGCGCCGATGCGCTTCACCAGACGGATGCGGTACTCGACCGCGTTCCCAGACAAGTTCCGGTTGCACTTCACGCACTGCCGGTGGACGTTCAGCGGCTCGAACCGCAGCTCCGGGCAGGCTCCCACCGACCGGTAATGGCCGGCATCCCAGCGGCTGCCAGTGATGAGGTCGTGGTCGCTCGGCAGCGAGTCGCAGCTGATGCACGGCAGCCCGGCGTCACGTTCGCGGATGTAGGCGTTGAACGCGGCCTGCGCTTCAACCATGTGCTCGCGGTGCGTCTTGAGCTTCTCGCGGCGCTCCTGCAGGTCCTGGCGGGCCTGCTTGGTGATGGCCTTGGCGGCGATCTTCTGTAGCTTCGGGTCTTTGGCCATGGCGCGGGCACATGCAACGCTGCACACCTTCTGCGTGGTCATGACTGGCTTGAAGGGCTTGCCGCAACCTGGTGCCTTGCACTTTTTCGGCTTGATCTCCTTGGTCAGGCTCATGCCGCCTCCTCCCCAAGCAAATCGCTGAACACCACGCCCTGCGGCGCGAACTCCGCCACGATGCGGTCTGTGTACTGGCAGCCCTGGGCCCGGTCGAACAGGCGGGTTACCGGGAAGCCATCCGGCCCGAACATGGCGCACGGTCCCATCAGGCGCAGCTTCACCTCATACGGCAGGTGGATGAACGACTCGGCCCATCCGGTGCGGAACTCCTCGCAGCCGGCGCGCATGATCGGCACGCCGAAGTGGAGCTTGCAGTACCGGCGAACGTCCTCGATGTCGCCCATCTCGGTGCTCTTGGCGATGCGGTCGTACATGGCGAACCACAGGGCGTTCTGGTCCAGGGTGCGGTCCTTGCCCGGGCGCATGGTGACCACGACGAACTTCTTATCGCGGAACAGGCGGGTGAGCATGGTCACGGCCTCGGAGAGCTTGGCTTGGCTGTTGACGCTTATCTTCTCGGTCATGGTCTGATCTCCCCGTGTCGCAAGGTATACCCGCTCCTGAGCTCGTAGCCTTTGCGCGCGCAGGCGGCTTCGAAGATGGTTGGGAAGCGACCCAGGTACTCCTTTGGCGACCCTCCACCGTAGACAATCCAGCCACTGCCGTTCCTCGACACGCCTGGCACGCCGCTTGTGTTGTGGCGTGCTAAGCGGCGGTTGCGGCCATTGACTGATCTTGTTGCAGGTCGAAGATTGGAAATCCTGTTGTTCAGGGTATTCCCGTCGAAGTGATCAACCATCTCTGGCCAGTCGCCGTGGTAGATCGCATATGCAAGCCGGTGCGCCTCGATGGTCTTTGAGCCAAACGGCCCAGAAATGCACACCTTGCGATACTCGGCGCCCGCAGATTTTTTGAAAGAGACTGATCCAGCCTCCTTCCCTGCAAACTGCGAATTGAAAACAGACGCTGATCTCCGCGAGCCGAAATGACCGAGAGGGCGAGACCTCCAGATCAACTGGCCACCAACTGGGTCGTAATCGAGGCACTCAACTAAGTATTCGATAGGGATCATTTGCATTTCACTCCCTGGGCCTCGATCGCACGCCGCACGCCTGGAGGGGGCAGCATTGTTCCTACATTGGTCACCCATTCGGCAGGCAGCTCCACCACCACGGCCTCGCGTGAGGCCTGCCATGCTTGCCAGCAGTGCTGAACGGTGAACCCGGTGTACTCGCCTTCAGTCACGCCGTGGAGCGGATTGAAGCGCTCCAGGGATTGGTTCGGGTACTCACTCAAGACCCAGGCCTCGAACTGCTCGCGCATCTTGTTGGTGTCCATCAGTGCTTCTCCTCGGCCAGGTACTCGTGGCAAAGCTTGCCCGTGGTCTTGTGCTCAAGATTTCCTTGGCGATTGGTGAAAAACTCACCCTTGGGCAGGTATTCGCGCCTGAACACGCCGTGCCACTTGCCGATGCTGGGATCACACGCTGCGCAAAGCTTTCGGCCTTGGCATGGATTCCCCTCGTCATTGCGGAACCAGTAGCCGCTGGTAGCGGTGTTGTCGCGGCAACCGCACTCTTCACACTGGAATAGGCTCACACCCCCTCCCCGGCCGGCTGCCCGGCGCGCTTGAATTCAACGTGATAGCCGCGCTTCTGGCTGCCATCAGCCATCACGACGCGGCGGTCTGCGCCCTTGGTCATACGGAC
>NZ_PEMX01000041.1:0-39564 GCF_002759075.1 Pseudomonas sp. 382
CTACCGTACGGAAACCGTTGCTGCCATCCAAATAGGCAGTGATTGCTGTGAGCTTGAACTGCTCAGTGTACTTGGCCATGAATCCCCCAAGGGTTGGATTGGTGTCCAACTTCTTGGGGGCAGTCCAACCCTGTGGGAGCGGGCATGCCCGCGAAGCAGGCGGCGCGGAGCTCAAGGCTGGAACGCGCCAATGAAGATCGCCGGATCCACCCGCGCATCGTTCAGGCTGACATTCCAGTGCATGTGCGGGCCGGTGGCGCGCCCGGTCGAGCCCACGCGCCCGACCACGTCGCCACGGCGCAGTTGCTGGCCAAGCTGAACATCAATCTTCGACATGTGGCAGAACATGCTGATGAACCCTTGCCCATGGTCGACGAACACCGTTCGGCCATTGAAGAAGTAGTCCCCCACCAGGATCACCTTGCCGTTGGCGGGGGTCTTGATCGGTGTTCCCGCCGGCACGGCGAAGTCCAGCCCGGCATGCGGGTTGCGTTCCTCGCCATTGAAGAAGCGACGCACGCCGAACTTGCTCGAAAGCGGCCCGCTGACCGGTTTGTCGAGGATCAGGTTGCTCGGCAATACCGGGCTGAAACTGCGATACGCCTTGATCTGTTCAGCCAGCTCGCGGTCGATGCGCTTAAGGTCGTCCGGGTTCGGGTTGACCTGGCGGGTGTTCTTCAAGGTGATGTGCTGTTCGGGGTATTTCTTGCTGCCGACGCTGAATGGCAGGCTGCGACCGCCCTGGGTCAACACGGCGGTACCGGGCTTCTGGGTCAACGGAATGCCGACGATGGCCAGCCAGTTGTCCTGCTCCTTGACCACCAGCACCGGTTTGCCATCGAAGCGCGCGCTCGGCGCCGTGGCCGCCGGGCCAAGGTCGACCACCGCCACGCCACCCGGCACGGGCTTGTTCAGGGTGCGGGTGATGTAGCTGGCCTGGGCGCCTGCGGCCAGCAGCATGAGGGAGAGGGCGAGCAGGGGCGCGAACAGGCGGGGCATGTGTCAGTCCAGTAAGGAGAGGGTGACCGGGGTCAGGTGATTGTCTTCGACGCGGACCTGCAACTCGCCTTCGTTCAGGCGGGCGGTCAGGCGCTGGCCGTTGCGGGTCTGCCCGGCGCTGCGGATGGCCTGGCCCTGCTCGTCGAGAAGGATGCTGTAGCCACGCGCCAGGGTCGCCAGCGGGCTGACCACCTGCAGCGTCTGCAGTTGGGCCTGGAAGCGCTGGCGGCGGTCCTTGAGCACTTCGCGCATGGCCCGTGGCAGGCGCTCGGCGAGGCTATCCAGGCGTTGCTCCAGCATTTTCAGGGTGCGCCCAGGGTGTTGCGCGGCCAGGCGCGTATCGAGCCGCGCCAGGCGCTCGCGGCGCTGGTTGAGGTTGAGGTTGAAGGCGCGGCGCAGGCGCATGTCCAGGTCATCCAGGCGTTGCGCTTGCTGGCGCAGGCGTTCGCCGGGGTGGCGCAGGCGCCGGGTCAGTGAGTCAAGGCGCAGGCGGTCGTGGGTCAGGCGGTTTTGCATGCGCAGCAGCAGGCGCCGCTGCAGGCCGTCGAGGCGCTGCTGCAGGCCGCTGTTGTCGGGGGCCAGCAGTTCGGCGGCCGCCGACGGCGTCGGCGCGCGCACGTCGGCGACGAAGTCGCTTATCGACACATCGGTTTCGTGGCCGACGGCACTGACGATTGGCGTTACGCAGGCAGCCACGGCACGCGCCACGGCTTCTTCGTTGAAGCACCAGAGGTCTTCCAGCGAACCGCCACCGCGGGCCAGGATCAGCGCATCGAAGCCCAGCCGATCAGCCTGTTGCAAGGCACGGACGATCTGGTTGATCGCCTCGCGGCCCTGCACGGCGGTGGGTATCAGGCTCAACTCGACCTGCGGTGCCCGGCGGCCGAATACGCTGATGATGTCGCGGATCACCGCGCCAGTGGGCGAGGTGATGATGCCGATGCGCTGCGGATGGGCCGGCAGCGGCTTCTTGCGCTCGGCACTGAACAGCCCTTCGGCGCCGAGCTTTTCCTTCAGCGCCTCGAAGGCCAGGCGCAGGGCGCCATCACCGGCCGGTTCGACGGTATCGAGGATCAATTGGTAGTCGCCACGCCCTTCGAACAGCGAAACCTTGCCGCGCACACGCACCGCCAGGCCGTCACGCAGGGCCTGGCGCACGCGGGTAGCGTTCTGCCGGAACAGCGCGCAACGCACCTGGGCGCCGCTGTCCTTGAGGGTGAAGTACATGTGGCCGGAGGCCGGGCGGGCGAGGTTGGAAATCTCGCCTTCCACCCAGACGCTGCGGAACACGTCTTCCAGCAGCACGCGGGCGCGGCCGTTGAGCTGGCTGACGGTGAGGACCTCACGGTCCAGGCCGAGTCGTTCGAAAGGGTCTCTGATCATGGCGGGCATCATAAAGGACATCGGCCCCGGTTGTCTGTCTTGCCCCAATCGTCAGCCTTGTCGCGGACCTTGTGGGAGCGGCCTTGTGTCGCGAAAGGGCCGCAGAGCGGTCCCAGGTTTTCAGCTCCGCCATATAAAATGCAGGAGCCGCTTTGCGGCCCTTTCGCGACGCAAGGCCGTTCCCACAAGGACCTCGCATTGGCTCAGCCCAGCGCAGTAACTGCAGGGGAACTCACCGGCGATGGGACCGGTCAGTCATGCATCGCTGCCACGAACTGGCGCACCATCTGTCCCGCATCGCGTCGGCAGGCCAGCGCCACGGTACTCTCGCATCCCCGCTCCAGCGCCACGAAACTGACCGAGGCTGGTGCAATTTCCCGCATGCAATCCGGCAACAACGCCACCCCGAATCCCGCCTGGATCAGCTGCAACTGCGTGGTCTTGCGCGACAGCACCTGCGCCGCTCGCGGGAAAAAGCCAGCGTCCATGCACAGTGAGGCCGACAGGTAACTCAGCCCGCCACGATCGCGATGCGGAATGGAAATAAAGCGCTCTTCTCGCAGCTGCTCCAGCCTCACTCGCGCTGCACCGGCCAGCGGATGCCCGGCGGCAACCGCCAGCAACAACGGTTCGCTGAACAGCTCCTGCAGTACCACGCCTTCATGCTGGCGCAGTACCGGCAAGCGCAACAGGCCGATATCCAGCCGTCCGGCGGCGATGTCCTCCAGCTGGGCCTCCGAAGACTGCTGGGCGATCTCCAGCGCAATCCCTGGGTTACCCCGCAGGTAAGTGCCCAGTCGGGCCAGCAGCGGGCCGGTCAGCGGTACCGTGCTGGAGTGGTTCAGGCGCAGGCTGCCTTGCAGTCCTTCGCCAATGTCGCGGGTCACCCGCTCAGCCTGTGACAGGTCGGCCAGCAAGCGCCGCGCACGTTCCAGGAAGGCCTGGCCAGCCAATGTCAGGCGCGGCAGGCGCGCGGTACGCTCGAACAGTGGTGTGCCCAGTTGCTGCTCCAGCTCCTTGATCTGTCGGCTCAGCGCCGACTGAGCGATGTACAGCCGTTCGGCGGCACCGCTGAAACTGCCGCATTCGGCGATTTCCACGAAGTAACGCAACTGGCGGATCGACGTCATGTCATGCCTTTTCGAGATGGGTATGGAGTTAAAGGCATATTAGTCGGCATGGCTTGTGGCTGGCTAACCTTTGTCTGTCTTCCCAGGAACTGCTGCCATGCTCGCCCAGTTGTCGTTTTCCGGCCTTGACTGGCTGCCCATCCTGCTCGGCGTCGGCGCTGCTTACATCGTCTTCGGCATTGCCGGTTTCGGCACGGCATTGGTGGCCGGCCCGATACTGATCCATTTCATGCCCCTGTCGCGAATCATCCCGCTGTTGGTGCTGCTCGACTTCGTCGCCGCCTTCGGCAACCTGCTGCCATCACGCCGCGATGTGGTGCGCGGCGAGCTGCTGCGGCTGTTGCCGTGCATGGCCGTGGGCTGCACCCTGGGCGTGGTGTTCCTGCTGCACCTGAAGTCCGACCTGCTGTTGCTGCTGATGGGCCTGTTCGTCACCGCGTATGCGGTCTACGGCCTGGCGGTAAAGGTACGGCCGGCCAGGTTGTCGGGCTTCTGGGCGGTGCCCATGGGCACGGTTGGCGGGCTGTTCGGCGCCTTGTTCGGCAGTGGCGGCTTCCTCTATGCGATCTACCTGAGCGCCCGCCTGGAGATAAAAGAGCAGGTACGCGCGACCCAGAGCGCGCTGATCAGCTGCAGCACCCTCGTGCGCCTGTCGTTGTTCCTGATTGCCGGCGTCTACGCCGACACCAGCCTGTTACTGCTCGCCGTCTGCCTGTTGCCGGTCATGTTCATCGGCCTCTGGGCAGGCCGTCGACTGACCCTGAAACTGTCCCGCGAAGCCTTCGTGCGCCTGGTCACCTGGCTGGTGCTGGCCAGCGGCCTGGCGCTGATCGGTCGCTACCTGAGCGGCTGAGCGGTAGAATTGCAGGATTACCGCAGTCCGCAGGCCCGCTTCGTTCATGAACACCCAGAGCATCATCGTCCCCAAGCTGTCCACCGTGCCTTCGCATGAAGCCCGTTCGCGGGCCATCCTGCGCTGGCTGGTGCGCGAGAAGATCGTCGAAGAACAACTGACCACCTGCGGGCGCACCGGCAACCGCATGGGCCATGCCTTGGCCGAGGGCGCGCGCAAGGTCGCCCTGCACCCTGACAGGCTACCGTTCGGCGAGCAGGTCAATGGCCTGGAAGTGATGCTCAAGCGTTGCATCTATACCCCGACCGAGGGCTTCCTTGAGGAGGCCGGTTGCCCGGAGTGCCGGCGCGAGGTCGGCGAGCCGCTGTTCGAAAGCCTGGAGGAGTGGATGCCGGCGGTGAGCGACAACTTCACCTGCCCGCTGTGCGGCCATGAGGACGACATCAATGGCTTCATTTACCTGCAGCCATGTGCCTTTTCCAACCTTGGGTTCATCTTCAACAACTGGGGCGAGGCCGGGTTCACCCAGGCCTTTCTCGACAGCTTCGCCGACTGGCTCGACCAGCCGGTGGCGGTGGTGCAGGTAAAAGTGCCACAAGGCTGACCGAAGGCCCTTATTTTGCATTGAGCGGCGCGCCGTGGATGAGTATAATGGCGCGCTTCCATTTTTCCCGCCCGGGAGCCCCCGCGATGCTGCGTATCAGCCAAGAAGCCCTGACCTTCGACGATATCCTCCTTGTACCTGGCTACTCCGAGGTACTGCCCAATGAAGTCAGTCTCAAGACCCGTTTGACTCGTGGCATCGAGCTGAACATTCCGCTGGTTTCCGCTGCCATGGATACCGTCACCGAAGCGCGCCTGGCCATCGCCATGGCCCAGGAAGGCGGCATCGGCATCATCCACAAGAACATGACCATCGAACAGCAGGCCGGCGAAGTGCGCAAGGTCAAGAAGTTCGAGGCTGGCGTGGTCAAGGACCCGATCACCATCGACGCCGACGCCACCGTCCGCGACCTGTTCGACCTGACCCGCCTGAACAACATCTCCGGCGTTCCGGTGCTGGCGAACGGCGACCTGGTCGGCATCGTCACCTCCCGTGACGTGCGCTTCGAAACCCGTCTGGACGCCAAGGTCCGCGAAGTGATGACGCCGAAAGAGCGTCTGGTCACCGTCCGCGAAGGCGCCGACAAGAACGAAGTCCGCGAGCTGCTGCACAAGCACCGTCTGGAAAAGGTCCTGATCGTTGACGACAAGTTCAACCTCAAGGGCATGATGACCGTCAAGGACATCGAAAAGGCCAAGGCCTACCCGCTGGCCAGCAAGGACGACCAGGGTCGCCTGCGCGTTGGCGCTGCGGTCGGCACCGGCAAGGACACCGGCGAGCGCGTTGCCGCCCTGGTAGCTGCCGGCGTTGACGTGGTGGTGGTCGACACCGCCCACGGTCACTCCAAAGGCGTGATCGACCGCGTTCGCTGGGTCAAGGAAAACTACCCGCAAGTGCAGGTGATCGGCGGCAACATCGCCACCGGCGCTGCGGCCAAGGCCCTGGCTGAAGCCGGCGCTGATGCTGTGAAGGTCGGTATCGGCCCGGGCTCGATCTGCACCACCCGTATCGTTGCCGGTGTCGGCGTGCCGCAGATCAGCGCCATCGCCAACGTCGCCGCTGCGCTGGAAGGCACTGGCGTGCCACTGATCGCCGACGGCGGTATCCGTTTCTCGGGTGATCTGTCCAAGGCCATCGTGGCCGGTGCTTCCTGCGTGATGATGGGTTCGATGTTCGCCGGTACCGAAGAAGCACCGGGCGAAGTCGAGCTGTTCCAGGGCCGTTCCTACAAGGCCTACCGCGGCATGGGCTCGCTGGGTGCCATGGCACAGGCGCAAGGCTCGTCCGACCGTTACTTCCAGGACTCCTCGGCCGGCGCCGAGAAGCTGGTACCGGAAGGCATCGAAGGCCGCGTTCCTTACAAGGGCGCCCTGGCTGCGATCATCCACCAGCTGATGGGCGGCCTGCGTTCGTCCATGGGCTACACCGGCAGCGCGACCATCGAAGAGATGCGCACCAAGCCGGAGTTCGTGCGCATCACCGGTGCCGGCATGGCCGAGTCCCACGTGCACGACGTGCAGATCACCAAAGAAGCCCCTAACTACCGCGTAGGCTGAGGCTTCAAGCAATAACCGAACGGGGCTGTCACGAACAGCCCCGCGTCGTTTCCGATTTCCACTGACGAGATTGAGTCATGGCCCTCGACATTCACGCTCACCGTATCCTGATCCTCGATTTCGGTTCCCAGTACACCCAGCTGATCGCCCGCCGCGTGCGCGAAATCGGCGTGTACTGCGAGCTGCACCCGTTCGACATGGACGATGAAGCGATCCGCGAATTCAACCCGCGCGGCATCATCCTCGCCGGCGGCCCCGAGTCGGTCCACGAAGCCAACAGCCCACGCGCTCCGCAGGCGGTGTTCGACCTGAACGTGCCGGTACTGGGCATTTGCTACGGCATGCAGACCATGGCCGAGCAGATGGGCGGCAAGGTCGAAGGTTCCGACCTGCGTGAGTTCGGTTACGCCCGCGTCGACGTGGTCGGCAAGAGCCGCCTGCTCGACGGTATCGAAGACCACGTCGACGATGACGGTGTGCTGGGCCTGGACGTGTGGATGAGCCACGGCGACAAGGTCACCCAGATGCCGGGCAACTTCCACGTGCTGGCCAGCACCCCGAGCTGCCCGATCGCCGGCATGTTCGACGACGCCCGTGGCTACTACGGCGTGCAGTTCCACCCTGAAGTGACCCACACCAAGCAGGGCGGTCGCATCCTGTCGCGCTTCGTGCAGGACATCTGCGGCTGTGAAGCCCTGTGGACCCCGTCCAACATCGTCGAAGACGCCATCGCCCAGGTGCGTGAGCAAGTCGGTTCGGCCAACGTCCTGCTGGGCCTGTCCGGCGGCGTAGACAGCTCGGTGGTTGCTGCGCTGCTGCACCGTGCCATCGGCGACCAGCTGACCTGCGTATTCGTCGACAACGGCCTGCTGCGCCTGCACGAAGGCGACCAGGTGATGGCCATGTTCAAGGAGAACATGGGCGTCAAGGTCATCCGCGCCGACGCTGAAAAGCAGTTCCTTGACAACCTGGAAGGCGAAGCCGACCCGGAGAAGAAGCGCAAGATCATCGGCCGCACGTTCATCGACGTGTTCGATGCCGAAGCCAGCAAGCTGGAGAACATCCAGTTCCTCGCCCAGGGCACCATCTACCCGGACGTGATCGAGTCGGCCGGCGCCAAGAGCGGCAAGGCCCACGTGATCAAGTCGCACCACAACGTCGGTGGCCTGCCGGAGGAAATGAACCTCAAGCTGGTCGAGCCGCTGCGTGAACTGTTCAAGGACGAAGTGCGCAAGATCGGCCTGGAGCTGGGCCTGCCGTACGACATGGTCTACCGCCACCCGTTCCCGGGCCCGGGCCTGGGCGTGCGTATCCTCGGTGAAGTTAAGAAGGAATACGCCGACATCCTGCGTCGCGCCGACCACATCTTCATCGAAGAACTGCGCAAGGCCGACTGGTACCACAAGACCAGCCAGGCATTCGTGGTATTCCAGCCGGTCAAGTCGGTGGGTGTCGTTGGCGATGGCCGTCGCTACGCCTGGGTCGTCGCACTGCGTGCCGTGGAGACCGTGGACTTCATGACCGCACGTTGGGCACACCTGCCGTACGAGCTGCTGGAAACCGTCAGCGGCCGTATCATCAACGAAATCGACGGTATCTCCCGCGTAACCTACGACGTGTCGAGCAAGCCGCCAGCGACCATCGAGTGGGAATGATCCCTACCCGCCGCTGACCGAGAAGGGCCTGCATTGCAGGCCCTTTTCTTTTGCGCCAGGGAATCTATTCACTGCCCGGAGCGTGGCCGAAATAGGCCTTGTAGGCATGGCAGAAGTTGGCGGGGTTGGCATAGCCGACCTGGTAGGCCACCTGGGAAACCTGCCAGCGCCGCTCCAGCAGCAGGCTGCGGGCCAGTTCCAGGCGTTGTTGCCGCACATACTGCAGCATAGGCCGGCCAAATTCATCGCGGAATGCCCGGCGCAAGGTGGTCTCGCCCACGCCCAGCTGGCGCGCCAGGCTGGCGGCGGTGGGTGGGGCGCTCAGCTGCGCGTCGAGCAGGCGACGCGCTTCGATGGCAAGGTCCCGTAGCCCGCGATCCGGATTTTTCGTGGCGTGCGCAGGGCCGATCAGGTAGCGGGCCAGCTCCAGCACGATGGCCAGGCTCAGGCTTTCGCAATGCAGGCGCCGGAGCCCGCCAGTGTAAGGGGACAGATACAGCTGCTGCAGCAGGCGGCTCACTGCCGGGCAGTGTGGCAACTGATCGAACCGCATGCCATCTGCCGTCAAGGCCAGCAGGGGCATCAGCTGCGCTTCATCTTGGGCCAGCTCATGCAGGTAGTCACCGGCAATACGCACGCCCGCCATGCGCGCGTGGCTGGCGGCAGGCAACTGGTCCTGCGCCTCCAGGCTCTCGCCGAGGCCCAGCAGGTGCAATTGGCCAGGTGTGTAGCGGTTCAGAGTGCCATCGACCTTGTGCTGCCAGGCGCCATCGAACAGTTGCACGATGCACAGGCTCTGCGGCAGCACCTTGTCGATCTTCAGCGGCTCCGGGAATTGCAGGTTGCAATCGAAGTACTGCAACCCTGCGTGTACCGTCTGCGCCCGATAGTGCCCGGTGGCGCTGCCCAGTATCTGCGCCTTGCGGCTGTCCAGGACACCGGCCTCGGCGAGCGACCCTGGCCTGTCAAAGCAGAAGTCGGTGTCCAGGTAGGGGCTGTTCGATGGCATGAGCGCTAAGCATCCTTGGTTGGCGGCGGCATGAGCGCAAATGGTAACGCGTGCACATTTTTGGCAACAGCCATTGTGCGGGGCAGGCCATCTTTTGTGCGAACCGGCCACGGGGGTTGGCAGTGTCGGCGCTGCTGTTTTCAATGGTCGATCGTTTTCGCAACAGGATTGAAAAAGATGTTCGCTTATCGCAAATGGGCTGCCCTGCTGGTGGCGTCGGTGGTTTTCTGCCTGGGCCAGGCCCATGCACAACAACGGCCGGTGGTGGCCGAACAGGTTGTTGCCTACATGGGCACGGAGGGTGTCAAGGTGTGGACGCTGCGCATTGGCGAGCGCGCTGCCAGTGAAGCATTGGTCCAGATCGAAGGCGTTGATCACGACTGGGACATGCGCATCCAGAAGATGCAGGTCGAGAAGACCGCAAAGGACACGCGTTACTCGACGACGGTGGATGGCAAGAAGTTCGTGGTACTGATCGTTCAGGGCGGCTGGGGCGGTGAGCTGTACCTGCCTGGCGAGCCGCAACCGGTGCAGGTTGGCTATTCCGAGGGGCTTTCGCGTCAAGGCAATGCCCAGGCATTCCTGACCGATTACCTGGCCAAACAGCAGTGAACAGGGGGGAAGATTGATCATGGATAAACCTACCGATCCGCTCGCAGAGCTCTCCGGCTCGCTCGGCGAAGACTATGAGCAATCCCGTGCTGCCCAGCGCGACCGGGTCATCGCCGAACTCAAGCAGGTGATCGAGCGCGTGCCACCGCAAAGCGAGTTCACCAATTCCCGCCGTTACAAGGTCTGGGGGCCGATATTCCTGGTGGGCGCCCTGATCCTTCTGGGCGTCACCTTCAATCTGCAACGCATGGGGGCGGTCGCCGCGGGTGTGTTCATCGTCTGCATTGCCGCCGCGGTGACCTGGCAGCACCGCAACGCCGGCACCCAGGTGTTCATGCGCCTGACTCGCCGGCAGCTGTTCGTCGATACGCTGGATGCCCCGGTCGATATGGCCGAAGTCGAGGACATCGCGGTGAAGGATGAAGGCTTGGTGATGGTACAGACGCTGGAAATGAGCAGCGAAGCCGCGCTGCCGAAGCATCGTGTGGTCAAGCTGCAGTTCTTCGGCAATCAGGCGATGGCACTGAAAAAACCACGACCGCAAATCCGTATCATGTCCGCTGGCCTGGCCTGTAATGGTCGCAAGCTGGACAACGAGGAAGTGCTCGCAATGCTGGCGGCCTACCGTGATGCGGCCCACGCGCAGCGGCAACTGGAGCTGATGCAGGCAGATGGATAACGCCGAGTGCGAAGCGCATCTGGCGTACCTGCAGGCACAGGCCGACGGCCCCCACGACAGCTTCGATCTGCTGGAGCGTTCGTATGGCAAGGTGCTGGCGTGCGCCATGACCGCTCTGTTGCTCTGCGCCCTGGGCGCCTGGCTGGTCTGGCTGGCGTTGCTGTTTGGCCCTCAGGCCAGCGGTGGCGTGCTGTGGCTGCTTTCGGGCTGCGGCCTTGGCCTGGTCGCTGTGGGCCTGGCCGCTCTGACCTGCGCCGCCGCGCTGTACCGCCGGCAGGGCAAGCGGGTATTGAGCGTGACACCCGATACCCTGTGCTTTGCCAATGCCCAGGCACCGACGCCTCTGCATGCGTTCGACGGCTTCGAAGTCGAGCAGGGTTATTTCAGCACCCGCCTGATTTTCACCATGGCGGCCTCCAGCCTCGCCCCCGCGCTGCTTCCGACCAGTTTCAAAGGGCTGGCCTCGCCTGACGCAATCACTGTAGCCGGTGGCTTGCGCGTGCGTTTGTGGCTGTGCACACCGGTAGTGAACGGGCGTCGCCTTGACCTGCAGGCGCTGGTGGACCTGCTCTATGCGTACCTGCAGGCCGCGCAGGCCAGGCACACCCTGGCACAGCTGTTTCCGGGCGTGGCACGCGTGGGGGTAAAGGCCCCATGAAACGCCTGGGTTGGGGGCTGGTCATGCTGCTCTTGCCGCTGGCGTTGTTCGGCTGGGCCACTGTGCAGCACTGGCGGGCCGAGACGGCGCAAGAGCAGGCGCACATCACCCGGCAATGGCTGGCAGCACCCAGCGATACCCTGCTGCAGGCGCTGCCTTGGGCCGCACGCAAGCAGTTTGCCGGGCGCGTCGACACGCGCGAGGTGCTGCAGCGGCAGCTGGACGAACTCGACAACGACCGTCATTGGTTGAGCATGCGCAAGTGGATGGCCAGCGTCGGTGGCTGGCTGGCACTTGGCGCGTTGGTCGCCGGCATTGGCGCCTGGCTCAGGCTCAGGGTCGACGCCTGGCGCGCGTTGCGCTCGGCGCATTACCTGCATCAGCGCATGACGGCCAGCTGGCGGGTGCTGGGGCGTTGGCTGAGCGCTTACATGGGCCTGCTCGCAGGCTCGCTGTGCCTTGTACTGCTCTATGAAACCAGCGCCGGCTTGAGCCATGCTGCGCAGGGAGGCTTGACCGTGCTGGTCGTGGTGCTGCCGTTGGCCTCGGTGCTGGTCGTCTGCCTGCGTACCCTCTGGCGAATGCGCCAGCAGTGGCCGCAGACGGGGCTGTCGAACGCGAGCTTTCTCGGCCGGGAGCTTGAGCGACAGGGGGCTCCGGCGCTGTGGCAGTGGGTCGAAGGCCTGGCTGCGCAGTTGCACGCGCCAGTGCCGGACCATATCGTGGTCGGCATCGACCAGGGCTTTTTCGTCACCAGTGTGCCGATTGTGCTGCAGCCCGACCACGCGGTGCTCAGCGGGCGAACCTTGTACCTGTCATTGCCATGTCTTGGTGTCCTGAGCCAGCAGGAGACCGCCGCGCTGATTGGTCATGAGCTCGGCCATTTCCGTAGCCGCGACACGGAGCAGGGCAGTGAAATCAATGCGCGCTTCAGCTTGATGTGCGCGCAGTTCTCGGCCATCGTCGACGCCGAGCGGGCCGTCGACTGGGTGGCCCGGCCAGTGGTGTGGATGGCCGGGCAGTTCTTGCACCACTTCCAGATCGCGGTTCACCACTGGGGGCGCGCGCAGGAGTTGCTGGCTGATCGGGCAGGGGCGCAAGTGAATGGCCCGAAGCTGTTCGTGCAAGCGTTGTTGCGGGCAATCGCCGTGGGCAGGGTGGTCGATGCCTTGTTGCTCGAGCGCGGCGGCGAAGGGCTGCTTGCGGCGCTGACCCAGTCCCTGCAGCGCACCCCGTTGCACCTGGACGAAGACGTGCTCGGGCTGACCATGCCCCATCCTTTCGACACGCACCCGCCGATTGCCGCGCGCCTCGACAATCTGGACGTGATGCTTGACGCCGCGCTGCTGCAGGCCGCCATGCGCGCCCCCTCTGAGCATGACCGGCACTGGTTCAACCAGCTCTGCGGGGCTCCTGCCATCAAGGTATAGAGAGACTTCACTTAATATTTCCCATTTGCAGGTGTATCGTATTCGCCCTTCATCGTCAGCCATGCTGGCAGCTTGATTGCGCAGAACGCGAGGTACCCGCACCGATGTCCTTCACCCGTCGACAAATGCTCAAAGGCCTGACCGGCCTGGTTGTGGTTGGCCTGGGCGCCGGTGGCGCGGCGCGTTACTGGCTGGGCAAGGTCGAGGACGATAACGCCGGGCATGACTACGAACTGATCGCCGCACCGCTGGACGTCGAGCTGGTGCCGGGTTTCAAGACTGAGGCCTGGGCCTTCGGCCCTTCGGCGCCGGGTACCGAGCTGCGGGTGCGCCAGGGCACCTGGCTGCGGGTGCGCTTCATCAACCACCTGCCGGTGGAAACCACTATCCATTGGCACGGCATCCGCCTGCCGCTGGAAATGGACGGCGTGCCCTATGTGTCGCAGTTGCCGGTCAAGCCGGGCGAGTACTTCGACTACAAGTTCCGCGTGCCGGATGCCGGCAGCTTTTGGTACCACCCCCACGTCAGCAGTTCCGAAGAGCTTGGGCGCGGTCTGGTCGGTCCCCTGATCGTCGAGGAGCGCGAGCCGACCGGGTTCAGGCACGAACGCACCCTCAGCCTGAAGAACTGGCACGTCGACGAGCAGGGCGGCTGGCTACCCTTCAGCATCCCCCGCGAGGCTGCACGTAACGGCACTGCCGGGCGACTGATCACCATCAATGGCCAGCCCGACGCGGTCACGGAGTTGCCGGCCGGGCAGGTGGTACGCGTGCGCGTGCTGAACCTGGACAACACCTGGACCTACCGCCTCAATCTCAAGGGCAACTGCGAAGCGAAAATCTATGCCCTCGACGGCAACCCGGTGACTCCACGGCCGCTGGAGGACGAGTACTGGCTCGGCCCTGGCATGCGCATCTGCCTGGCCATCCGCATCCCCGAAGCGGGTGAGGAAGTTTCCCTGCGCGACGGTTTCGTGCGCCTGGGGACCTTGCGTTCGGTGGCCAGTACCGAAGTACCCGGCGAATGGCCCAAGGCACTGCCGGCAAACCCTATCGCCGAGCCGGACCTGGAGAATGCCGAGAAGCTCAACTTCAATTTCGAATGGGCGGCGAGCGTCTCGGTTGACAGTAATCCAGACAAACCGTCGAGCATGTGGCAGATCAACGGCCAGGCCTGGGACATCACCGACAAGACCTGCGCTGACCGGCCGATCGCCACGCTGAAGAAGGGCAAGAGCTACATCTTCGAGCTGAAGAACATGACCCAGTACCAGCACCCGGTGCATCTGCACGGCATGAGTTTCAAGGTGATCGGCTCCAATCGCCGGCAAATCCCCGAGCCTTACTTCACCGACACCTATCTGTTGGGCAAGAACGAACGTGCCCAGGTCGCACTGGTGGCGGATAACCCAGGCACCTGGATGTTCCACTGCCATGTCATCGACCACATGGAAACCGGCCTGATGGCCGCGATTGCGGTGGTTTGATGCGTCCGCAGATCATCGACCGCAGCCGCGATCAGGAATTCATGCGCCTGGCACTGGCCTTGGCCGCCGAGGGCGCGGCCATGGGCGAGGTGCCGGTGGGCGCGGTGCTGGTGCAGCATGGGCAGGTGATCGGCCAGGGCTTCAACCGGCCGATCGTCGACAGCGACCCCAGCGCCCATGCCGAAATGGTCGCCATTCGCGCCGCTGCCAAGGCGGCCTGTAACTACCGGCTGCCGGGCAGCACGCTGTACGTGACCCTGGAGCCGTGCAGCATGTGCGCGGGGCTGATCGTGCATTCACGGGTGATGAGGGTGGTGTATGGCGCACTGGAGCCCAAGGCGGGCATCGTGCAGAGCCAGGGGCAGTTCTTCGGGCAGGGCTTTCTCAATCATCGGGTGATGGTGGAGGGCGGGGTGCTGGCGCAGGAGTGCGGGCAGATCCTCAGCGACTTCTTCAAGGCCCGCCGAGCCAAGAGCTAGCCTGTTCCGGCCTCTTCGCGGGCACACCAACATCACTCGCCTCAGGCCGGTGGTGTACCTGTTGGAGCGGGTTTACCCGCGAAGGGGCCGGGGCAGGCTTACATTGGCGGCGACTGATCCGCCGGCTTGTCCTTGTTCACGCCGGGCACATGCAGGTTGCCTTCGGCCACCTGGCCTTCAAGCTGCGGCTGGGTCACCCAGGTGAGGATGTCGTAGTAACGGCGGATGTTGGCGACGAAGTGCACCGGCTCGCCACCGCGGGCATAACCATACTTGGTCTGCCGGTACCACTGCTTCTGCGACAGGCGCGGCAGCATCTTCTTCACGTCCAGCCACTTGTTCGGGTTGAGCTTCTCGCGCTTGGCCAGGGTGCGGGCGTCTTCCAGGTGGCCGGTGCCGATGTTGTAGGCGGCCAGGGCGAACCAGGTGCGGTCCGGTTCCTGGATGCTGTCGTCGAGTTCTTCCTTGATCTTCATGAAGTACTTGGCGCCACCCTGGATGCTCTGCTTCGGGTCCAGGCGGTTGGACACGCCCATGGCCTGGGCCGTGCGCTGGGTCAGCATCATCAGGCCGCGTACACCAGTCTTGGAAGTGACTTCAGGCTGCCACATCGATTCCTGGTAGCCGATCGCGGCCAGCAGGCGCCAATCGACCTGTTCGACCTTGGCGTAGCTCTTGAAGTGTTTCTCGTACTTGGGCAGGCGTTGCTGCAGGTGCTGAGCGAAGGTGTAGGCGCCGACGTAGCCGAGCACGTCGACATGGCCGTAGTAACGGTCTTTCAGGCGCTGCAGGGTGCCGTTCTTCTGCGCCTTGTCGAGGAATTCGTTGATCTCGTTGAGCAAGCTGTTGTCATCACCTGCCGCCACCGCCCAGCGCTGGTCGCGGGTGTCGCCCAGGTCGAAGGCGACCCGCACGTTGGGGAAGTACACCTGGTTCATCGCCAGTTCATTGGAGTCGACCAGGGTCAGGTCGATCTGCCCTTCGTCGACCATGCGCAGCAGGTCGACCACTTCGACGGCGTCGGATTCTTCGTAGTCCAGGCCCGGATACTGTTTTTTCAGTTCGGCCAGCTGGTCGGCATGGCTACTGCCCTTGAGCACCATGATCTTCTTGCCGACCAGGCCCTTGGCGTCGGTGGGGCGCGGGCGGCCGTTGCGGTAGATGACCTGCGGGGTCACTTCCAGGTAAGGGTGCGAGTACCTGACCTGGGCCTTGCGCCGGTCACTGCTGACCAGGCCGGCAGCCGCCAGCACCGGGCCGGAGGGTTTGCCGAGCGAATCGTAGAGTTCGTCGAGGTTGTCGGCGGTCTCGATCTGCAGCTTGACGCCGAGGTCGTCGGCGAAATGCTGGACCAGTTCGTACTCGAAGCCGGTTTCGCCGTTGCGATCCTGGAAGTAGGTAGCCGGGCTGTTGCGGGTAATGACGCGCAGCACGCCGTCCTCCTTCACGCGCTCCAGGGTGCTGGGTTTTTCAACGCAGGCACCGAGCAGCAGAAAGAGTCCGGTTGCGATTAGCCATCTGGCGCAACGCTGGCGCAAAGCAGTGTGGGCGAACATAGGTTGCAGTATACGCAAAGGACCGGCACAGCCATATCTCGACAACAGATAGCTTGTCTGGTAGCGGGTTGTGTGGTGGGGTGGGATTGCATCAAGGCCACCAGGCGCCAGACATCAGAAGGCAGGCACCCGGCAGGCAGCTGACAAGCATCCAGCAGGCCCCCCGCAAGCGCCGCAAAATCTGACCCCGAAGTCCGGTTCAGCCGCCCGGCAGCCATGGCTTAGAGCGGGTGCCGAAAGCCATCGAATTAGGCTAGAATGCACGGCCTCTAAGCACACCCCTTCCTGAGGCTGTCCCGACGATGTTGATCCTGCGCGGCGCTCCTGCCCTTTCTGCCTTTCGCCACGGTAAATTACTCGAGCAACTGAGCCAGAAAGTCCCCGCTGTTACTGGTTTGTATGCCGAATTTGCCCACTTCGCCGACGTTGACGGCGAGCTGACCGCCGACCAGCAGCAGGTGCTGGGCCGTCTGCTCAAATACGGCCCGAGCGTGCCGGTACAGGAGCCGACAGGCCGCCTGTTCCTGGTCGTGCCGCGCCTGGGCACCATCTCGCCCTGGGCCAGCAAGGCCAGCGACATCGCCCATAATTGCGGCCTGCAGTCGATCCAGCGCCTGGAGCGCGGCATCGCCTACTACGTGGCTGGCGACCTGAGCGAGGCCGATGCCGGGCTGATCGCCGCCGAACTGCACGACCGCATGACCCAGCGCGTGCTGGCCAAGCTGGAGCAGGCAGCCGACCTGTTCAGCCACGCCCAGCCCAAGCCGATGACCTCGGTCGACATCCTCGGCGGTGGCCGCGCAGCCCTGGCCCAGGCCAACATCGACCTGGGCCTGGCCCTGGCCGAAGATGAGATCGACTACCTGGTCAACGCCTTCCAGGGGCTCAAGCGCAACCCGAACGACATCGAACTGATGATGTTCGCCCAGGCCAACTCCGAGCACTGCCGCCACAAGATCTTCAACGCCAGTTGGGACATCGACGGCCAGGCTCAGGAAAAGAGCCTGTTCGGCATGATCAAGAACACCTACCAGATGCACAACGAAGGCGTGCTGTCGGCTTACAAGGACAACGCCTCGGTGATCGTCGGTTCGGTGGCCGGCCGCTTCTTCCCGAATCCTGAAACCCGCCAGTATGGCGCGGTGCAGGAGCCGGTGCACATCCTGATGAAGGTCGAGACGCACAACCACCCGACGGCCATCGCCCCGTTCTCCGGCGCTTCCACCGGTTCCGGCGGCGAGATCCGCGACGAAGGCGCGACCGGCCGTGGCGCCAAGCCAAAGGCCGGCCTGACCGGCTTCACCGTGTCCAACCTGCGCATCCCGGGCTTTGAACAGCCATGGGAGCAGGCCTACGGCAAACCTGAGCGCATCGTCGACGCCCTCGACATCATGATCGAAGGCCCGCTGGGCGGTGCCGCGTTCAACAACGAATTCGGTCGCCCGGCCCTGACCGGCTACTTCCGTACCTTCGAGCAAGCCATCGACACCCCGCACGGCGAGGAAGTGCGCGGCTACCACAAGCCGATCATGCTTGCCGGCGGCATGGGCAACATCCGTGAAGGCCACGTACAGAAAGGCGAGATCACCGTCGGCGCCAAGCTGATCGTGCTCGGTGGCCCGGCCATGCTGATCGGCCTGGGTGGCGGCGCCGCCTCGTCGGTGGCCACCGGTGCCAGCTCGGCAGACCTGGACTTCGCCTCGGTGCAGCGCGAAAACCCTGAAATGGAGCGCCGTTGCCAGGAAGTCATCGACCGCTGCTGGCAGCTGGGCGACAAGAACCCGATCGCCTTCATCCACGACGTGGGCGCCGGTGGCATTTCCAACGCCTTCCCTGAACTGGTCAACGACGGTGGCCGTGGCGGCCGCTTCGAACTGCGCAACGTGCCCAACGACGAGCCGGGCATGGCCCCGCACGAAATCTGGAGCAACGAATCGCAAGAGCGTTATGTGCTGGCCGTCAGCGCCGTCGATTTCGAGCGCTTCCAGGCCATCTGCGAACGTGAGCGTTGCCCGTTCGCCGTCGTCGGTGAAGCGACTGAAGAGCCGCACCTGACCGTCAGCGACAGCCACTTCGGCAACACCCCGGTGGACATGCCGCTCGACGTGCTGCTGGGCAAGCCGCCGCGCATGCACCGCTCGGTCACCCGCGAAGCCGAACTGGGCGATGATTTCGACCCGAGCCAGCTGGACCTGGACGCTGCCGTGCAGCGCGTGCTCAGCCACCCGGCCGTGGCCAGCAAGAGCTTCCTGATCACCATCGGCGACCGCACCATCACCGGCCTGGTTGCCCGCGACCAGATGGTCGGCCCGTGGCAGGTCCCGGTAGCCGACTGCGCGGTCACCGCCACCAGCTTCGACGTCTACACCGGCGAAGCCATGGCCATGGGCGAGCGCACCCCGCTGGCGCTGCTGGATGCCCCGGCTTCCGGGCGCATGGCAATCGGCGAGACCATCACCAACCTGGCTGCTGCGCGCATTGAAAAGCTGTCCGACATCAAACTGTCGGCCAACTGGATGTCCGCCGCTGGCCACCCAGGTGAAGACGCGCGCCTGTACGACACCGTCAAGGCTGTCGGCATGGAGCTGTGCCCGGAGCTGGGCATCACCATTCCGGTCGGCAAAGACTCGATGTCGATGAAGACCAAGTGGAGCGAAGAGGGCGTCGAGAAGAGCGTCACCTCGCCGATGTCGCTGATCATCACCGGCTTCGCCCCGGTCACCGACATCCGCCAGACCCTGACCCCGCAACTGCGCATGGACAAGGGCGAGACCGACCTGATCCTGATCGACCTGGGCCGCGGCAAGAACCGCATGGGCGCCTCGATCCTGGCCCAGACCTACGGCAAGATCGCTGCCCAGGCACCGGACGTCGACGACGCCGAAGACCTCAAGGCGTTCTTCGCCGTGATCCAGGGCCTGAACGCCGACGGCCATCTGCTGGCCTACCACGACCGTTCCGACGGCGGCCTGCTGACCACAGTGCTGGAAATGGCCTTCGCCGGCCATTGCGGCCTTGACCTGCAACTCGACCCGCTGACCGACAGCAAGGCCGATGTGGCCGCGATCCTCTTCAACGAAGAGCTGGGTGCGGTCATCCAGGTTCGCCAGGATGCCACCCCGGACGTACTGGCACAGTTCAGCGCTGCAGGCCTGGGCGAAGAGTGCGTCGCAGTGATCGGCAAGCCGATCAACAACGGCGAAGTCTCCATCAGCCTCAATGGTGAAGTGCTGTTCGACGACGATCGGCGCATGCTGCAGCGCCAGTGGGCTGAAACCAGCTACCAGATCCAGCGCCTGCGCGACAACGCCGACTGCGCCGACCAGGAATTCGACCTGCTGCTGGAAGAAGACAACCCTGGCCTGTCGGTCAAGCTGGGCTACGACGTCAACGACGACGTTGCCGCGCCCTACATCAAGAAGGGCGTGCGCCCGCAAGTGGCGATCCTGCGCGAGCAGGGCGTCAACGGCCAGGTCGAGATGGCTGCCGCCTTCGACCGCGCAGGCTTTGCTGCGATCGACGTGCACATGAGCGACATCCTCGCTGGCCGGGTCGACTTCGAAGCCTTCAAGGGCCTGGTCGCCTGCGGTGGCTTCTCTTACGGCGACGTGCTCGGTGCTGGTGAGGGCTGGGCCAAGTCGGCGCTGTTCAACAGCCGCGCCCGCGATGCCTTCCAGGCCTTCTTCGAGCGTAGCGACAGCTTCGCCCTGGGCGTGTGCAACGGTTGCCAGATGATGTCCAACCTGCACGAGCTGATCCCGGGCACCGAGCACTGGCCGCACTTCGTGCGCAACCGCTCGGAGCAGTTCGAGGCGCGCGTGGCCATGGTCGAGGTGCAGAAGTCCAACTCGATCTTCCTGCAGGGCATGGCCGGTTCGCGCATGCCGATCGCCATCGCCCATGGTGAAGGCCATGCCGAGTTCGCCAGCGAAGAGGCACTGCTGGCAGCCGACGTTTCCGGCTGCGTGGCGCTGCGCTACGTCGACAACCACGGCAAGGTCACCGAAGCCTACCCGGCCAACCCGAACGGCTCGCCGCGTGGTATCACCGGCCTGACCAGCCGCGACGGCCGCGTGACCATCATGATGCCGCACCCAGAGCGTATGTTCCGCGCCGTGCAGAACTCCTGGCGCCCGGATGAGTGGCAGGAAGACGCCGCGCTGATGCGTATGTTCCGCAATGCACGGGTGTGGGTGAACTAAGGCGTGTACAAGCTCGCCTTCTTCGTCCCGGCCAGCCACGTTGAAGCGGTCAAGGCCGCCGTGTTCGCCGCCGGTGGCGGGCGAATCGGCGGCTACGATCACTGCGCCTGGCAAACCCTTGGCCAAGGCCAGTTTCGCCCGTTGGACGGCAGCCAGCCGTTCCTCGGGCAAACCGGGCGGGTAGAGGTTGTCGAAGAATGGAAGGTAGAGATGGTGGTCGCCGACGAGCTGATCGTCCCGGTGGTCGCTGCGTTAAGGCACGCTCACCCGTATGAGACGCCCGCGTACGAGGTGTATTTGTTAGCTGATTTCTGAACCCCCGCAAAGGCCCTGACAGTATCCAGTCAGGGCCTTTTGCTTTTTGGGCATGCGGTTGAATGTTTATGAGATGGGCAGAAGCGTTCTGAGGGTCTCGGAGTATTTGATGACCGTGTAGTTGTCATCATTACCCAGCGATTGCAGACGCCTGAGCGAAGCTTCAAGCTCTTCTCTACGGCGCTGCATGAGGCGGGTCGGGCTGCAGGCCTCCTCGATCTTGTCCGGATTGGCTTGCGCCCACTGCTTGACTATCGAGTCGTGCCAACCGGTGTCATTGGGGTGAACGAAGTAACTGCTTGCCAGATGTGAAGGGACCCTTTGGTTGTTCCCGTCCCAGGACTCCTTCACCGCTCTTGCCACTCGCTCGACGGCGTCGTGCGCCAGCAGGGCAGCCAAGTCATGCAGCGGATGGGTCGCATGGTCCTTGGCAAGCTGAGAGTGGGTGACGATTGCGCTTTCATCGACATTCGGGTCACTGTCCAGCGCAACCTGGAGTGTACCCATCTGGTCGCCTGCCCATGACGCCAACTTCTGCATGAGCCAATTCTTGGCATAACTGATGGCATTGAGTGGCAGGTCGCGGACCCAAAGGGCCGCTCGTACCTGGTTGAACAACGGGTTTTTCGCGGCGATGTCACGTTGGTCAAGGGTGAACTTGAAGGCTTGCGCGATTTCAGGAACATTGGTGTCATCGAGCAAAATCAACAGCGCCCGCTCGTTTTCGCTGCGCTCATGTTCATCTATTGGCCGGAAGGCAAGGGATTCGGTGGGGAAGAGTATTCTCGCCAAGGGTTCGGCCAGGCTGCCAATGACGTCGAGCCCACTGAATCGGCCGGTTACCACCGGGCATGGGTGCCTGGCGCCGATGAGGTCGACTGACCACGTGGCAACGTCTGCATACCCTGCTTTGCGCAAACACAGCTCGGCATAGTTGGAATGGGCGAACAAATCTTCGAGCACATGCAGTGCTTCACCGAGGTTACGCATGCCAGTGGCTGTCATGCCCGCTGTTTTTGCGGCATCCAGCCTGTCCATCATGTAGCTGACCCCCGGCTTGAAGTAGCTCATGGTCCAATGCTCGGGGTCGATGCTGTTGAGCGGGTCGTCGCGAAACACCAGCGGCTCGAATTCTGCATCGACGGTACGAGGATCGAGGGGATCTTCGTCGAGGTTGATCGGGTTGTCGATATGTTGCGAAGGCCGGTAAACCCCGAGCAGTTCAGGTGTGACGGTGTAGTCCTGGCGGCCTTGGGGGTCGGTTTGCAAACTGTGAAACTTCTTCAGTGCCATCCAGTCGACCAGCATGGTCAGTGCCTGCCGGGTGAACAGGGCGGGGAATTTGGGTGTCGCTTCGGGCCTGCGAATGACCTTGGGATCGATAAGCTGTGAGTAATCGCGCAGCCAGTTACCGAAGTAGATGGCCAGGCACTGGTCGTCGTTGAAGCCGACGCGGGTCAGGGCCGTTTTGCCTATGGTCTCGTGTGCATGCGACTCAAGGTCTTCCGCTTCAGCGGCGAAGCGCTTGCGGCGCCGTGCTTGCTCAGGCGGTGCCGGAGCGTCTTCAAGCGGCGGCAGCGTCAGCGAAAGGGGGCCGTCGTACTGAGCGCTGGTGTAATTGGCAAACGTTTCTCCGTTTTCAGGAACACGGTCGAAGTAGGTCATTATGGCTGCATAACGACTCGCAAATTCGGGCTGGACCTCTTCCATGGCGGGCTCGGCACCCTCCAGTTCCTCAAAGTCCTCGCGCAGGACTGCGTCTATGTGCAAGCCAAACCCTTCGATCAGTGCAATGAGCAACGCCGGTGTGCCGTCGGCTTGCTCCAGTGCCTGTTCAACTGTTGTGCGATCGACCACGATAGTGCGGGTTTCACTGTCGTAGGTGGTAATCGCCGCCTCGAGATTCGCCACGCGATACCCAGGGTTGGCCAGGGTTCCGGACATGAGCGCCTCTTTGAGCCTGCGCAACGATGCGACGGGGGTATTGGCGGCGAATACGGGCAGTAGCGTCTGAGCAAACAGAAGCTCGCTGGATGACGCTGCGAACCGCTTCAACTGGTCCAGTGCGTAGGTGCTGACGAGCGTCGAGGTGCTATCGCTGTTTTCGGTGGTCATGGCCATTCTCACAGAGTGTTGGGAATGGCCATGCTGAGTGGTTGGCCGATGGCTAATGCAGCAGGAATTTCTCTCATGCATGGCTCAAGGGGTATCGGGATGTTTGAGCACAGCGCCGCACGCCAGTAACCCCACCTCGAACAGCACCCACATCGGCACCGCCAGCAGGGTCTGTGAAAACACATCCGGCGGCGTCAGAATCATCCCCACCACAAAGCAGCCGACGATCACGTAGGGCCTGCTGTGCCGTAACGTGGCCACATCGGCCAACCCCACCCAGACCACGATGAAGGTCGCCACCGGGATCTCGAAGGCCAGGCCGAACGCCAGGAACAGCGCCAGGATGAAGTCCAGGTACTGGCTGATGTCGGTCATCATCGCCACGCCGTCCGGCGTCACGCTGGCAAAGAAGCCGAACATCATCGGGAACACCAGGTAGAACGCGAAGGCCATGCCGGCATAGAACAGCACGATGCTCGACACCAGCAACGGCAGGGCGATGCGCCGCTCGCGGCGGTACAGGCCAGGGGCGAGAAACCCCCAGGCCTGGTGCAGCAACAGCGGCATGGCGACGAACAGCGCACACATCGCCGTCAGCTTGAATGGCGTGAGGAACGGCGAGGTGACGCTGGTGGCGATCATGCTGGCGCCTTCCGGCAGGAAGCGGCGCAGCGGCTCGGAGATCAGTGTGTAAAATTGCTGGGCGAAGGGGAACAGGCCGGCGAACACCACCGCCAGCAACAACAGGCAGCGCACCAGGCGTTTGCGCAGGTCACGCAGGTGCTCGGTCAACGGCATGCGTGCCGCTGGGTCCAGGGCGATGCTCATGGCGTGTTCTCCCGGGCGACGGTGGCGGAGACGCTGTCATTGGCCGGTTCCGCCTTGAGGCTGATGCCCTGGCGTATTTCCTGCTCCAGGCGTTGCAAGGGGGCGCTGTCCAGGCTGGGCATATCGATCTCCCGCTCCATCTGTGCACGCAAACCGTTCATTGCCCGGCGTGCCTGGCCCAGCCCGCGGCCCAAGGTACGTGCCGCGACCGGCAGGCGCTCCGGGCCGAGCACCAACAGCGCGACGATACCTACCAGCAAGAGTTCGCTGAAGCCAATGTCGAACATCAGGCTTGGCGATCCGCTTGCGGCTGCTGTGCGGCCTGAGCGGTTACCGGTGGCTGCTGTTGGATGTGAGTGGCGCCTGGCGCGTTGACGTCCTGGTCGCCGCCCATGGACTTGCGAAAGCCCTGGATCGCTTCACCGACATCGCTGCCCAGGCCCTTGAGCCGCTTGGTGCCAAACAGCAAAAACACGATCAGCAGTACGATCACCAGTTGCCAGATTCCGATGCCACCCATTTCGACCACTCCTGTAAGGCCATGAAAATGAAGGCCAATCCTGCCGCGTGCAGATGACGCCCATATGACTGCAAGGCCATTGCAACCTGGCTGCAACAACCCGCGTGTTGACTGGCGCTTTCATCGAGGAAAAGGATGCGCGCAGATGTACGGCAAGCGACAGCAGGGTGCGGCACTGCTGATGGTGATGGTGGTGCTGGCCATGCTCGCCGCCGGCATGGCCTGGCTGGTAGAGGATGGCCGCCGTCAGGTGGATGAGGTGCAGCTGTTGCGCCAGCGGGTGCAGGTGCGGGCGATGGAACAGGCCGGCCTGGCGTATGCCGAACAGGCCCTGCGTGACCCTGCCTGGCGGCTTAGCCCGTTGTTCTGGCAAGCCTTGCGCGGGCAACCGCTGAAATACGATTTTGGTGCCGGGCAGGCGCAGTTGCGGGTGCGTGATCAGCACACCTGCTTCAATGTGAATGCGCTGCTGGGGGCCGATGGCGAGCGTGCCGAGCGCCAGCTCAAGCACCTGCTGGGTGATGACATGGCCGCCGAACGCCTGGTCGATGCGCTGGCCGACTGGCTCGACAGTGACAGCGACGCCCGTCTGCAAGGCGCCGAAAGCGCCCAGTACCTGCGCCAGCAACCGCCACGGCTGGCCGCCAACCAGCCGATGCTCGATACCAGCGAACTGAACCTGCTGCTGGAGCCGGATGCTACCCGCCAGCGTCGCTACCCGATGCTGTGCGCCTTGCCGCAGACCACAGGCTGGCGCCTGAATGCCAATGCCTTGGGGGTGGAGCACTTGCCGCTGCTCGATGCGCTGTATGAGGGGCGTTATCCGCGGTCGTTGCTTGGCCGCATCATCAGTGGCCGGCCGGCGTCGGGGTATGAAGATGCCCCGGCGTTGCGCCAGGCGCTGGGGGCGGTGGATGACGAGACGTTCGAGCGGTTGAGCGAAGGGTTGCTGCTCAACAGTGGGCATTACCTGTTGCAGCTGTCGTTCGAGGAACAGGGCAGGGTGATGCGCAGTGAGTTTCAGGTGGAGGCGTTAGGCGTGGTGCAGTGGCATGCCCGGGTGCCGGCGCAACAAGTGCGGGTGCGCAGCCGGGAGCCGATGGCTTGGTAACCTGTACCGGCCTCTTCGCGGGCTTGCCCGCTCCCCGCAGACCTTGAAGGATGTGCGACACCTGTGGGAGCGGGCAAGCCCGCGAAGTGGCCGGTACAGCCAGCACAAGGCTGGCTGACCGGCATGGAATCAAGCAGTACCGATTTCCCCACCATCATCCCGCTGGATCACCACCGTCGTAGCACGTGGCCTCACCTTGGTCCCTGCCGGAGTCGCATCGGTCGCCTTGTCGGTATACGGCCAGTTATCCGGGTGCTGGATGTTGATGAACATCGTCTTGTTGTCCGGCGTGAAGCTGATGCCGGTCACCTCGCAACCGTTCGGCCCGACGAAGAAGCGGCGCAGGGCCGTCTGGTTCTGGGCATTGATCGGCACCTGCTTGCCGCTGGCATCGACCAGGTCGGTGGGGATCACCGCCAGCAGCTGGTCGTTGGTGTAGTCGGTGAGCGTGGTTTCGCCGTTGTCGGTCTCGAACCACAGCACGCCACGGCTATCGAAGCTCATGCCGTCGGGGCTGGCGAACTGGTTGAGTTCGGTCAGGCCGGAGCGGTTGATGTCGGCGGTCCCTGCAGCGTTGGCGCCGAACACGAAGATGTCCCAGGTGAAGCTCAGCTGGTCGTCGCTGTCGTGCCAGCGGATGATGTGGCCGTGGCGGTTCGGGCCGCGCGGGTTCGCTGCATCGACCTTTTCCGGGGTGCGCGCGCTGTTGTTGGTCAGGGTCAGGTAGGCATCGCCGTTGAGCGGGTTGACGGCGGTCCACTCCGGCCGGTCCATGGGCGTGGCGCCTACTGCATCACCGGCACCCCGGGTGTTGAGAATGATGCCGGCAAGGTCGCCGTACAGCGCACCGAGGGTGCTGCCGCCGGTGGTGGCGGTGTTCACGTCGAGCAGCAGCCACACGCCGGTGCCGTCGGCATTGAAGCGGGCAACGTACAGCTTGCCCTGGTCCAGGTACTTGGCCCCGGTGGCCAGGCGGTCGGCCGGGTTGGCGTCGGCGGCATCCCAGACGGCGGTGGAAACCCACTTGTACAGGTATTCGTTGTTGGAGTCGTCGCCCATGTACCAGACCAGCGGCTTGCCGACCACCGGCAGGCCCGGGCAGCAGCCTTCGTGGCGGAAGCGGCCCAGGGCGGTGCGCTTGGTGGCCAGGGTGCTGCTGTTGTACGGGTCGATCTCGACGATGTAGCCATAGGTGCTGGCTTCGTTGCGGTAGTCGTCGGTGGCGCTGGCACCTTTGACGGTGACGTCGAAGCGGGCGAATTCATCGGCCACTTCGCTGCTGTCACCGGCAGCGCTTTCCCACTTGTACTGGCCACTGGAGGTGCCCACGCCGATGCGGCGCTGGTCTTCGGGGCGGGTGCCCTTGTTGACGAAGATGCCCGGCCAGTTCTCTTCGCAGGTCAGGTAGGTGCCCCACGGGGTGTAGCCATTGCCGCAGTTGTTGTTGGTGCCGCGGCAGTGGGTGCCATCGACCGAGTACTTGGTCTTGACGTGGTCGGTACCCCGCAGCGGGCCGGTCAGCTCCATGCGCGAAGCGGTGGTGAAGCGGCGGTTGAGCGGGTCGTTGTCGACCACCTGCCAGCGGCCGTTGACCTTCTGCAGGCGCACCACACCGGCACCGTGGGCGTTGATTTCCTTGCGCACTTCTTCGACCGGGCGCTTGCCGCTGGCATCGGTAGTCGGGCCGTTGGGGTGCAAGGCCGCGGTGTCGATGTACTCGAAGTTGATCGCCAGCAGGCCGTCTTCGGAGCTGCCGTTGATCGGGAAGAAGTGCATGCCGTCGTGGTGCATGCCCATGGCGTTGGCCTGGTCGGTCGAGGTGTTGCTGCCGTCCGCTTTCCACGGGTTGGCGTTGCTGTTCAGCGGCGTGCCCCAAGGCGCCAGCACGTAGGCGCTGTAACCGGCGGCGACGACGCAGGCGTCGGTGCGCGAGCCGGCGATGGACTGGAAGCCCAGGGCCAGTTTCGGGACTTCCGGTTCGGTCGGCTCGGTTACCGGCGGTTGCGGTGCTGGATCGTCATCGGAACCGCCACCACTGTCGAAACAGCCAGTCAGGCCGGTACCGGCGATCATGGCTATGGCGGCGCCCAGGCTGCCACGCATCACGCTACGACGGCTCAGGTAGGCGTCCATCACGCTGGCCATCGGCAGGTTGCCGCTCTGGTTGCGGTCCAGGTTATCGCCGGTATCTCGACTCATCAGGATGTCCTTGTAGTGGCTGAGTTAGAGGAAACCGCGACTTTAGGGCGCTACTGTGATGATTCATTGGCAGAAATATGAACGGGTTTTTAAAACTGTAAGTTCTTATTTCAAAATCAGACAGATCAATTTGGAATGTCTGTCGGATTTTTGACATCAAACTGTCATGCCAACGCCGCAACATCCGGGGCCCAACGAGAACTCGGATAAGGATGGCGGGCCCGATGGCGAGCAGTGTTAACAGGCGCGAATTGATCAGCTGGATGGGTGTCGGTGCGCTGGCGCCGTTGCTCGGCGCCTGTTCCGCATTGCCAGGCCAACGTGGCGGCAGCGCCAGTGTGGATCTGTTGTACGTCGCTGACACCCTCGATGCCCGCCAGCCCGGTTTGCCGGTCGTGCCAGCCACGCGCCTGGGCCCGGTCAGCCAGCTGGGCCGGGCACCGTGGATGACCGGTGCCAGTGCCAGCCTGGCACATCCGCAACTGGCACCCTTGCTCGATGCGAACCAGGCGGCGGGCGCAACGCTTGGCGGCTATGCGGTGCTGGGTGCGCTGCTGGAGCAATTGCGCAACGAAGCCGGGCCGGGCAACAGCCTGACCCTGGAGAACGGCCAGGGCTGGAACGGTAGCGGCCTGGCCTACCTGACCCAGGGCGAAAGCGGCGTGCAGGGCAGTCAGTTGCTGGGCAGCGAAGCACGGGTCAGCAGCGATGAACGCGTGCTCTGGCCCCAGCGCAGCGCGGCGCTCTACCGCCAGTCTGGCGCTGTCACCCTTGCTGCCGGGTTGGCACAAGAGCAGCGCAAATCGTTGGGCCTGGAGCCTCTGCAGGTGTTCGAGCGCGGCGCTGCCCGGATCGCCGTGGTCGGTGTCACTGACCCTTATGCACAAGACCAGAAGGGCTCGCTCAAACAGTGGTACCAGTCACTGCTGCCGACCTTCGAGCAGGCGCGGCGCGAGGCCGACCTGGTGGTGGCGATGGCCGATGTCGGCACCGGGCCGGGCCTTTGGCTGGCCGAGCGACTGGCCGAAGCCGATGTACTGCTCTGTGCCCGTGGTCAGGACCTGTGGCCGGTACCGGTTCAAGCCACCCAGGCCAGCGGCCGTCGGGTGCCTGTGCTGTTTGCCGGATGCCGCGGCAGTGGCGCATTTCGTCTGCGCTGCAAGCAGGTGGCTGGGCATTGGCAGTTCGACGGGCAGTTCTTCCCGGCGTTTGCACGCTACCTGTCGCCTGCAGCGCAGATGCGCGCCAGCCAACTGCAGGGTGAGCTGCGCCAGCAACGGGCCGGCCACGCAGCGTGGCTCGACCAGCCACTGGCGCGTGCGCCCCAGGCCATGTGGCGGCGCGATACCCGTGGCGGTAGCTGGGACCGCCTGCTGCACCAAGCCTTGGCCGATGACAGCAGCCTGCCGGTGCTGCTGCCGGGTCTGCGCTACGACTACCCCCTGGCGGCAGGCGAGGCGATCACTCGCGAGCACTTGATCAGCCTGACCGGTGGCTACCCGGCACCCGTCGTCGAGGCCCCGGCCCGGCAAGTTGAACAAGTGCTGGAGAACGCAGCCGAGCAACTGTTCGGCGACCCCTTGCTGCTCGACAACAGCCAGGACCTGCCGCGTTGGCAGGGCCAGGCCTGGCGTGTCAGCTACAGCCCGCAAGGCAAGCGCGTGAGCGGTATCGACGCGGTGCAGGGCATGTGCCGCACCTTTGGCCTGCAATTCGAAGCCCGGGCGGGCGAGCCGCTGTGGCAGCGGGTCGAGGCCTGGCTGGCGCGGCAGAAGACCGATTGGCAACTGGCGTCGTTGCCATTGCCCGAGGTGCGCTACGTGCAGGGTCACCCAGGCTGGCACCCGCGGCAGGCCGTTTCGTGAGCCGGGCTTCACGCCTGATGACTGGCGGCCTGCTGACCCTGGCCGGCTGGCTGGCCGCCCAGTGCGTGTTGCAACTGAGCCGCCAGCCGCAACCGGCCAGCCCGGCGCAGGTCGCCACCACACCGCTACCTGGCCTGCTGATCGGTCACTGGCAGCCAGCGGTCGATGACGGCGCGATTGCCATCACCCGCCTGCCGTTGCAGTACCTCGGGGGCCTCAAGGCCCAGCCGTTGTCGGCCAGCGTGGTGGTGCTGCGCTATGGCCAGCAGGTTCGCACCCTCGGCCGCGGTCAACGCCTGGCACCGGGCATCGTATTGCAGGACATCAATGCCGATGGCCTGATTTTCGACAACCAGGGGCGGCGCGAACGCCTGCCCTGGCCGCCACGCCCTGTCGTGACCGGCTTCAAGCGGCAAGGATGAATGATGTTTGCCAGATACTGCATGGCCGCAGCCTTGAGCCTGTGCCTGTCTCTCGCCTGGGCAGAAGAGCCGGAAACCTTCGATGAAAGCGGCACACCGCTGTACGAGGTGAACTTCGTCGACACCGAGCTGGGCGAGTTCATCGACAGCGTGTCGCGCATCACCGGCACCACCTTCATCGTCGACCCGCGGGTCAAGGGCAAGGTCACCGTGCGCACCGTCGACCGCCACGACGCCGATGCCATCTACGACATCTTTCTCGCCCAGCTGCGTGCCCAGGGCTACGCGGCTGTCGACCTGCCCAACGGCAGCGTCAAGATCGTCCCCGACCAGGCTGCGCGCCTGGAGCCGGTGCCGGTCGAACCCGTTGGCAAACCGAGCGCAGGCAGTGACGGCGTGGCCACCCGGGTGTTCAATGTGCGCAATGCTGCCAGCGAGCAGATGCTTGGCATCCTCAAGCCGCTGATCGACCCCAGGGTCGGGGTGATCACGCCGTATCCGGCAGCCAACCTGTTGGTAGTGACCGACTGGCGCAGCAACCTTGAACGCATCGACAGCCTGCTGCGCCAGCTCGACCAGGTGAGCGACGAGCCGCTGCAGGTCATGCCATTGCGCCACGCCAGCGCTGCCGACACCGCGCAGCTGCTCACCCGCCTGCTGGCCCGCGAACAGGGCGCCGAGAGCACCCAAGTGGTCGCCGACCCGCGCAGCAATGCCTTGCTGGTACGTGGCAGCACTGACCGGCTGCGGGCGTTGCTCGGCCAGCTCGACCGCCCCAGCGACAACCAGCACAGCAGCAACACCCAGGTCATGTACCTGCGCCACGCCAACGCCGCGGAAGTGGTCAAGGTGCTGCGTGGCCTTAGCCAGGAAGGCGCGGTACCCGGCGAAGCGGCTGGCGAAGGGGAGGGCAAGGCGCGGCCGGTGATGGCGGCTGCCAGCGATTCCGGCATCCGCCTGGAATACGAAGAGGGCACCAACGCCGTGGTCATGGTCGGCCCCGACAGCGAACTGGCAGCCTATCGCTCCATCGTCGAGCAGCTGGACATCCGCCGTGCCCAGGTGGTGGTCGAGGCGATCATCGCCGAGGTGTCCGACATCCGTGCCCAGGAACTGGGTGTGCAGTGGCTGTTCGCCGATGAGAAGTTCGGTGCCGGCATCGTCAACTTTGGCAGCAACGGCGTGAACATCGCCAACATCGCAGGTGCGGCGGCCAGTGGTGACAACGAGGCACTCGGCGAGCTGCTGTCCTCCACTACGGGCGCCACTGCCGGCTTCGGCCACATCGGCGGCGGTTTCAACTTTGCCATGCTGATCAATGCACTCAAGGGCAAGAGCGGCTTCAACCTGCTGTCGACGCCCACGCTGCTGACCCTGGACAACGCCGAAGCGTCGATCCTGGTCGGCCAGGAGGTGCCGTTCGTGACCGGCTCGGTGACCCAGAACAACACCAACCCCTACCAGACCATCGAGCGCAAGGAAGTGGGGGTGAAGCTGCGCATCAAGCCACAGATCAACGTCGACAACAGCGTGCGCCTGGACATCGTTCAGGAAGTTTCGTCGATCGCCGAATCCCGCGCTGCCAGCGACGTGATCACCAACAAGCGCGAGATCAAGACCAAGGTCATGGTCGAGGACAATGGCCTGGTCATCCTCGGCGGCCTGATCAGCGACGAGCTCAGCACCAGTGACCAGCGTGTGCCGTTGCTCGGTGACATTCCTTATCTGGGGCGGCTGTTCCGTTCCGATGCCAGCAAGAACACCAAGCAGAACCTGATGGTGTTCATCCGCCCGCGCATCCTCCGTGACGGACCAAGCCTGGCCGGCCTCAGTGAAGACAAGTACCGCACCCTGCAGCAGACCACGCCGTTGCAGTTGCCCGGCCTGGCCGAAGGGACCCCGTTGCTGCAGGTGTTCCCCGCCAGCCGCGCGCGCCTCGAAGGTGGCAACTGGTGATGCTGCCTTATCGCCTGGCCCGCCAGGCCGGGCTGGCCATGGCGCCGGCCGAGCAAGGCTGGCGCCTGTGGTTGCGCCGCGATGCCGACAGCGACCAATTGCAGGAGTTGCTGCGCGTGCATGGCCGGCCGGTGGTGCTGGAGTACCTGGAGCCTGCGGCGTTCGATGAGCGTCTTGGCCAGCTTTACGAGGCAGGCGCGGGGGCAACCGAAGCGCTGATCGAAGGCATTGGTGAACAGGTCGACCTGGACAGCCTGATGAGCGAAATGCCGCGCATCGAAGACCTGCTCGAAAGCGATGACGAAGCCCCGGTGATCCGCCTGATCAACGGCCTGTTCGGCCAGGCGCTGCGCCTGCGTGCGTCGGATATCCATATCGAAACCTTCGAACAGAGCCTGGTGGTGCGCTTGCGCGTCGACGGCCACCTGCGCGAGGTGCTGCGCCCGCCGCGGGCACTGTCGGCGATGCTGGTGTCGCGGATCAAGGTCATGGCGCGGCTGGACATCGCCGAAAAGCGCCAGCCCCAGGATGGCCGCATCACCTTGCGCGCAGCCGGCCGGGAAGTGGACGTGCGGGTATCGACGTTACCCGGCATCCACGGCGAGCGCGTGGTGATGCGGGTGCTCGACAAGCAGGCCAGCTTGCTGGCGCTGGCCAACCTGGGCATGCCTGCCGCCGTGCTGCAGGGCCTGCGCAGCTGCCTGGCGCGGCCCAACGGCATCGTACTGTCCACCGGCCCGACTGGCTCGGGCAAGACCACTACGCTGTACGCCAGCCTCAACAGCCTCAACGACGGCAGCCGCAATATCCTCACCGTCGAAGACCCGGTCGAATACGCCATTGCCGGCATCGGCCAGACCGCCATCAACCCGCGCGCCGGGCTGACCTTCGCCAGCGGCCTGCGGGCCATTCTGCGCCAGGACCCGGACGTGATCATGCTCGGGGAGATCCGCGATCAGGAAACCGCGCAGATCGCCGTGCAGGCCAGCCTGACCGGCCACCTGGTACTGTCGACGCTGCACACCAACAGCGCGGTGGGCGCCGTCACGCGCCTGCGCGACATGGGCATCGAACCGTTCCTGATCGCCTCGTGCCTGCGCGGCGTACTGGCCCAGCGCCTGGTCAGGCGCCTGTGCCAGTGCGCTGTTGCGCAGCCATTGCAAGCGGCCGAACGCGCCCTCTGGCCGGAGCTGGCAGCGCTGCACAGCAGCTATCACGCGGTCGGTTGCGCGCAGTGCCAGGGCAGTGGTTATGTCGGGCGCCTGGGGCTCTACGAATTCATCGAGCTGGACGCCGGCCTGGTCGGCCTGCTGTACGACGGCGCCAGTGAACTGGCCATGCAGGGCTACCTGGCCGAGCGCCGGCAAAGCCTGGTGGCGATGGCCAGCGACTGCCTGGCTCGCGGCGAAACCAGCCTGGCCGAAGTGCTGCGCGTGGTACAGGGCTGACCGATGCCGACCTTCCGTTACCAGGCCGTCGACCTCGCCGGCAAGACCCACAAGGCCAGCCTGCAGGCCGACAGCGAACGCCATGCGCGCCAGTTGCTGCGCGAGCAAGGCTTGTTCCCGCGCCAGCTACAACGCCATGAGGCCGGCAGCCGGCAACCGCGCCGTCAGCGCCTGAGCCGTGCGCAGTTGTGCGAGCTGACGCGCCAGTTGGCGACGCTGACCGGCGCGGGTATCCCCCTGGTCGATGCCCTGGCCACGCTGGAACGCCAGCTGCGCGAACCGGCCCTGCATGCCGTGCTGGTGGCCCTGCGCGGCTCGCTCGCCGAAGGCCTCGGGCTGGCCCGCAGCCTCGCCCGGCAAGGTGCGCCGTTCACCGGTTTGTATTGCGCGCTGGTCGAGGCCGGCGAGCGCTCTGGCCGCCTGGCCCAGGTGCTGACCCGCCTGGCCGATCACCTTGAACAGGTGCAACGCCAACAACACAAGGCGCGCACCGCGCTGATCTACCCCTGCGTTTTGATGGGCGTGTCGCTGGCGGTGGTGGTTGGCCTGATGACCTTCGTCGTGCCCAAACTCACCGAGCAGTTCGCCCACGCGGGTCAAAGCCTGCCGCTGATCACTTCGCTGCTGATCGGCCTGAGCCAGGGGCTGGTGCATGCCGGCCCGTGGTTACTGGGGCTGGCGCTGCTGTCCGGCGTGCTGGGTAGCTGGCTGCTGCGCAAGCCGCACTGGTGCCTGCGCCGTGATGAACTGCTGCTACGCCTGCCGCGTCTCGGCGTGTTGCTGCAGGTGCTGGAAAGCGCCCGCCTGGCACGCAGCCTGGCGATCCTCTGCAGCAGTGGCGTGGCCCTGCTCGAAGCCC
Organism: Pseudomonas sp. 382; assembly: GCF_002759075.1. Classification (NCBI taxonomy): domain Bacteria; kingdom Pseudomonadati; phylum Pseudomonadota; class Gammaproteobacteria; order Pseudomonadales; family Pseudomonadaceae; genus Pseudomonas; species Pseudomonas sp. 382. The sequence continues at coordinate 33,931 of NZ_PEMX01000041.1, forward strand.
TGCAGGTGGCAACCGAGACCGTCGGCAACCGGCGCATTCGCCTGGCCATGGACCAGGTGCGCCAGCAAGTGCAGGGCGGCACCAGCCTGCACCGGGCCCTGGATGTCAGCCAGCAGTTTCCGCCGCTGCTGGTGAACATGGTCGCCAGTGGCGAGGCCAGCGGTACCTTGCCCGACATGCTCGAACGCGTTGCCGACGACCAGGAGCGCGGCTTCGCCCGCCAGGTGGACACCGCCATGGCGCTTTTCGAACCGCTGATGATCCTGGTGATGGGCGCCGTGGTGCTGTTCATCGTACTGGCGGTGCTGTTACCGATCATGCAACTCAACCAGGGCCTGCAATTGTGAACACAAGGAGCACTTCGATGCAGCAACGACGCAACCGCCAGCGGGGCTTCACCTTGATGGAAATCATGGTGGTGATCTTCATCATCGGCCTGCTGATCGCCGTGGTCGCGCCCAGCGTGCTGGGCAACCAGGACAAGGCCATGAAACAGAAGGTCATGGCCGACCTGGCGACCTTGGAACAGGCGCTGGACATGTATCGCCTGGACAACCTGCGCTTCCCCAGCAACGAACAGGGCCTGGCCGCCCTGGTAAAGAAGCCGACCCAGGAACCGCTGCCACGCAGCTGGCGTAGCGACGGTTACGTACGCCGCCTGCCGGAAGACCCTTGGGGCACCCCGTACCAGTACCGCATGCCCGGTGAACATGGGCGGGTCGATGTGTATTCGCTGGGGGCCGATGGCGTGCCCGGTGGCGAAGGCCAGGATGCCGACCTGGGCAACTGGGCGCTCTGACGTATGCCAGGCCAGCGCGGCTTCAGTTTGCTCGAATTGCTTGTGGTACTGGCCATCGCAGGGCTCATGACCAGCATGGCGGTGGCCTGGCTCGACAGCAGCAAGTCCAGCGTCGATCAGGCTCTGCAGCGCCTGGCTTGGCAAACCCGCACCCAGGCCGCGCTGGCTCGGCACGCCGGGCAGCTGCGCGGGCTGCGTTGGACCGGCCAGCGGCCTGAGTTCGTGCGCCGTGATGGCGATGGCTGGGTGGTCGAGGCAGGCGCCCCGGCTGACTGGCCAAAAGGCCTGCGCCCAGACTGGCCGGCCAGCGCCCAGCCGCGTGTGCTGTTCACCCCGCAGGGCTGGGCGCAGCCGGGTTCGGTGAGCTGGCGCTGGGCCGGCGGCAGCCAGCGTTGGGAGTGGGGCCGCGACGGCCAGTTGCGCGTGATGATGGCGCCATGAAACGCCGGCAGCGCGGGTTCACCTTGCTGGAAGTGACCGTGGCCCTGGCGATCGCCGCGGTGCTGGCGGTCATCACCAGCCAGGTGTTGCGCCAGCGCCTGGCGGTACAGAGCAACGTGCAGCAGCATCGTCTGGGCGTGCTGTGCGCCCGCGAGCTGCAGGCGCGCTTCACCGTCGAGCAATACTGGCCAGCCAGCAACCAGGTCAATGGCGTACTTGAACAAGGTGGCCAGGCCTGCCACTGGCAGATGCAGCTGCGCCGCACCGGTGTGCGCGATTTGCGGCGGGGTGAATTGCTGCTGTATGCCGACCGCGACCAGCGCCTGCCGCTGGGCCAGTACACCGTTTTTCTGGAGCAGCCATGACGGACAAAGGTCGCGTAGCTCCCCCAGCGGGCCAGTATCAGCCCACAAAGCGACGCCAGGCAGGTTTGACCCTGATCGAACTGATGGTGGCCATGGCCCTGACCGCGCTGCTCGGGGTCATGCTCTCGGTGCTGGTCAATGGCTGGCTCAAGGTGCGCGAGCGGTTGCAGGTGAATACGCAGGAATCCAGCGTGCTGGAGTTCTGCCTGGCCCTGGAGCGGCGCTTCGACAGCCCGGTGCTGCGCCAGCTGTACGAGCAGCGCCTGCCCTTGGCCAGTCGCTGGCTAGACTGGCAGGCCGACCGCCAGCAGTTGCTTTGGGTGGCCGCCGCCGCCTTGCCCGAGGCCGAGGGCGGTTCGCGCCTGCAACGCCAGCGTCTGCGTTTCGATGCGCGCGACCAACGCCTGCTGCTGGAAACGTCGGCGGATCTGTACGCCGCCAGCGAGCCGCGCTGGGAATTGCGCGAGCAACTGCCGCAGGTCAGCGCGATCAATGTGCTTTACCACCAGGGTGGCCGCTGGCTGCCCTGGCCCTCCGACCAACCCGCGCACCCAGGTCGTGGCGTGCGCCTGGAATTGCAGCGTGATGGAGCACCGTATGTCTGCACCTTTGTTCTCCCCTGGGGGCGCTCATGAAGTTTGAATGGCGCCGAACTGCGCCAGTTCGACCCTGGTTGTTGCTGCGCCCGGGTGAGGTCTGGGACTGGTTGCTGGTCGAGGTGGGTAGCGCCCATCGCCAAGGGCAGGGTGAGCCCCCGGCGAACTTGCAAGCACGGGTGGCGCTGATCGTTCCCGGGGAATGCTGTAGCCAGTTTCAACTGGCGGCACCGCCGGGTCTCAAGCGTGACGAGTGGCCGCTTTTGCTGGAAGACCGCTTGCTGCAGAACCCGGATGAAATCCTGTGTGCTTGCCTCTCGCGTCAGGCGGGGCAGTTACGCCTGATGGCGGTAGAGCGGCAGTTGCTGGGGCCATGGCGTGAGCAATGTGCCGAATGGGGCCTGCAGGTGGATTGCTGCTGGGCCGAGTTCCAGTTGCTGCCGACGCCCGAGCCGGGCAGTGCCTGGCAGTGGCAGCGCACGCCGGAATTAGTGCTGTGCGAAGGGCGGGTGGAGGACGGGCCGGAGCATTGGTTGGCCTGGCCCACTGCCTTTGGCGAGCTGCCTCGGCAACCTTGGTCGGGTCTGTCCCAGAGGGTTATGTCCGGTACTTGGCCAACTGTCTTGGCACCGCTCGACAACCTGCCCAGCCTGCTCGATCAACCCCGTCAGCCGCGCTCGCTGCCGGGAATGTCGCGGCAGCAACTGCGCCTGGTTGCGGCGTGCCTGGTGTTGGCCAGCATTTGGGCCGGCCTGTGGCTGACCCAGCAGTGGCGCCAGGTGCAGACCTGGCGTGCGCAGGTAATGGCGGTCACCGGTGAACAGGCCAGCCCCCGGCATGCGGCGCAGGCTCTCAAGCGCCTGCGGCAAAGCCAGCTGCAACAGCAAGTGCGCGAACGGCAACTCGAAGACCTGCAGGCACGTTTGCAAGCCTGGTTGCGCCAGCATCCCGCCTGGCGGCTGCAGGCCGCGCGTTTCGATGGGCAACGCTGGCACCTGCGCCTGGACGGCGATGTCGCCGCGCCGCCATGGGCCGAGATGGCCAGTGCAGTTGGCGCTGCTGTGCAGGTACAGAACGGGCAGGTGGTGTTCGACCTGGGAGCGGCCTCATGAATCGGGACTGGATACAGCGGCATCGGCTGTGGTTCGCGTGGGGGCTGATCGGCTTGCTGTTGGCCTTCCTGGTCGTGCGCGAAGGCTTGGCGCAGTGGCGTCAGCTCAGCCAGTGGCGTGAGTTGGCAATGCAGGCTGCAAGCTTGCAGGGTGGCCCGGGCGTGAGCCTGGAGCGCCTGCGGCAGTCAGCCCAGTCGCGGCAAATCGAACTGGCCGATGTGGATGTGCAAGGCAAAAGCTGGCAACTGCGGGGGCAGGTGGCGGATGAGCGCGTGTTGCAGGGTTGGTTACAGAGCCTGCGTGCGGAAGGGGCGCAACCATTGCAGTGGGGGCTGGAGCAGGATGCCAAGGGACTGCGGTTTGAGTTGGTGATGCAACCATGAGCCGTCGCGTGCTGCTGTGGTGCGGGTTGGTATTCACGCTGACCCTGTTGGTCGAGTTACCGGCTGCCTGGGGGACGCGCGGCGTTGGCCTGTCGGCACTCGATGTCAGCGGCAGCGTGTGGCAAGGCCAGGCCCAGCAACTGGGGCCGGTTGGGCCACTGCGCTGGACGTTGCAGCCATGGCGCATGCAGGCCAACGCACAGATTGGTTTCCAGGGCCAAGCCTGGCAGGTGCGCGCCGAAGGCTGGCCCTGGCGTTGGCAATTGGAAGCCGTGGCTTTGACGCCTCAGGCGACGGCACTGACGGATTACCGCCTGGCCGGGCAGTGGCAAGGGGAGTTGCGCATGCAGGGGGCGGGGCGCCAGTGTCGAAGCAGCGAGGGGCGGGTGAGCGTGACGGATCTGGCCTTGAGTGAGCCGTGGTCGCTGGGGTTGGGGCAGGGCTGGGTGGAGATGGATTGCTCTGCTGGGTGGCGCTTGCGTGGGCTATTGGTGCAGCAGGGGGAACATGAGTTGAAGCTGGAAGCGGACCTGGAGAAGCGCAGGGCGCGAGTGATGTTCAATTTGCAGGATGGGTCAGCGCTGACGCCGTTGCTGCGTGGCGCACAGTGGCTGGGGCCGCAAGTGCTGACGGGGCAGCGGGAGGTGCGTTGGTAGGACGGGGGATTGGGTCAGGGCTACCATGTGTTCGCCATGACAGGTGCAGCGCCTATGAGATCGAGCGCCGCCCGCGCGGCGCATCGCGGGCAAGCCCGCTCCCACATCTGTTTCGGGCCAGTTACTCCTGTACCGCCAACAGGGACCGCCTTGTTGGCATGGCGATGCATCGGCGGAAGCCAATAGGGGCATGGCGATGCATCGGCGGAAGCCAATAGGGGCATGGCGATGCATCGGCGGAAGCCAGTAGGGGCATGGCGATGCATCGGCGGAAGCCAACAGGGGCATGGCGATATTTCTCGGTGGGCGCTGATGCCGCTCCACCGGTCTCCAGTCATGCACCAAGGCGGATCCTGTTGGCGGTACAGGAGTAACTGGCCCGAAACAGATGTGGGAGCGGGCTTGCCCGCGATGCGCCGCGCGGGCGGCGCTCGATCTCACAGGCGCCGAACATCCAAGGCAGGCACCAAGGCGGATCCTGTTGGCGGTACAGGAGTAACTGGCCCGAAACAGATGTGGGAGCGGGCTTGCCCGCGATGCGCCGCGCGGGCGGCGCTCGATCTCACAGGCGCCGAATATCCCAAGGCAGGCACCAAGGCGGATCCTGTTGGCGGTACAGTGGACTGCCCCCTAAAAGTTGGACAGTTCTATGCTGCAGCCTGAGCCCTGTACTCAACAGGGCTCAGGCCATTGAGCTTCAGTTTGATGCGGTCATGGTTGTAGTAGCGGATGTACTCGTCCAGGCCCGCTTTCAACTCATCGACACTCTCAAAGCGCTTCAGGTAGAAAAATTCAGATTTGAGCGTACCGAAGAAGCTTTCCATGGCCGCGTTGTCCAGGCAATTGCCCTTGCGCGACATGCTCTGTTTCACGCCTCGCCCACGGAGCTTGTGACGATACTGAGCCTGCTGGTAATGCCATCCCTGATCTGAATGCAGCACAAGCTTCGGCTTCTCTCCCAAGCAGTCGAGGGCCTTGTCGAGCATGTTCCCAACCAGGCTGTAGCAAGGACGTTTGGCCGTTTCGTACGCCACGATTTCACCGTTGTACAAATCCATCACCGGCGAGAGATAGAGCTTCTGTTGCGCCACCTTGAATTCAGTCACGTCGGTCACCCACTTCTGATTAGGCCGTTGGGCAACAAAATTTCGCTCCAGCAAATTCGCCGCCACCTTGCCGACAACACCACGATAGGAACGGTATTTCTTAGGCCGTACCACTGACTTCAACCCTTGCTCAGCCATCAGTCGTTCAACGACCTTCTTGTTCACCAGCTTGTCCT
>NZ_PEMX01000042.1:0-38696 GCF_002759075.1 Pseudomonas sp. 382
CAACCCAAGCTCTGGTAATCCTGGCAAGAAAGCTCGCGCGGGTGGCATTCGCCCTGATGAAAAATCAGGACGAATACGTCACCAAAGGCGGGAAACTGGCTTGCTGAAAACCATAGAATCTCCCACAGGTATCGCACAGGCATTGAGGCTAGCGCAGGACCTGTGGGAGCGGGCGTGCCCGCGAAGAGGCCATCACCGATGTCACATGAACCAGCGGTACTCCCGCGCACTGACTTCCTGCATGAACGCCAGATGGTCCTGGCGCTTGTTCTCGCAGTACACCATCACGAACTCTTCCCCCAGCCCTTCGTTCACTGCCGGGTGACTGCGCATGGCCGCGACCGCGCCGAGCATGTCCTTGGGGAAATCGATGCCGCTGCTGCGATCTTCGTTCAGCGGCGCAATCGGCTCCTGCGCGGCATCCAGCCCATGCTCCATGCCACACAGGATCGCCGCCAGCACCAGGTACGGGTTGGCATCCGCCCCCGCCAGCCGGTGCTCGATACGCAGATTGCGCGCATCCGATTCGGGAATGCGAATGCACGCATCGCGGTCCTCGAACCCCCAGCTCGCACGGCTGGCGGCATTGACCATGGCGCCATAGCGGCGAAATGCATTGTGGTTGGCCGCGAAGATCGGCATGCAATGCGGCAGCAGCGCCAGGCAGCCGGCCACCGCGTGGCGTAGCGGGCGCTGCTGGTCGGCGGCCAGCAGGTTGTTGCCGGCCTGGTCGTACAGGCTCACATGCACGTGCATGCCGCTGCCAGGCGCCTGCAGGTAGGGCTTGCTCATGAACGAGGCGCGCAGCCCGTGCTTGAGCGCGACGCCGCGGGTGCTGCGGCAGAACAGGGCGGCCCAGTCGGCCGCCTGCAGGCCGTCGTCGCAGTGGCCGAAGTTGATCTCGAACTGGCCGGGGCCCAGTTCGGCGGTGATCACGTTGGCGTCCACGCCCTGCGCCTGGGCAGTGTCGACCATGTCATGCAGCACGTCGCTGAAGCGCGACAGCCGTTCGATGTGCATGTTGGGTTGGTCGTCCGGGTCATCGCTGAGCGGGTCGCGGGGGAACTGCGGCAGCCCTTGCTTGAGCGCCCGGTCGAACAGGTAGAACTCCAGTTCGAACGCCACCACCGGGCGGATGCCACGTCGCTCGAGGCGCTGCAGCACGCGGGCGAGGACCTCGCGGGGTTCGAACTCGATAGGCGCGGCAGTACCGTCGGAGCTGATCAGCATCTGCCCCAGTGGCTCGCGCTCCCAGGTCACCGGCTTGAGCGTGCCGGGGATCAGGCGGCGGATGGCATCCGGGTCGCCGTCGTTGAAGCAGTAGTCGCCGATCGGGAACAGCCCACCTTGTACCCCCAGCAGTACGCAATTCTGCGGCAGTTTCAGCGGGCTGCCGGCGGCGACCTTTTCCAGCATGTCGATCGGGTAGCGCTTGCCGTAGAAGTGCCCAGGGATGTCCAGGCTGAGCAGGTCGACATGGCTGACGTCGGGGTGGCGGGCACGGAACGCGCGGACTTCACTGAGCAGATCGGGAAAGCCTGTTGTTAGGGTCATGCTGTGCTCTCATCGGAATACCCAGAGGACGCGGGTCGTCTGGTCGGTCAGGTTGGCGTAGCGAAAGTGGCGGTTGGGCGGCAGCTGGAAGCTGTCGTTGGGCGCCAGGGTCACGGCTTGTTCGTCATCGGCAAGCCAGAGGGTCAGTTCGCCCTCGAGGACGAAACCACCTTGCTCGGAGCTGTCGTCCAGGTGCCCCTCGCCACTGCTGGCGCCGGGCGCCAGATGGCTTTCGAGCATGGCGAAACGGCCGTTGAGGGTCGGTGAGACCAGCACGTCGCTGATGCCTTCGGCGTAGTAGATGGTGCGCCGCTCGCCGGGGCGGGTGACCCAGTCCAGCGCGGGTGGCTGGCTGGCCTGGTAGAAGTAGGTGGTCGGCACCTGCAGGGCTTCGCTGATGGCCGTAAGGTCGGCCACGGTCGGCTGCGACAGGCCGCGTTCGACCTGGGACAGAAAGCCCAGCGAGCGTTTGACCTTGCCCGCCAGCTCATCGAGGGTCAGCCCGCGGTGCTTGCGCAAGTCGCGAATCAGCAGGGCCAGGCCCTGGGCGTCTTCAGACATGATCGCGCATCCTGTACCAGGCCTTGGCCGCTGCCTCCAGCGGTGCGGCCAGCAGGTCACCGCCCGGGAAGCGGCCGTTGTCGATGCCCTGGTACAACGCCAGCAGGTCATCGTCGCCGAGAATGGCGTCGCTGACCGCCCGCGCGGCGGCCAGGGTCGGCAGCACGCCGTGGCCAGAGAAGCCTTGCAGCCAATAGCGCAGGCCCTCGCGACCGACGTCCGGGGTGCGCTGGATGCTGCAGTCGATGTGGCCGCCCCAGGCATAATCGATGGCCACCCCGGCCAGTTGCGGGAACACCCTTTCCAGGTAGGGGCGCGTGGCGCTGGCGACGTCCTTTGGAATGCCGCCCAGGTAGGTGCAGCCACCGCCGAACAGCAGGCGGTGATCGGGGGTGAGGCGGAAGTAGTCGGGTACGAACTGGTTGTCGATCACGCAGCTGTTGCGCGGCAGCAGCGAGCGGGCGAACTCGGCATCCAGCGGCGCGGTGGCCACCTGGTACGAGCCGACCGGCAGCAGCCGGCGCGACAGGCCACGGTCGAGGCGGTCGATGTAGGCGTTGCAGGCCAGTACCAGCACCCCGCAACGTACCTCGCCATGCTCGGTGCGGGCCACGTAGCCGTTGGCGCTGGGCTGATAGCCGAGCACCTGGCTCTGCTCGAAGATGCGCCCGCCATGGGCTTCGATGGTGGCGGCCAGGCCCTGGGCCAGTTTCAGCGGGTTGAGGTGCGCGCCCTTGGCGTCATACAGCGCCGCCTGATAGCGCGGGCTGTCGATCCATTGCGCCAGCTCGTCGCGGCCGATCAGGCGCAGGGCGTCGTAGCCCCATTTGTGCTCGGCGTCGTGCAGGGCTTCTTCGAGCATCTTTATCCGGCGGGGCAACACGGCGGTCCACAGGCTACCGAGCCGGTAATCGATGTCGAAGCCATGGCGCTGGGGCAGCTCGCGCATCTCGTCGGCGGCCCAGCACATGCTGTCCCACAGGCGCCGGGTGCGTTCCACGCCCAGCGCTTTCTCCAGGGGCGGCATATCGCACGACCAGCCCAGCAGCGCCTGGCCTCCGTTGCGACCGGAAGCGGCCCAGGCCACTCGGCTGGCTTCCAGCATCGTCACGCGCTTGCCGGCCAAGGTCAGGCGCAGCGCGGTGTGCAGGCCGCTGAAACCGGCGCCGATGATCAGCACATCGCTGTCGTGCGAGCCTTGCAGGGTAGGGCGCAGGGGGATGCTGGCGGGGTAGGTCTGGGCGTAGTAGCTGGCGACGTGCTGGGCGGATTGCTTGAACATGCCTTGGCCTCGTGAAATTTATTGTGGTTATTTTCATGAAAATCTAGCAGGTAATTTTCATGGCGCCACACCGTTCGTCTTTGAATCTTCGTTGCATATATGATTCTGGGGCCGCTGCGCAGCCCTTTCGCGACACAAGGCCGCTCCTACAGACGAGCGCGGATTCCTGTAGGAGCGGCCTTGTGTCGCGAAAGGGCTGCAAAGCAGCCCCCGAGGCCCTGACAGGAAAAACAATGCGCCGCCTGCCTTCCCTGACTGCCCTGCGCACTTTCGAATGCGCCGCCCGCCATGGCCACTTCGGCCGTGCCGCCGCCGAGCTGTGCGTTACCGACAGCGCCGTCAGCCACCAGATTCGCCAGCTCGAAGAGCAGCTCGGCGTCGCCCTGTTCGAGCGCGTCGGCACGCCAGGTGCGCCCCAGTGCCGAAGCCGAACGCCTGCTGCATCACCTGCAACAGGCCTTCGAGCTGATCGGCAAGGCCTGCGACGAGCTGCGCGACCCGGCTTCGCAAGCGGTGCTGCGGATCGCGGTGACGGCGGAGCTGGCGCAAAAGTGGCTGGTCGCGCGCCTGGCCGATTTCAGCAGCCGTTACCCGCACATCACCCTGCACCTGCACGATCAGCCGATCGATGCCGGCGCCCCGGCGCTGGACGTCGACCTGGCCATCACCTACGGCACCAGCGCCCTGGACGCCAGCACCCACTTCGTCCGGCCGCTGCCACTGCTGCAGTTCTTCCCCGTCTGCAGCCCGGGCCTGTTCAACCAGGGCGGGCTCAAGCGCCCGCGTGACCTGGTGCGCCACTGCCTGTTGCACGATGACCAGGACGGTCGCACCTGGACCACCTGGCTGGCCACTCACGCCGACGACGCCTTGCCCACCCGTCAGCTGTACTTCCCCCATGCCGCGCTGGCGCTGGAGGCTGCGCTGCTGGGGCAGGGCGTGGCGATGGGCGACAACCTGACCTGCCAGGCCGACCTGCAGAGCGGCCGGTTGGTGCGCCCGTTCAGTGCCAGCGTGACGGCCCAGGGGCAATACGCGCTGGTGTGCGAACGGCTGCGCCTTGAGCGGGCACCGGTGGCTGACTTCATCGAATGGTTCATCGAACAGCTGGGCGATAGCTGAATTGAATTCAGCTATCGCTGAGTTTTCGTCGTTGGATGCCGCAAGCGGGGCGGCGTAGCGTGCAGCCATCACCCACCGATACGAGGTTGACCCATGGCACGTTCGCTCACCACCACCCCCAAGGCCGATGGCTTCCGCCTGCCCGGCGAATTCGAGCGCAAGGCGGGTTGCTGGCTCGGCTGGCCAGAGCGCCCGGATGTCTGGCGCAATGGCGCCAAGCCTGCGCAGAAGGTCTGGGTCGAGATCGTCACGGCAATCGCCTCCAGCGAGCCGGTCACGGTCTGCGCCTCCGCTGGCCAGTACGTCAATGCCCGGCGCCTGCTGCCACCGCAGGTCCGGGTAGTGGAAATGACCTGCAACGACACCTGGTTCCGTGACAGCGGTGCTTGCTTCGTGGTCAATGACAACAGTGGTGAAGTGCGTGGCGTCGACTTCGAGTTCAACGCCTATGGCGGGCTCGATGGCGGCCTCTACTACCCGTGGGACAAGGACGACCAGATCGCCCAGAAAATCCTCGAGATCGAAGGCCTGGACCGCTATCGCGCGCCGCTGATCGCCGAGCTTGGCGGCATCCAGAGCGACGGCCAGGGCAGCCTGCTGACCACCGAGCAATGCCTGCTGAACCGCAACCGCAACGCCCACCTGGGCAAGGCCGAGGTGACCCGTCGCCTTGAAGACTATCTGGGGGCCGAGCAGGTGATCTGGCTGCCGCGTGGCTGCAAGTTCGACGAGACCGATGGCCACGTCGACGACCTGGCCTGCTTTGTGCGCCCCGGTGAAGTGGTGCTGCAATGGACCGATAACCGTGACGACCCGCAGTGGGAAATCTACCAGGAGGCCTACGACATCCTGCGCAGCACCCGCGATACCCGTGGCCGTGAACTGAAGGTGCACAAGCTGCCGCAACCCGACGTGCTGCAATGGACGGCCGAAGAGGCCGCAGGGCTGGACCAGGTCGAAGGCACTCACCTGCGCGCGGCCGGCACCCAGATCTGTGCTTCGTACATCAACTACTACGCGGGCAACTCGGCCATCGTCGTGCCGCTGTTTGGCGATCGCAATGACGCAATTGCCCAGGCGACACTGGCCGAGTTGTTCCCCGAGCACCGCATTATCGGTATCGAGAACTCCCGCGAGATCCTGCTCGGTGGCGGCAACGTCGCCTGCATCACCATGCCGCAATACGCTGGAGGCCGCCGCTGATGAAGCCGAGCGCACTCACCCTTGCGCTCGCCCTGGGCTGCGCCGCCTCGGCGGCCCAGGCTGCCGACGCACAACAGCCGACCGTGAACCTGTACATCTGGGGCGAGTACCTTGCCCCCGATACCTTGACCCGGTTCGAAAAGGAAACCGGCATTCGTGTGGTGGCCGACCACTTCGACTCGCTGGAAACCGCCGAGACCAAGCTGCTGACCGGTGGCAGTGGCTACGACGTGGTGCTCACCGCCGGCCAGCACCTGAGCCGGGCCATTGCCAGCGGCGCCCTGCAGCCGCTGGACAAAGCCCAGCTACCGCACCTGGCCGGGGTGGGTGAAGAGTTCCGCCAGCACATGGCCTTGTTCGACCCGGGTAACCGCTATGCCGGGACCTATGCCTGGGGCACCACCGGGGTGGGCTACCAGCAGCAGGCGGTGAAGGCACGCATGGGCGATGCACCGCTGGACAGCTGGGCGATGCTGTTCGACCCGCAGGTGGTGGCGAAATTCGCCGACTGCGGGGTGAGTCTGCTCAACGACCCCAACGAAGTGTTCGCCGCAGTGATGCGCTACATGGGCCTGGACATCAACCAGCAGCGCCTTGAGGACCTGAAGGCGGCGGAGGTGCAACTGCGCAAGGTGCGCCCGTACATTCGCTACTTCGACAACGACCGCAACATCAACGACCTGGCCAATGGCGAAACCTGCGTGGCGATGTCGTGGAACGGCAACGTGGCCATCGCCGAAGGGCAGGCGCAGCAGGCGGGCAAGGCGTTTGTGCTGGACTACAGCATTCCGAAGGAGGGCACGTTGATCTGGCTGGATGCGCTGGTGGTGCCCAAGGATGCGCCGCACCCGGATGCCGCGTGGAAACTGGTGGATTACCTGATGCGGCCGGATGTGATCGCGCCGATTACCGACACCATTCACTACGCCAACGCGATTACGGCGGCGGATGGGCTGGTGGACGCGCAGATCCGCAATGCGCCGGGGACCTATCCGTCGGCTGAGGTGCGGGCGCGGTTGTATGGCAAGAATGATAATGGCAAGGCGTTCAACCGCGAGTTGACCCGGGCATTCAGCCGGCTGAAGAGTGGGACTTAGAATTTGTGGTGGCTGTACCGGCCTCTTCGCGGCTAAAGCCGCTCCCACAGGGATAGCACCGCCTTCGGCATCTATGCAGTACCTGTGGGAGCGGCTTTAGCCGCGAAGGAGGCCGGCACAAGCGCTGCATCAGCCAGAGGCCTTGCGCCGTGGCTGCCGCGGCTTGCTGGCAGCTGGTTTGCCATCAGACGCCTTGCCTTTACTGGTAGTGCGCCGCTTCTTCTTCCAAGGCGCCGCCTTGCCCACCGCCGGCCCGGTAATGGTCATGCGCATCCCGCGGCAACGCTCCACCAGCTTGCCCATCCACGCCGACTGCCGGGTGACGAACTCTTCAAGGCTCATCTCGCCGCTCTGCACCATGTCCAGTGCCTGTTCCCAGATGGCCGTGGTACCAGGGTCGGCAATGGCGCGGGGCACGGCGTCAATCAGGCTGAACGCGGCAGGGGTGGCAGACAGTGCCTTGCCGTTCTTCACCAGATAACCACGGTCGAGCAAGCCCTGGATGATGCTGGCACGGGTGGCTTCGGTGCCGATGCCGGTGGTTTCCTTAAGCTTCTGTTTCAGCCGTGGGTCGTCCACCAGCTTGGCGACGTTCTTCATCGCCTTGATCAGGTCGCCTTCGGTAAACGGTTTCGGTGGCTGGGTCCACAGGTCCTTCAGTTGCACATCATGCACGTTGCAGTCCTGGCCTTCGCGCAGGGCCGGCAGCACCTGGGCTGGCTGGGCCTCGCGGCCCCTGGCCGGGGTCAGCGCTTCGGGGAGGGCGCGGCGCCAGCCGGGTTGGACGATCTGCTTGCCGACGGCGCGCAGGGCATGGCCGGCGCAGTCGAACTCGACCTGGGTGCGATCGTACTCGTGGTTGGGTAGAAACTGCGCCAGGTAGCGGGCACGAATCAGGGTATAGACAGCCTTGTGCTTGGCCGGCAGGCGTGCCGGGTCGCTGGCGGCTGCCGTGGGGATGATGCCGTGGTGGGCGCTGACCTTGGCGTCGTTCCAGGCGCGGGAGCGGCGCTGTGGCTCAAGGTGGGCTTGCAGCGGCGCCAGGCTGGCGTCCGCCCGCTGCAGCGCCGCGAGGATGGCTGGCGCCTCGCTGTGCTGGCTGACTGGCAGGTAGCCGCAGTCGCTGCGCGGGTAGGTGATCAGCTTGTGGGTTTCGTACAGCGCCTGGGCGATGTCGAGGGTTTCCTGGGCGCCGAGGCCGAACTTTTTCGAGCACAGCTCCTGCAGGGTGCCCAGGTCGAAGGGCAGCGGTGCGGCCTCGCGCACGCGCTCGGTGGCGACTTTCAATACCCGCGCCGTACCGGCATCTTGCATGTCGCCAGCAGCCTGTCGGGCGAGCGCCTGGTTCAGGCAGCGGCCCTGGTCGTCGCAGGTGTCTTCCGGTGCGCGCCACTGGGCGTTGAAAGACTTGCCGGCACTTTCCAGCTGGACATCGATGGCCCAGAACGGCACGGGCACGAAATCAGCGATGCTGCGGTCGCGGTCGACCACCAGGCGCAGGGTAGGGGTTTGCACCCGCCCCACTGGCAGCACGCCCTGGTAGCCGGATTGGCGGCCGAGCAGGGTGAACAGCCGGCTCATGTTCATGCCGATCAGCCAGTCGGCGCGGGAGCGGCCCAGGGCCGAATGGTAGAGGTTGAAGGTTTGCTGGCCGGGCAGCAGGCGCGCCAGGGCCTTGCGGATCGAAGCGTCGTCCAGGGCCGACAGCCACAGGCGCTGGATCGGGCCGCGGTAGCGGCAGTGCTCGACCAGCTCGCGGGCAATCATCTCACCTTCGCGGTCGGCGTCGGTGGCGATCACCAGTTCGCGGGCTTCGCCGAGCAGGCGCTTGACCGCCTTGAACTGGCTGGCGGTCTTGGGCTTGACCAGCATCTTCCACTTTGCCGGGATGATCGGCAGGTCGGCGAGGTTCCAGCGCTTGTAGCGGTCGTCGTAGCTGTCGGGCGGGGCGGTTTCCAGCAGGTGGCCGATGCACCAGGTCACGCAGACGTCGGTGCCCTGCCAGCAGCCGTCGGCCTTGCGGTTGGCGCCGAGCACCTTGGCGATGTCTTTGGCCTGGGAGGGTTTTTCGCAGAGGAACAGGCGCATGGCCGGGAACGCTTCATCGGGGAATGATGGGCACTAGGATGCGCAAGCAGGGGCGCGGAGGCAAGTTTTATCTGGATGGATGTACAGGTTTTTGTGAGGGGGAGTGTCTTTACCTGTGCTGGCCTCTTCGCGGGCATGCCCGCGAAGAGGCCAGTGCAGGTTTCAGGCGCGCGAGTCGCGTACCATGTCCACGTGCGGAATGCCGGCTTCGAGGAACTCCTCGCTGACTACGCGAAAGCCCAGGCGCTCGTAGAACGGCGTGGCATGCACCTGTGCACTGAGCATCTGCTGCTTCAGGTCACGGTTCTGCGCTTCGACGATCACTGCATTCATCAGTGCATCACCGACCTTCAACCCACGCCAGTCCTTGAGCACCGAGACCCGGCCAATGGTGCCGTCAGGCAGCAGGCGAGCCGTGCCGATCGGATAGTCGCCTTCCAGCGCCAGGAAATGTGCGGCGCCCGGATCGTCCGAATCCCACTCCAGCTCTGGTGGTACATGCTGCTCGGCAATGAACACGGCTTCGCGGATACGGCGGATATCAGCGTTATCCTTGTGCCAGTCGGCAAGGCGCACACGAATCTTATTCATTGGCGAATCCCAGGCTTCCTTGTTTGATCAGCTGCTGGACCAGCATAAGGCCATCTTCATCCTGCAACCACTGCTCAAGGTTGTCGATGTGTAGCGCATCGGCCGAGCACACCAGCTTCAGCAGCTCGCGCAGCTTGGCCGGCAGTGGGCAGCTACGGCCGCTGGCGAACAGCATCAGGTCGTCGCCGAGTTCGGACCAGGCCAGCCGCGCGCTCGGGTTGCGGATCAGGATGGCGCCGTCTTCCAGGGCTTCGATCAGCTCGTCTTCGTCCATTTCTTCACCGACCACCTGTTCCGGGTAGCGCGGCTCGGTCATGAACTGGCCGAACCAGGTCAGCAGCAGGTCCTTGTCGTTGGTGTGCTTGTCGATCAACGCCTTGAGGCGGTCGAGGGCATCGTGCTGGATCTGGTGCGGGTCGCTGGCAGGTTGCGCGTCGGCGTCGCTGTAGCGCTCTTCGTCCGGCAGGAACTGGCCGAGGAAATCGGTGAAGTGGGTCAGCACTTCGGCGGCGCTTGGGGCGCGGAAGCCGACCGAGTAGGTCAGGCAGTTGTCCACGGCGACGCCGTAGTGGGCCAGGCGCGGCGGCAGGTAGAGCATGTCGCCCGGCTCCAGCGTCCATTCGCCGCTCTGTTCGAATTCGGCCAGGATGCGCAGGTCGGCGTGCTCAAGCAGCGGGCTGTCGCTGTTGCACATCTGGCCGATTTTCCAGTTACGCTCGCCATGGCCCTGGAGCAGGAACACGTCGTAATTGTCGAAGTGCGGGCCGACACTGCCACCTGGGGTGGCGAAGCTGATCATCACGTCATCTATACGCCAGCTCGGCAGGAAGCGGAAGTGCTCGAGCAGCTCGGCGACTTCCGGGACGAACTGGTCGACGGCCTGCACCAGCAGGGTCCAGTCTTTCTCCGGCAGTTCGGCAAAGGTGTCTTCGCTGAACGGCCCGCGGCGCAGCTCCCACGGGTGGGCGCCGTGTTCGAGGACGATGCGCGACTCGACTTCCTCTTCCAGGGCCAGGCCGGCCAGCTCGTCGGGGTCGATCGGGCTTTCGAAGTCCGGGAAGGCCTGGCGCACCAGCAGCGGCTTCTTCTGCCAGTAGTCGCGCATGAATTCGCGGGCCGAGATGCCGCCGAGCAGCTGCAGTGGAGTATCAGGATTCATGTTCAACCTATTGAAAAAACGTAATTTTCGTCCGCGAATAAAAACGCCCGGCCAGGCCGGGCGTTGAACGCGACGGTCAGCTTAGATGCGTTTGGCCTGGGCTGCCGCGTTACCGATGTAGGTAGCGGGGGTGAGCAGCTTCAGCTCGGCCTTGGCGTCGGCCGGCATGTCGAGGCCGTCGATGAAGGTCAGCAGCGCTTCTGGCGTGATGCCCTTGCCACGGGTCAGTTCCTTGAGCTTCTCGTAGGGGTTCTCGATGTTGAAGCGGCGCATCACGGTCTGGATCGGCTCGGCGAGGACTTCCCAGCAGGCGTCCAGGTCGGCGGCGATGCGGGCTTGGTTGACTTCCAGCTTGCCGATGCCTTTCAGGCTGGCTTCGTAGGCGATGACGCTGTGGGCGAAGCCCACGCCCAGGTTGCGCAGTACGGTGGAGTCGGTCAGGTCACGCTGCCAGCGCGAGATCGGCAGCTTGCTGGCCAGGTGCTGGAACAGTGCGTTGGCTATCCCTAAGTTGCCTTCGGAGTTTTCGAAGTCGATCGGGTTGACCTTGTGCGGCATGGTCGACGAGCCGATTTCGCCAGCCACGGTCTTCTGTTTGAAGTAGCCCAGCGAGATATAGCCCCAGACGTCGCGGTCGAAGTCGATGAGGATGGTGTTGAAGCGAGCGATCGCGTCGAACAGCTCGGCGATGTAGTCGTGCGGCTCGATCTGGGTGGTGTACGGGTTGAACTGCAGGCCCAGCTCGTCTTCGATGAAGGCGCGGGCGTTCTGTTCCCAGTCGATCTGCGAGTAAGCCGACAGGTGGGCATTGTAGTTGCCCACGGCGCCGTTGATCTTGCCCAGCAGCGGCACGGCGGCAACCTGGGCGATCTGGCGCTCCAGGCGGTACACGACGTTGGCCAGCTCTTTGCCCAGGGTGGTCGGCGAAGCCGGCTGGCCGTGGGTGCGCGAGAGCATCGGCACGTCGGCATGGGCATGGGCCAGGGCGCGGATGGCGTCGGCGATCTGGCGCATCAGCGGCAGCAGCACATCGTCACGGCCGGCGCGCAGCATCAGGGCGTGGGACAGGTTGTTGATGTCCTCGCTGGTGCAGGCGAAGTGGATGAACTCGCTGACCTTGGCCAGCTCAGGCAGCTTGGCGGCCTGCTCCTTGAGGAGGTATTCGATCGCCTTGACGTCGTGGTTGGTGGTGCGCTCGATTTCCTTGACGCGTTCGGCGTGCTCGAGCTTGAAGTCGGTGGCCAGGCTGTCCAGCAGGGCGTTGGCTTCGGCGGAGAACGCCGGCACTTCGCCGATCTGCGGGTGGGCGGCCAGGCGCTGCAGCCAGCGCACTTCGACCAGGGCGCGGAAACGGATCAGCCCGAATTCGCTGAAAATGGGGCGCAAGGCCTGGGTTTTGCCGGCGTAACGGCCGTCTACAGGGGAAACCGCAGTGAGCGAAGAAAGCTGCATGGGGTGTTCTCGGACAGTCAGGCTTTTGGAAGGGCGCATATCATACATGAAAAATCCCTGTAGGAGCGGCCTTGCGTCGCGAAAGGGCTGCGCAGCAGCCCCGGCAATCTATGCTGGGGCGGCGATTCTGGGGCTGCTGCGCAGCCCTTTCGCGACGCAAGGCCGCTCCTACAGGTCCGGCGTTTTTCTTCAGGACGGTGTGCGCATCATGTCGTACAGTTCGTTGAGCAGCTTGCGCCGGCTGAACACCAACTGCCAGCGATGCCCGCCCAGCTGGCGCCACAGGCGTGCGGCGCGGATGCCGGCGAGCAGCAGGGCGCGGATCTTCGAGGCGTTGCTGGCCTGCTGCAGGAAGCGCATGTCGCCGTGCACCTGGATGCGCTGGCGCAAGGTGCTCAGGGTGTCCTGGTACAACGCGCCGCTGGACGCGATGACATTTTCATGGGCCAGGCCGAAATGGTCGGCCTGCGACTGGATTTGCGGCAGGCGGTTGCCGATGGTTTCGAGCAGGTCGCCGCGCTTGTTCAGCTGGCGCTCAAGGCCCAGCATCGACAGTGCGTAGCGCAGCGGTTCGCGTTGCAGGCTGCTGGGGTCGCGCTCGAGGGCGCCGACCAGGGCGCGGTAACCGTCGCGCAGGTTGAGGTCGTCGCCGCCGAACACCTCCAGGGTGTCCTTGGGGTCGCGCACCAGCAGGCTGCCCAGCATGCAGCCGATGTTGGCTTCGCTGGCCTGGCCGGTGCGGGCGATGCGGTCGACCAGCACGGCGGCCTGGAACACGCCGCCCAGGGCAATCAGCTGCTCCTGCAGATTGCTCATGCGCGCGGGCTCCACGGCTCGGCGGTCTCGATCACGCCGCCACCCAGGCACACATCGCCGTCATAGAACACCACCGACTGGCCCGGGGTCACGGCGCGCTGCGGCTCGTCGAACACGGCGCGGTAGCCGGTTGCGGTCAGCTCCAGCGTGCATTGCTGGTCGCTCTGGCGGTAGCGCACCTTGGCGGTCAGCCGGCGCGGGCTGCTCAGGTCGACCGGGTTGACCCAGAAGATTTCCGATGCAAGCAGGGCGCGGGAGAACAGCCACGGGTGCTCGTTGCCCTGGCCGACCACCAGCACATTGCGGGTCAGGTCCTTGTGCAACACGTACCACGGCTCGTCACCGGCGTCCTTCAGGCCGCCTATGCCCAAGCCTTGGCGCTGGCCGATGGTGTGGTACATCAGGCCGTGGTGGCGACCGATCACTTCACCTTCGGTGGTTTCGATGTTGCCGGGCTGGGCTGGCAGGTACTGCTTGAGGAAGTCGCTGAAGCGGCGCTCGCCGATGAAGCAGATGCCGGTGGAATCCTTTTTCTTGGCGGTGGCCAGGCCGTGTTTTTCGGCGATGGCGCGCACCTCGGGCTTTTCCAGCTCGCCGACCGGGAACAGTGTACGGGCGATTTCCTTGCCGCCAACTGCATGCAGGAAGTAGCTCTGGTCCTTGTTCGGGTCCAGGCCTTTGAGCAGTTCGGTGAGCGCGCCGGAGTCGCGGCGGCGCACATAGTGGCCGGTGGCGATCAGGTCGGCACCCAGCGACAGGGCATAATCAAGGAACGCCTTGAACTTGATTTCGCGGTTGCAGAGGATGTCCGGGTTGGGCGTGCGGCCGGCCTTGTATTCCTCAAGGAAGTGCTCGAACACGTTGTCCCAGTATTCGGCGGCGAAGTTGGCGGTGTGCAGCTTGATGCCGATGCGGTCGCACACGGCCTGGGCGTCGGCCAGGTCTTCACGGGCGGTGCAATATTCGGTGCCGTCGTCTTCTTCCCAGTTCTTCATGAACAGCCCTTCCACCTGGTAGCCCTGTTCCATGAGCAGAAGGGCAGAGACGGATGAGTCCACGCCGCCGGACATGCCGACGATGACGCGGGTCTTGGCGGGGTCTTTGAGTGCTGGGCTGGTCATGGGTACCGGTGTGTATCAAGGGGGAAAAACGCCGATTCTAGCAAAACCGGCGCGGCGCGTCAGTCACGCAGCAAGTCGAGGCTGTGCAGCGGGCCGGCGAGGTAGTCGTCGAGACAGCGCGGGACGAGTTCGCTGCGCCAGCGAGCGGGGTCGGCCAGCAGTTCTTCGCGGGTCAGCCACACGGCGCGGACAATGTCGGTGTCCAGGGCAAGGTCCTGGTGGTGGCGCACGGGGCGGGCGGCGAAGCAGATGCGCTGGTAGGTCACGCCATTGCTCGGGGCGGTGTAGAGGTAGATGCCGACCACGCCGGTGAGCTCGACTTCCCAGGCGGTTTCTTCCAGGGTTTCGCGCAGGGCGGCCTGGGGCAGGGTCTCGTTGGGTTCGAGGTGGCCGGCGGGTTGGTTGAAGACGTGCTGGCCGGCTTTGAATTCTTCGACGAAGAGGAATTTGCCTTCGTGTTCGACGATGGTGGCGACGGTGATGTGCGGTTGCCAGGTCATATGCGGTGTCCTTTCAGAATGTCGGGGCCGCGTTGCGGTCCATCGCAGGCAAGCCAGCTCCCACAGGTACGGTGCAAGGCCTGGGTCATTCACACTCCCTGTGGGAGCTGGCTTGCCTGCGATGGGCTGCGCAGCAGCCCCGGGGCCAGAAAGCACAAACCCCGGTGCGTGGCCGGGGTTTGTGCGGTTACCTCAAGCGAACCTTACAGGGCGGCAATGGCGCTGTTCAGGGTCTGGCTTGGGCGCATCACCTTGGCGGTCAGCTCGGCATCCGGGGCGTAGTAGCCACCGATGTCGGCCGGCTTGCCCTGAACGGCGTTGAGCTCGGCGACAATGGTCTCCTCGTTCTCGGTCAGGGTCTTGGCCAGTGGGGCGAAGCGCGCCTGCAGAGCGGCGTCATCGCTCTGTGCAGCCAGCGCCTGGGCCCAGTACAGGGTCAGGTAGAAGTGGCTGCCGCGGTTGTCGATACCACCGACTTTGCGCGAAGGCGACTTGTTGGTGTCGAGGAACTTGCCGGTTGCCTGGTCCAGGGTGTTGGCCAGGACCTTGGCGCGCGGGTTGTCGTAGGTGTTGCCCAGGTGCTCCAGGGAAGCGGCCAGGGCCAGGAATTCACCCAGCGAGTCCCAACGCAGGAAGTTCTCTTCCACCAGCTGCTGCACGTGCTTCGGAGCCGAACCGCCGGCGCCGGTTTCGAACAGGCCACCGCCGTTCATCAGCGGCACGATCGACAGCATCTTGGCGCTGGTGCCCAGTTCCATGATCGGGAACAGGTCGGTCAGGTAGTCGCGCAGCACGTTGCCGGTCACCGAGATGGTGTCCTTGCCTTCGCGGATGCGGGCCAGGGAGAACTTGATAGCGTCGACCGGCGCCAGGACACGGATGTCCAGGCCACTGGTGTCGTGGTCCTTCAGGTACTTCTGTACCTTCTCGATCATCACGCCGTCGTGGGCGCGGGCCGGGTCCAGCCAGAACACCGCCGGGGTGTTGCTCAGGCGGGCACGGTTGACGGCCAGCTTGACCCAGTCCTGGATCGGCGCGTCTTTGGTCTGGCACATGCGGAAGATGTCACCGGCTTCAACGTTCTGCTCCAGAACGACGTTGCCTTTGCCATCGACCACGCGTACTACGCCGTCGGCCTGAATCTGGAAGGTCTTGTCGTGGGAGCCGTACTCTTCGGCCTTCTGCGCCATCAGGCCGACGTTCGGCACGCTGCCCATGGTGGTCGGGTCGAAGGCGCCGTTGGCCTTGCAGTCTTCGATGGTGGCCTGGTAGATGCCGGCGTAGCAACGATCCGGGATGATCGCCTTGGCATCCTGCAGTTCACCGGCGCTGTTCCACATCTTGCCCGAGTCGCGGATCATCGCTGGCATCGAGGCGTCGACGATGACGTCGCTCGGCACGTGCAGGTTGGTGATGCCCTTGTCGGAGTTGACCATGGCCAGGGCTGGACGCTCGGCGTACAGGGCCTGGATGTCGGCTTCGATCTCGGCCTGCTTGTCGGCTGGCAGGTCCTTGATGCGGGCGTACAGGTCGCCGATGCCGTTGTTGGCGTTGAAGCCTACTTCAGCCAGGGCTGCTGCGTGCTTGGCCAGTACCTGGTCGTAGAACGCTTCGACGATGACGCCGAACATGATCGGGTCGGAAACCTTCATCATGGTGGCTTTCAGGTGCACCGACAGCAGTACGCCGGAGGCCTTGGCATCGGCGATCTGCTCAGTGATGAAGGCTTTCAGGGCCTTGCGGCTCATGGTGGCGCAGTCGACGATTTCGGCGGCTTTGACGGCAGTCTTGGCTTTCAGCACGGTGGTGCTGCCATCCTTGCCGACCAGCTCGATGCGCAGGTTGTCGTCTGCCTCGATCAGTGCGGCTTTTTCGCTGCCGTAGAAGTCGCCGTTGTTCATGTGGGCAACGTGCGACTTCGAGTCGGCGGCCCAGGCGCCCATCTTGTGCGGGTGCTTGCGGGCGTAGTTCTTGACCGAAAGCGGGGCGCGGCGGTCGGAGTTGCCTTCGCGCAGCACTGGGTTCACGGCCGAACCCTTGATGCGGTCGTAGCGTGCGCGGGATTCTTTCTCGGCCTCGGTGGATGGCTCGTCGGCGTAGTCAGGGATGTTGAAGCCCTTGCCCTGCAGTTCCTTGATCGCGGCCTTGAGCTGCGGTACCGAGGCGCTGATGTTCGGCAGCTTGATGATGTTGGCTTCAGGAGTGGTAGCCAGCTGACCCAGTTCCGCCAGGTGATCGCCTACTTGCTTCTCTGCGCCCAGTTGCTCCGGGAAGGCGGCAAGGATACGGCCAGCCAGGGAGATGTCGCGAGTTTCGACGGCGATGTCAGCGGAAGCGGTGAAGGCTTCGATGATCGGCAGCAGCGAGTAGGTGGCGAGGGCGGGGGCTTCGTCGGTGAAGGTATAGATGATCTTGGAACGGGTGGGCATGCGGGTTAACTCTCTGTGTGCTGAGCGTGCTCGAGTCTCGTGGTGCGCAGGGTAGGCGCATCGCCCTGGCAACGCCATGAGCGGAAAGTCGAGAGGCTGCGAGCGGTGATGGTGGATGCATCAGTCGAGCGTCAATGCTGAGCTGCGGTAACAGTCCAGACTTTTCTGGCCAGGCTTGATGGCCATTCCTGGCCAAGGGCGGTCCGCATTTTCCTGGGATTCGCCCCGATGACCCTTCGGTCGCGGCGGAGTATACCAAACCATTCGGGCTAATCAGCAAGGCGAAGTGACATCGGTGCCATTTATAAGACCAAAGACGTAGGGGCAATGTGGCGTGATGACGCACCGCTTGCAGGTCGACGGATGTGGTTTAGGCTCATTGGATCGCATGATGTCCAATCACACCCGACAGCGGAGTAGTGCAAGCATGGGATACCAGAAAATCAAGGTTCCGACCGACGGCACCAAGATCACCGTCAATGCCGACCATTCGCTCAACGTGCCCGACAACCCGATCATTCCTTATATCGAAGGTGACGGGATTGGCGTCGATGTCTCGCCAGTGATGATCAAGGTGGTCGATGCCGCCGTGCAGAAAGCCTACGGCGGCAAGCGTAAGATCGCCTGGATGGAGGTGTATGCCGGCGAGAAGGCCACCCAGGTGTACGACCAGGATACCTGGCTGCCGCAGGAGACCCTGGATGCGGTGAAGGACTACGTTGTCTCGATCAAGGGGCCGCTGACTACGCCGGTCGGCGGTGGTATCCGGTCGCTCAACGTGGCTTTGCGCCAGCAGCTCGACCTCTACGTGTGCCTGCGCCCGGTGCTGTGGTTCCAGGGCGTGCCAAGCCCGGTGAAAAAGCCAGGCGATGTCGACATGGTGATCTTCCGAGAAAACTCCGAAGACATCTATGCCGGCATCGAGTGGAAGGCCGGCTCGCCTGAAGCGAACAAGGTGATCAAGTTCCTCAAGGAGGAAATGGGTGTCACCAAGATCCGTTTCGACCAGGACTGCGGCATTGGCGTCAAGCCGGTCTCGCGCGAGGGCACCAAGCGCCTGGTACGCAAGGCCCTGCAATATGTGGTGGACAATGATCGCGAATCGCTGACCCTGGTGCACAAGGGCAACATCATGAAGTTCACCGAGGGCGCCTTCAAGGATTGGGGCTACGAGGTGGCCCGCGACGAGTTTGGTGCCGAACTGCTCGACGGCGGCCCTTGGATGAAGTTCAAGAACCCCAGGAGCGGCCGTGAAGTGATCGTCAAGGACGCCATCGCCGACGCCATGCTCCAGCAGATCCTGCTGCGCCCTGCCGAGTACGACGTGATCGCCACCCTCAACCTGAACGGTGACTACCTCTCCGATGCCCTGGCGGCGGAAGTGGGTGGCATCGGCATCGCGCCGGGCGCCAACCTGTCCGACACCGTGGCCATGTTCGAGGCTACCCATGGTACCGCCCCGAAATATGCCGGGCAGGACAAGGTCAATCCGGGCTCGGTCATCCTGTCGGCGGAGATGATGCTGCGGCACATGGGCTGGACTGAGGCGGCCGACCTGATCATCAAGGGCACCAATGGTGCGATTGCTGCCAAGACAGTGACCTACGACTTCGAGCGCTTGATGGAAGGTGCCACGCTGGTGAGTAGCTCAGGTTTTGGCGATGAAATGATCAAGCATATGTGAGGCCATGAAAAACCGGCCGCTTCTGTAAAGGAGCGGCCGGTTGTTCGTGTGTCGGCAGAGAGCAGGGATCAGGCTTGGACGGTAGTTGAGGGCTGGGATGCTCCTGTAGAGACGCTGGTGGCGGCGCTGGCGATCTTGATCGCATGCAGGCCCTTGGGGCCTTGGTGGATCTCGAACGTTACGGCTTGCCCAGCTTTGAGCGTTTTGTAACCTTCCATCTCGATCGCCGAATAGTGGGCGAACAAATCGTCGGTTTTCCCGTCTTCATTGATGAATCCGTAGCCCTTGGCATTGTTGAACCACTTGACTTTACCGCTTGCCATCCCTATGTCCCTCTGCAAAGGACTCCATCACTGGAGTATCATCCACTTCATCCGCATACGAACCTTGCGAAAAATCTGGTTGACTGCGCGGATCTTTATCGACCACGGTGGGTTCTTATTGGTTGTAACACCGTTTTGCCGTTAGTCAAGGTCAGGTGGCGCGTGCGCCAGCGGCCGCCAATGCAGTCAACCCACAACCTTAA
The DNA here is from genome assembly GCF_002759075.1 of Pseudomonas sp. 382. Taxonomy (NCBI): domain Bacteria; kingdom Pseudomonadati; phylum Pseudomonadota; class Gammaproteobacteria; order Pseudomonadales; family Pseudomonadaceae; genus Pseudomonas; species Pseudomonas sp. 382. The sequence continues at coordinate 19,186 of NZ_PEMX01000042.1, forward strand.
CCTGACGCTCATGATGAAATTCTTTCCATGCATGCACCCAGTGAGATTCGACTAACATTCAATCAGGATCGCCCGCAAACGAATGAGGACGACGGCTCAGGGCTTGCGGTACAGGAAGCCAAGCCGATCCTGCAGGCGCCACCGATGTACAAGGTGGTTTTATTCAACGATGACTACACGCCGATGGATTTCGTCGTCGAAGTGCTCGAAACGTTCTTCAGTCTGAACCGCGAGCTGGCGACCAAGATCATGCTGACCGTCCACACCGAAGGGCGGGCAGTGTGCGGATTGTTTACCCGTGACATCGCCGAAACGAAGGCCATGCAGGTCAACCAATACGCCAGGGAAAGCCAGCATCCGCTACTCTGTGAAATCGAGAAGGACGGTTAATCGCCGACCACTTGGGTATGAGGTGAAGCTATGTTAAACCGCGAGCTCGAAGTCACCCTCAATCTTGCCTTCAAGGAGGCCCGTTCGAAGCGTCATGAGTTCATGACCGTCGAACATTTGCTGCTGGCACTCCTTGACAATGAGGCTGCCGCGACCGTTCTGCGCGCCTGTGGCGCGAATCTCGACAAACTCAAGCACGACCTGCAAGAGTTCATCGATTCCACTACCCCGCTGATCCCCGTCAACGATGAAGACCGCGAAACCCAGCCGACCCTGGGCTTCCAGCGGGTGCTGCAGCGTGCCGTGTTCCACGTGCAGAGTTCCGGCAAGCGCGAAGTGACCGGCGCCAATGTGCTGGTGGCGATCTTCAGCGAACAGGAAAGCCAGGCCGTGTTCCTGCTGAAACAGCAGAGCGTGGCCCGTATCGATGTGGTCAACTACATCGCCCACGGCATCTCCAAAGTGCCGGGCCATGGCTCGCATTCCGAAAGCGACCAGGACATGCAGGACGAAGAGGGTGGCGAAACCTCCTCTTCGAGCAACCCGCTGGACGCCTACGCCAGCAACCTGAACGAACTGGCCCGTGCCGGCCGGATCGACCCGCTGGTGGGTCGCGAGCAGGAAGTCGAGCGTGTGGCGCAGATTCTGGCCCGGCGGCGCAAGAACAACCCGCTGCTGGTCGGTGAGGCGGGCGTCGGCAAGACTGCCATCGCCGAAGGCCTGGCCAAACGCATCGTCGACGGCCAGGTGCCGGACCTGCTGGCGCAGAGCGTGGTCTATTCGCTGGACCTTGGCGCGCTGCTGGCGGGTACCAAATACCGCGGTGATTTCGAAAAACGCTTCAAGGCCCTGCTCGGTGAGTTGAAAAAGCGCCCGCAAGCGATTCTGTTCATCGATGAAATCCACACCATCATCGGTGCCGGTGCGGCGTCAGGCGGGGTGATGGATGCCTCCAACCTGCTCAAGCCGCTGCTGTCGTCTGGTGAGATTCGTTGCATCGGTTCGACCACCTTCCAGGAGTTCCGCGGCATCTTCGAGAAGGACCGTGCCCTGGCGCGGCGCTTCCAGAAGGTCGATGTCAGCGAGCCGTCGGTGGAGGACACCGTCGGCATCCTGCGTGGCCTGAAAGGCCGGTTCGAGAGCCACCACAACATCGAGTACAGCGATGAAGCCCTGCGCGCCGCCGCCGAGCTGGCCTCGCGCTATATCAACGATCGCCACATGCCGGACAAGGCCATTGACGTGATCGATGAAGCGGGCGCCTATCAGCGCCTGCAGCCTGAAGCCAGCCGGGTCAAGCGTATCGATGTGCCGCAGGTCGAGGACATTGTCGCCAAGATCGCGCGGATTCCGCCGAAGCACGTCACCAGTTCCGACAAGGAGTTGCTGCGTAACCTCGAACGCGACCTGAAGCTGACCGTGTTCGGTCAGGACCAGGCCATCGACTCGCTGGCCACCGCCATCAAGCTGTCCCGGGCCGGCCTCAAGTCGCCGGACAAGCCGGTCGGTTCGTTCCTGTTCGCCGGCCCCACCGGTGTGGGCAAGACCGAAGCGGCGCGGCAGCTGGCCAAGGCGCTGGGCGTCGAGCTGGTGCGCTTCGACATGTCCGAGTACATGGAGCGTCACACCGTGTCGCGCCTGATCGGTGCGCCGCCTGGCTACGTTGGTTTCGACCAGGGTGGCCTGCTGACCGAAGCCATCACCAAGCAACCGCACTGCGTGCTGTTGCTCGACGAAATCGAGAAGGCTCACCCGGAAGTCTTCAACCTGCTGCTGCAGGTGATGGACCACGGTACCCTCACCGACAACAACGGGCGCAAGGCCGACTTCCGCAATGTGATCCTGATCATGACCACCAACGCCGGCGCCGAAACTGCCGCGCGGGCCTCGATCGGCTTCACCCATCAGGACCATGCGTCCGATGCCATGGAAGTCATCCGCAAGAGCTTCACGCCGGAGTTCCGCAACCGCCTGGACACCATCATCCAGTTTGGCCGCCTGAGCACCGAGACGATCAAGAGCATCGTCGACAAGTTCCTCATCGAGTTGCAGGCGCAGTTGGAAGACAAGCGTGTGCTGCTGGAAGTCAGCGATGCCGCCCGCGGCTGGCTGGCTGCTTCCGGCTACGACGTGCAGATGGGAGCACGGCCGATGGCGCGGCTTATCCAGGACAAGATCAAGCGGCCGCTGGCCGAAGAGATCCTGTTTGGTGAGCTGGCCGAGCACGGTGGCGTGGTGCACGTCGACCTGCGCGATGGCGAACTGGTGTTCGACTTCGAGACTACGGCTGAGGTGGCCTGACGGAGGGGCAGTGCTGTACCTGTGGGAGCGGCTTCAGCCGCGAACACCGGCGCAGCCGGTGCCATCCATCGGGTTGGGCTCTTCGCGGGTGAACCGCTGCCACAGGGCTGCGAAGTAGCCCCATACAATCTGGCAGGCACAAAAAAGCCCGGCACATGGCCGGGCTTTTTCATGGCTGGAGCTTAGCGCGCACGGTAAGTGATGCGGCCCTTGCTCAGGTCGTAAGGCGTCAGTTCGACGCGGACCTTGTCGCCAGTGAGAATGCGGATGTAGTTCTTGCGCATCTTTCCGGAGATGTGCGCGGTTACGACGTGCCCGTTTTCCAACTCCACGCGGAACATGGTGTTGGGCAGGGTGTCGACGACAGTACCTTCCATTTCGAAGCTGTCTTCTTTCGACATGCAGTAGAGCCCTCGGATCCAGTGTTGGCCCGACGCATACCGCACCGGGCAAAAAAGTGGCGTGGATTATGCCCGAAAACTGTGTGTCAAGCCAATGCTTTCAGTTGAGGGTGACCCAGCGCTGGTTTATCAACAACTCGATAGGCCGATACTGCGTCTTGTAGTTCATTTTCTTGCAGTTCTTGATCCAGTAACCCAGGTACACCGCTTCCAGATCCTGGCGCAAGGCTTCGGTGATCTGCCAGAGGATGGCAAAGCGCCCGAGGCTGCGGCGTTCTTCTTCCGGCTCGTAGAACGTGTAGACCGCCGACAGGCCATTGGGCAGCAGGTCACAGACGGCCACTGCCAGCAGGCGGCCTTCGAGGCGGAACTCGTAGAACCAGCAGAACGGCAGGTCGCGGACCAGGAAGGTGGAAAACTGGTCGCGACTCGGCGGGTACATGTCGCCATCGGCGTGACGGGTCTCGATGTAGCGCCGGTACAGGTCGAAATATTCTTCCTTGAACGCCGGGCGCGCCGCCGTCACGGTCAGGTCGGCATTACGCTTGAGGATGCGCCGCTGCTGGCGGTTGGGGATGAAGCGCGCGGCGGGGATGCGCGCTGGCACGCAGGCATTGCAGTTCTGGCAATGCGGGCGGTACAGGTGGTCACCGCTGCGGCGAAAGCCCATTTCCGACAGATCGGCATACACATGCACGTCCATCGGCTGGCTGGGGTCGAGGAACAGCGTGGTGGCCTGTTCGTCCGGCAGGTAGCTGCAGGAGTGGGGTTGAGTGGCATAGAACTTCAACCGCGCCAACTCTGTCATGATCAACCCCCTCGGTGAGACTTTGCTTTAAGTGTAAGCCAGCTGGCAAAACTCGCCTAGCAAACCCAGGTAGCACTGTTGGGCTGATCGAGGTGGCGCGCCAGGTAATCGGCGAAGCGGCTGCGGCTGATGGCCCGGGCGCCCAGGCTATGCAGGTGGTTGGTGGGCATCTGGCAGTCGATCAGCACGAAGCCGGCCTGGCGCAGGTGTTCGACCAGCGTCACGAAGCCGACCTTGGAGGCATTGTCGGCGCGGCTGAACATCGACTCGCCGAAGAACAGTTGGCCGATGGCCAGGCCATACAGGCCGCCGACCAGCACGCCGTCTGCGCGCACTTCTACCGAATGGGCAATACCGCGCCGGTGCAGTTCGCAGTAGGCATTGCGCATGGTGTCGGTGATCCAGGTGCCGTCGGCGTAGTCGCGCGGGGCAGCGCAGGCGGCAATCACCGCCGGGAAGTCGGTGTCGAAGCTGACCTGGTAGCGGCCCTGGCGCATCAGTTTCGCCAGCGAGCGCGAGACGTGCAGCTCGTCAGGGAACAGCACCGTGCGCGGGTCAGGTGACCACCAGAGAATCGGCTGGCCGTCCTGATACCAGGGGAAGCAGCCATGCCGGTAGGCCTGCTCCAGGCGCTCGGGGCTCAGGTCGCCGCCAGCGGCAAGCAAACCGTTGGGGTCGTGCAGGGCCTTTTCCAGGGGTGGGAAGGTCAGCGAGTCGCGGGTTAGCCAGGTGAGCATGGTCTATCGTGCGGTGGGGGAGGGGAGAGGGCAGCATGGCTTGCAGGGCTTGCGGGGTCAATGCTGGCAGGCTCAGCAGTTATTGGCTGGCAGCAGAATAGGCAATTTCCTACACATTCATGAAGGCATAGGCACCATCCGCTACATTTGCTGTCACACCTGTGCAAAAACACAGCATAAGCCTTTGTCACAGAAGGCAATGCATGCTCAAATTGCACCTATACGAAAGTCGCCCCCACTCGAGCTCCATACGGCGTGCCGTCATGGCGGCTGGCGGGCAGTAATGTTAAAAGTAGTGGTTCATTGGCCAGACACCGGCCGATCACTACTGGACGCGCAGCACGCGCAGGAATAGACGCGTTTTGAAGAAATCCACCGCAACTCCAGCTCCTTTGCCTGTGCCCCTGTGGCGGCAGCAGCTGCATTACCGCCTCAAGGAAGGTGCGTTGATCGCTGTCGGCGCCCTGTGCCTGTACCTGTGGATGGCACTGCTGACCTACGACACGTCGGACCCGGGCTTCAGCCATACCAGCAACATCGACCAGGTGCAGAATGCCGCCGGGCGTGCCGGCGCGTACTTTGCCGACATCCTGTTCATGGTGCTCGGCTACTTCGCCTATATCTTCCCGTTGCTGCTGGCGATCAAGACCTGGCAGATCTTCCGCGAACGGCACCAGCCGTGGCAATGGAGCGGCTGGCTGTTCTCCTGGCGGCTGATCGGCCTGGTGTTCCTGGTGCTGTCGGGCGCGGCGCTGGCGCATATCCATTTCCACCCGCCGGCGAGCCTGCCGTTTTCCGCGGGCGGTGCGCTGGGCGAAAGCCTCGGCGACCTGGCGCGCAATCTGCTGAACGTGCAGGGCAGCACCCTGATGTTCATTGCCCTGTTCCTGTTCGGCCTGACCGTGTTCACCGACCTGTCATGGTTCAAGGTGATGGACATGACCGGCAAGATCACCCTCGACCTGTTCGAACTGGTTCAGGGCGCGGCCAGCCGCTGGTGGGAGGCACGCAACGAGCGCAAGCGCCTGGAGGCGCAACTGCGTGAAGTGGACGACCCGGTGTTCGATCTGGGGTCGAAGGCCAGCGACAAGCGTGAACCAGCCAAACCGGCGCTGCGCGAGCGCATCTTCAAGCGTGAGGAAACGCCGGCCCAGCCCGTCGAGCCGCGTGAACCGACCCTTTCCCGTGAACCGACACTCGCCCGCGAGCCTGTGGTGCCTCGCGAACCAACCCTCGCCCGCGAACCTGTCGTGCCGCGTGAGCCCGTGGTCTCCCGCGAGCAGCCAGCAGCGGCCCCGACCATTGTGCCCCCGGCCGCGGCAAGGGCGCCGGAGCCGAGCAAGCGGGTCATGAAGGAAAAACAGGCGCCGCTGTTCGTCGACAGCGCCGTAGAGGGGACCCTGCCGTCGATTTCCATCCTCGACCCGGCCGAACAGAAGAAGATCGAGTACTCGCCAGAGTCCCTGGCCGGTGTCGGCCAGTTGCTGGAAATCAAGCTCAAGGAGTTCGGCGTGGAAGTCTCGGTGGACTCCATCCACCCGGGCCCGGTGATTACCCGTTACGAAATCCAGCCGGCCGCTGGCGTGAAAGTCAGCCGCATTGCCAACCTGGCCAAGGACCTGGCGCGTTCCCTGGCGGTGACCAGCGTGCGGGTGGTCGAGGTCATCCCCGGCAAGACCACCGTGGGTATCGAGATCCCCAACGAAAACCGGCAGATGGTGCGCTTCTCGGAAGTGCTCGCGACGCCGCAGTACGACGAGCAGAAATCGCCGGTCACCCTGGCTCTGGGCCACGACATCGGCGGCAAGCCGGTGATCACCGACCTGGCCAAGATGCCGCACCTGCTGGTGGCCGGTACTACCGGTTCCGGTAAGTCGGTGGGTGTCAACGCGATGATCCTGTCGATCCTGTTCAAGTCCAGCCCGGAAGACGCGCGGCTGATCATGATCGACCCGAAAATGCTCGAGCTGTCGATCTACGAGGGCATCCCGCACCTGCTGTGCCCGGTGGTCACCGACATGAAGGACGCCGCCAACGCCCTGCGCTGGAGCGTGGCCGAGATGGAGCGGCGTTACAAGCTGATGGCGGCCATGGGCGTGCGTAACCTGGCCGGCTTCAACCGCAAGATCAAGGACGCCCAGGAAGCTGGCGAGATCATCCACGACCCGCTGTACCGCCGCGAGAGCATGGACGACGAGCCGCCAGCACTGAAGACCCTGCCGACCATCGTCGTGGTGGTCGACGAATTTGCCGACATGATGATGATCGTCGGCAAGAAGGTCGAAGAGCTGATCGCCCGTATCGCCCAGAAGGCACGGGCCGCCGGTATCCACCTGATCCTCGCCACCCAGCGCCCGTCGGTGGACGTGATCACCGGCCTGATCAAGGCCAACATCCCGACCCGCATGGCGTTCCAGGTGTCGAGCAAGATCGACTCGCGGACCATCATCGACCAGGGCGGCGCCGAACAGTTGCTTGGCCACGGTGACATGCTGTACATGCCGCCGGGCACCAGCCTGCCCATCCGTGTGCACGGTGCGTTCGTCTCCGACGATGAAGTGCACCGCACGGTCGAGGCGTGGAAGCTGCGTGGCGCGCCGGACTACAACGATGACATCCTCAATGGCGTCGAAGAGGCCGGTAGCGGCTTCGATGGCGGCGGCGGCGGCGGGGGCGATGGTGACGATGCCGAAACCGATGCCCTGTATGATGAGGCCGTGCAGTTCGTGCTGGAAAGCCGCCGCGCTTCCATCTCGGCCGTACAGCGCAAGCTCAAGATCGGCTACAACCGCGCCGCGCGGATGATCGAGTCGATGGAGATGGCCGGCGTGGTCACCCCGATGAACAGCAACGGCTCGCGGGAAGTGATTGCCCCGGGTGGCCCGCGCGACTGATGAACACCTTGCCGGGCGCCAACGGTGGCGCCCGGCCTTTTCAATGCTCAATGAGGATTCCCATGCGCGCGATTCGCATGCTGTTGGTTTCTGCCCTGACCCTGGGCTCGGTTACTGCTTATGCCGGTGAGCAAGATGTACAACGCCTGACCCAGTTGCTGGAAAAATCCCAGACCATCGAGGCCAACTTCTCCCAGCTGACCCTCGACGCGGGCGGTACCAGCCTGCAGGAAACGTCCGGCAAGATGACTGTGAAGCGCCCGGGCCTGTTCTACTGGCACACCAATGCGCCGCAGGAGCAGGTAGTGGTGTCCGACGGCAAGAACGTCACCTTGTGGGACCCGGACCTGGAGCAGGCGACCATCAAGAAGCTCGACCAGCGCCTGAACCAGACCCCGGCACTGCTGCTGTCCGGTGACGTGTCGAAGATCAGCCAGAGCTTCGACATCACCTCCAAGGAGCAGGGCGACGTGATGGACTTCACCCTCAAGCCAAAGACCAAGGACACCCTGTTCGACTCGCTGCGCGTGTCGTTCCGCAAAGGCTTGATCAACGACATGCAGCTGATCGACAGCGTCGGCCAGCGCACCAACATCCTGTTCAATGGCGTCAAGGCCAACCAGGCGGTGCCGGACAACCAGTTCAAGTTCGACATTCCCAAAGGCGCCGACGTCATCAAGGAGTAAGCAGAGCTCGCCATGGACCTGTTTCGGAGCGAACCCGTCGCCCAGCCTCTGGCGGCCCGCCTGCGCCCGTCCAACCTGGACGAATACGTCGGCCAGGAGCACCTGCTGGCGCGCGGCAAACCGCTGCGCGAGGCGCTGGAGCAGGGTGCGCTGCACTCGATGATCTTCTGGGGGCCGCCGGGGGTGGGCAAGACCACCCTGGCGCGGCTGCTGGCGCATTTCTGCGATGCGCACTTCGAAACGGTCTCGGCGGTGTTGGCGGGGGTCAAGGAGATCCGCCAGGCCGTCGAAGTGGCCAAGCAGCAGGCCGGCCAGTATGGCCGACGCACCATTCTGTTCGTCGACGAAGTGCACCGTTTCAACAAGTCCCAGCAGGATGCCTTTCTGCCCTACGTCGAAGACGGCACGCTACTGTTCATCGGTGCTACCACCGAGAATCCCTCGTTCGAACTGAACAACGCCCTGCTGTCGCGGGCGCGGGTCTACGTGCTCAAGAGCCTGGACGAAGCGGCGCTGCGCAAGCTGGTCAACCGTGCGCTGACGGAAGAGCGCGGGCTGGGCAAGCGCAACCTGCGCGTCGGTGACGACGCCTTCAAGATGCTCATGGCTGCCGCCGATGGCGATGGCCGGCGCATGCTCAACTTCCTGGAGAACGCTGCCGACCTTGCCGAAGATGGCAGCGAGATCGACGTCGAGATGCTGCAAAGCCTGCTCGGCGACAGCCGGCGGCGTTTCGACAAGGGCGGCGAGGCGTTCTACGACCAGATTTCCGCGCTGCACAAGTCGGTGCGCGGCTCCAACCCCGATGGCGCCCTGTACTGGTTCGCGCGCATGCTCGACGGCGGTTGCGACCCGCTGTACATCGCCCGTCGCGTCGTGCGCATGGCCAGCGAGGACATCGGCAACGCCGACCCGCGGGCCCTGAGCCTGTGCCTGGCCGCCTGGGACGTGCAGGAACGCCTGGGCAGCCCGGAAGGCGAGCTGGCGGTGGCCCAGGCCATCACCTACATCGCCTGCGCGCCGAAGAGCAATGCCGTCTACGTGGGCTTCAAGACCGCGTTGCGCGAGGCGGCCGAACATGGCTCGCTGGAGGTGCCGCTGCACCTGCGCAACGCGCCGACCAAGCTGATGAAACAATTGGGCTATGGCGAAGAATACCGCTACGCCCACGACGAGCCCGATGCCTATGCCGCTGGTGAGGATTACTTCCCCGAGGCGCTTGAGCCACGCCAGTACTACCAGCCCGTGCCGCGAGGCCTGGAGCTGAAGATCGGCGAGAAACTGCGCCACCTGGCCGAGCTTGACCGCAACAGCCCCCGCCAGCGGAGAAAACCATGATTGCCCTGATCGCTGCAGTCAGCGCCGGTGGTATTGCCGGGACCTTGCTACGCTTCGCCACCGCCAATTGGGTCGCGGCCAACTGGCCACGGCACTTCTATCTCGGTACGCTGGCGGTCAACCTGGCGGGTTGCCTGCTGATCGGCCTGCTTTACGGCCTGTTCCTGCACAAACCGCTGGCGCCGGTCGAACTGCGCGCCGGCCTGATCGTCGGCTTCCTCGGTGGCCTGACGACCTTTTCTTCCTTCTCGCTCGATACCGTGCGCCTGATCGAAAGTGGGCAAGTGCCCCTCGCCTTGGGCTATACCAGTATCAGCGTGGTGGGCGGGCTCCTGGCCACCTGGGCCGGCCTGTCCCTGACCCGATTCTGAACCAACACTTATCCATAACGAGAGAACGATATGCTCGATTCCAAACTGTTACGCGGCCAACTTCAGGAAGTGGCGGATCGCCTGGCCTCCCGTGGCTTCAGCCTGGATGTCGCGCGCATCGAATCACTGGAAGAGCGCCGCAAGGCGGTGCAGACCCGCACCGAGCAGCTGCAAGCCGAGCGTAACGCCCGTTCCAAGTCGATCGGCCAGGCCAAGGCCAAGGGCGAGGACATTGCCCCGCTGATGGCGGACGTGGAGCGCATGGCCAATGAACTGGCCGCTGGCAAGGTAGAGCTGGATGCTATCCAGGCCGAACTGGACAGCATCCTGCTGACCATCCCCAACCTGCCGGACGCCAGCGTACCGGTCGGTTCCAGCGAGGACGACAACGTAGAAGTGCGCCGCTGGGGCACGCCGACCGCCTTCGATTTCGAGATCAAGGACCACGTCGCCTTGGGTGAAGTCAGCGGTGGCCTGGACTTCGAAGCCGCGGCCAAGCTGTCTGGCGCGCGCTTTGCCGTGCTGCGCGGGCCGATTGCCCGCCTGCACCGCGCCCTGGCGCAGTTCATGATCAACCTGCACACCGGCGAGCACGGCTACGAGGAACACTACACCCCGTACCTGGTGCAGGCCCCGGCCCTGCAGGGCACTGGCCAGTTGCCGAAGTTCGAGGAAGACCTGTTCAAGATCACCCGCGAAGGCGAAGCTGACTTCTACCTGATCCCGACCGCCGAAGTGTCGCTGACCAACCTGGTTGCCGGCCAGATCCTCGACGCCAAGCAGTTGCCGTTGAAACTGGTTGCCCACACCCCTTGCTTCCGCAGTGAAGCCGGTGCGTCGGGCCGTGACACCCGTGGCATGATCCGCCAACACCAGTTCGACAAGGTCGAGATGGTTCAGGTCGTCGAACCGTCCAAGTCGATGGAAGCCCTGGAAAGCCTGACCGCCAACGCCGAGCGCGTCCTGCAGCTGCTGCAGCTGCCCTACCGCGTGCTGGCCCTGTGCACCGGCGACATGGGCTTTGGCGCTGTGAAGACCTACGACCTGGAAGTGTGGGTGCCGAGCCAGGACAAGTACCGCGAGATCAGCTCGTGCTCCAACTGCGGTGACTTCCAGGCACGCCGCATGCAGGCTCGCTGGCGCAATCCGGAAACCGGCAAGCCAGAGCTGGTGCATACCCTCAACGGTTCTGGACTGGCCGTAGGCCGTACCCTGGTCGCGGTGCTGGAAAACTACCAGCAGGCCGACGGTTCGATCCGCGTACCGGACGTGCTGAAGCCGTACATGGGCGGCGTCGAGGTCATCCGCTAAATGGATTACCTGCCGCTGTTCCACAAGCTGCAGGGCGGCCGGGTGCTGGTCGTCGGCGGCGGTGAGATCGCCTTGCGCAAGGCGCGCCTGCTGGCTGATGCCGGCGCCGCGCTGCGCGTGGTGGCGCCGGACATCGACGGTCAGCTGGCCGCGTTGGCCCGGGAAGGTGGCGGTGAGGTGCTGGTGCGTGGCTATCAGGCGGCCGACCTGGTCGGTTGCCGACTGGTGATCGCGGCCACCGACGACCCTGGGCTCAACGCCCAGGTGTCGGCGGACGCACAGGCGCTGAGCCTGCCGGTCAACGTGGTGGATGCGCCGGCGCTGTGCACGGTGATCTTCCCGGCCATCGTCGACCGTTCCCCGTTGGTGATCGCGGTGTCCAGTGGCGGTGACGCCCCGGTGTTGGCGCGCTTGATTCGCGCCAAGCTGGAGGCCTGGATTCCGTCGGCTTATGGTGAGCTGGCCGGGCTGGCAGCGCGCTTCCGGCACAAGGTCAAATCCCTGTACCCGGATGTCAATCAGCGCCGAGGCTTCTGGGAAACCGTGTTCCAGGGGCCGATTGCCGAACGCCAGCTGGCCGGACAGGGCGCCGAGGCCGAGCGCCTGTTGCAGGCGATGGTCGAAGGTGCCCCGGTGCAGCAGGGCGGTGAGGTGTATCTGGTGGGGGCCGGGCCGGGTGATCCGGACTTGCTGACCTTCCGTGCCTTGCGCCTGATGCAGCAGGCCGACGTGGTGCTGTACGACCGCCTGGTGGCACCCGCGATCATCGAGATGTGCCGGCGTGATGCCGAGCGTATCTACGTTGGCAAGCGCCGCGCCGACCATGCCGTGCCGCAGGACCAGATCAACCGCCTGCTGGTCGACCTCGCCCAGCAGGGCAAGCGTGTGTTGCGCCTCAAGGGCGGCGACCCGTTCATCTTCGGCCGCGGTGGCGAAGAGATCGAAGAGCTGGCCGAGCACGGCATTCCGTTCCAGGTGGTACCGGGGATTACCGCGGCCAGTGGTTGCTCCGCCTATGGCGGCATTCCGCTGACTCACCGTGACTATGCCCAGTCGGTGCGTTTCGTCACCGGGCACCTCAAGGATGGCACCAGCAACCTGCCGTGGGATGACCTGGTGGCGCCGGCCCAGACCCTGGTGTTTTACATGGGGCTGGTGGGGTTGCCGACCATCTGTGCCGAGCTGATTCGCCATGGGCGGGCGGCGAGCACGCCGGCGGCACTGGTGCAGCAGGGCACTACGCGCAATCAGCGGGTGTTCACCGGTACCTTGGCGGATTTGCCGGAGCTGGTGGCTCGGCATGAAGTGCATGCGCCGACCCTGGTGATTGTCGGGGAAGTGGTGCAGTTGCGCGACAAGCTGGCCTGGTTCGAAGGTTCGCAACACAGCTGAAATCGTTGGGGCCGCTCTGCGGCCCTTTCGCGACACAAGGCCGCTCCTACAGGAAACGCGTATCCCCTGTAGGAGCGGCCTTGTGTCGCGAAAGGGCTGCAAAGCAGCCCCAGCGATCTCAACCCTGGTAGATCCCTTTCCCCACCAACCGCTCCCGATCATGGGGCAGGTTGAAGTCCTGCAACGGCCCCTTGGGCACGATGCCGTTCGGGTTGATGGTCTTGTGGCTCATGTAGTAATGCTTCTGGATATGTTCCATATCCACCGTCCCAGCCACTCCCGGCCACTGGTACAGCTCGCGTAGCCAGTTGGACAGGTTGTGGTAGTCGCTCAACCGCCGCAGGTTGCACTTGAAGTGCCCGTGGTACACCGCATCGAAACGCACCAAGGTCGTGAACAGGCGCACATCGGCCTCGGTCAGGTACTCGCCAGCGAGGTAGCGATTGCGGCCCAGCAGCGCTTCCAGATGATCCAGCTCGTTGAATACCTCATCGAACGCCGCCTCGTAGGCATCCTGCGTGGTGGCGAAGCCTGCGCGGTACACGCCGTTGTTCACCGCCGGGTAGATGCGTTCGTTCAACGCCTCGATGGTCGGGCGCAGTGGCTCCGGGTACAGGTCCAAGGTATTGCCGGTCAGCTCGTTGAACGCGCTGTTGAAGATGCGGATGATCTCCGACGACTCGTTGTTGACGATGCGTTTCTCTTGCTTGTCCCACAGCACGGGCACGGTCACGCGGCCGGTGTAGTGCGGGTCGTCCTGGGTGTAGCGCTGGTGCAGATACTGCAGGGCATCGAGGTGGTCGCCGGTGGAGCCTTGCTGCTGGTCGAAGGTCCAGCCATGGTCCTGCATCAACCAACTGACCACCGACACGTCGATCAGCGGCTCAAGGCCTTTGAGGGCGCGGAAGATCAGGGTGCGGTGGGCCCATGGGCAGGCCAGTGAAACGTACAGGTGATAACGGCCGGCTTCTGGCGCGGGCAGTTGATTGCGGCGCTGGGCGTTTTCCCGTTTGAAGGTGCCGTCCTTGCCGTTTTCGTACCACTGGTCATGCCAGCGACCGTCGATCAAAAGGCCCATGGTGAGCTCCTCGGAAACAAAGTTGTTTGTCGTTGGAGCCCAGTCTAGGGCAAATCGTTCGAATAACTAGCGCAAAGACCGCACCCTTATAATCTATTTATTCGATTGGTTGCGAGCGGCCCAGTAACCACGTGCGGTGGCGAAAGCCTGTTCGCGCTCCTGGCCCAGGCCACGCAGCGCCAGGGCCATGGTCGCCACCACGGCCATTTCGCCGTAGCTGTCCTCGGCTTCGCCACGCCACACCGCCAGTAGCTGCTCGGGCTGCAGGCTCGGTGGTTTTACATGGCGGCGTTCGCTCAGCGCCGGCCATTCCTCGTCCCAGGCTTCGCCTGCACTGGTGCCGTAGAGGTGGCTAATGACATCCGGGTTGACCTCGATCTCGCCGCCATCACCCTTGATCACTACGGCATGGTCGCCGAGCAGGCGGCTGGCTTCACGGTGCACCGCCTGGTAACCAGGGTGGAAGATGCTCTGCAGGCCGCAGCGCGCAGCCAGTGGATTCAGCACCCGCGCCAGGGAATGGATGGGCGAGCGCAGGCCCAGCGTGTTGCGCAGATCGATCATCCGCTGCAGCTGTGGCGCCCAATCATGCAGCGGAGCGAAGGCCAGGCGATGCTGGTCGAGGGCCTGGCTGACCGCTGCCCAGTCGCGGCAAAGCGGGATCTCCAGCAGCGCCAGCAGCTGTTCGGTGTACAGGCGCCCGGCGGTATGTGCGCCGCCGCCGTGCATGAGGATGCGCACACCGTTGGCGGCCAGGCACTTGGCGCTCAGCAGGTACCAGGGCAGATGGCGCTTCTTGCCGGCGTAGGTCGGCCAGTCGATATCCACGGCGATACGCGGCACTTGCAGGTGCGCACGCAGGGCTTCGGTGAAGCCGGCGAGTTCTTCTGCGCTCTCTTCCTTGTGCCGCAGCAACATCAGGAAGGCACCGAGCTGGGTATCTTCGACCTTGCCTTCGAGCAGCAGGGTCATGGCGGCGCGGGCTTCCTCGCGGGTCAGGCCGCGGGCGCCGCGTTTGCCTTTGCCAAGGATGCGCACGAATTCGGCGAACGGGTGTTCGGCCGGTGTTTCCAGGGTCAGCGGGCGGGCGTCGGTCATATGCAATTGGTCGGCTTGGGCAGGCCCGCCAGCTTGGCGGCGAGTTTGGCGGGGGTGCCATTGAACAGGCGGTTTAGGTGCGGGCTGTTGCCTTTTTCCGTGCCCAGCTTGAGCGCGGCGTACTTGATCAGAGGGCGGGTGGCCGGCGACAGCTGGTATTCGTCGTAGAACTGGCGCAGCAGTTCGAGGATTTCCCAGTGGTCGGCGGTCAGGGCGATGCTTTCGCGCTCGGCCAGGGCTTCGGCGACGGGGCGCGACCAGTCTTGCAGGTCGACCAGGAAGCCATCCTTGTCCAGGGCGATGGCGCGATCGCCAACATTCAGCGTACTCATAGCCAGCTGTTGACCTTGCCGTAGTGCAGTGACAGCTCGACGAAGGCCTGGTAATTCACGGCCTCGGCCAGCGCGCTGCTGATGCCACGGGCCAGCAGGTCTTCGTCGAGGGCGAACAGGCGCCGTGCCAGGTTGGCAGCTTGCAGTTGGCGCTGGCTGTCACTGCCGTCGCGCAGCGCATAGACCGCATCGCCGCACAGCAGCACGCCATCGTCAGCGCCCAGCAGGCGCAGGCAGCTGTCCAGGCGCTCGTCGCCGAACGGGGAGTGGGATAACACGTGCAGGGTTGGCATCAGAGCGTCACCACTTGGTCGAAACGGGCAATCAGGGCCTGCAGGGCGGCGTTGTCCAGCACTTCCACCGGCAGCTCCAGGCCGTCGGCGGCAAGGCCACGCCGCGCCAGGCTGTGCTGGCAGGCAAACAGCTCTTCGACGCCAAACATCGGCAGCGCCTGCAGGTTGGCGGCGAGGTTCTTCTGCTCCACGGCGGCAGGTTGCTGACCGGGTGCCAACTGGAACACGCCGTCATCGAGGAACAGCATGGCCAGCGGCAGATCGAAGGCGCCGCCGGCCAGGGCGATGTCCAGTGCTTCGCGGGCAGCCGGGCCGTTCCAAGGTGCCTGGCGGCTGATGATCAACATGGATTTGGCCATTTCAGTCGCCTCCGAAACAGACCAGGCGGTCGGCATTTTGAGCGGCTTCGTGCAGCTGGCCGAGGCCAGACAACTCCCACGGCTTGGGCAGGTTGACCGCCGGGCGTTGGTAGCGGTTGGCTTCGGCGTCATCGAGCACGCCGCGGCGCAGCGCGGCGGCGATGCACACCACTGCATCGAGGCGTTTTACTTCGATGAAGGTCCGCCATTGGGCGGCGATGTCCTGTTCATCCTGGGGTGCGACTACGTTGGCCGAGGCACTGTGTACCCCGTCCTGATAGAAGAACAGCCGGGCAATCTCATGCCCGCCAGCCAGCACTGCCTCGGCGAAGCGCAAGGCGCGGCGCGAAGAGGGCGCATGGGCCGGGGAAAAAACCGCGATAGCGAATTTCATGGATAACTCGTGCAAAGGAATGCCGCCATGATAAAGCAAAAAGCCCGCGCAAGTGGGCGCGGGCTTTGTCGGCGGGGCAGGTGCGGATCAGGCGTTTTCCTTGCTTTCCGGCAGGAACCAGTTGAGCACCAGGGCGCAGATGCCCCCTGTGGCCACACCCGACTCCAGCACATTGCGGATGGCAGCAGGCATGTGCGCGAGGAACTCCGGCACCTGCGCCACGCCCAGGCCCAGTGCCAGCGACACGGCGATGATCAGCAGGGCGCGACGGTCCAGGCGAGTACTGGCCAGAATATTGATGCCCGACGCGGCCACCGCGCCGAACATGACCATGGCCGCACCACCCAGCACTGGCTCAGGCACTGCCTGAATCACCCCGGCCACGCTCGGAAACAGCCCCAGCAGCACCAGCATCACGGCAATCCAGATACCGATATGGCGGCTGGCAATGCCGGTCAGCTGAATCACGCCGTTGTTCTGGGCAAAAATCGAGCTGGGGAAGGTGTTGAACAGGCCAGCCAGCAGCGAGTTGGCGCCGTTGACCAGCACCCCGCCCTTGATGCGCGACATCCACAGCGGGCCTTCGACCGGTTGGCGCGAAACCTTGCTGGTGGCGGTGACATCACCGATGGCTTCCAGCGAAGTCACCAGGTAGATCACCAGCATCGGGATGAACAACGCCCAGGAGAAGCCCAGGCCGAAATGCAGCGGCATCGGCACCTGGAACAGCGCGGCTTCGTGCATGCCGGTGAAGTCCAGGCGTCCGAGGTAACTGGCCAGGGCATAGCCGACTGCCAGGGCAATGACGATCGCGCAGCTGCGCATCCATACCACCGGGATGCGGTTGAGGATCACGATAACCGCCAGCACAGCACCCGACAGCATCAGGTTTTCGCCGTTGGCGAAGGTGCCATTGGCCATGGCGCCGAAACCGCCACCCATGCTGATAAGGCCGACCTTGATCAGGGTCAGGCCGATCATCAGCACCACGATGCCGGTCACCAGTGGGGTGATCAGGCGTTTGACGAACGGCAGGATCCGCGACACGCCCATTTCGACGAACGAGCCGGCAATCACTACGCCGAAGATCGCCGCCATCACGCTTTCCACCGGCGTACCTTGCTTGACCATCAGCGCGCCGCCGGCAATCAGTGGCCCAACGAAGTTGAAACTGGTGCCCTGCACGATCAGCAGCCCGGCACCGAACGGGCCGAAGCGCTTGCACTGGACGAAAGTGGCGATACCGGAGATCACCAGCGACATGGAGACGATGAGGTTGGTATCGCGAGCCGAAACACCCAGCGCCTGGCAGATCAGCAGGCCAGGGGTCACGATCGGCACGATGATCGCCAGCAGATGTTGCAGGGCTGCCAGCAGGCCGATCAACAGCCGTGGCTTGTCCTCAAGGCCAAGTACCAGTTCGTTTGCAGGCGCCGCCGCGCTTGGGCTGTGTTCGTGTGAGCTCATCAGTGAAGCTGCCCCGGAAGAAAAAGGAGCGCATTCTACGGGCAGAAGTGCGATTGCGGTAGGGGAATGCACGATGGCGGCATGATCGCCGACCATTAACTAGATTTATTGACTTTTAAGTCAATGTCCAAGCCCGCAACATTTCCAGCGCCCAAAGAAAAGCCCGCCGAAGCGGGCTTTCCCAAGCAGCAATCAATCAGTCATCACGACCCATGATGCCAAACAGCTGCAGCAAGCTGATGAAAAGGTTGTAGATCGACACATACAGGCTGATGGTCGCCATGATGTAGTTCCGCTCACCGCCATGAATGATCGCGCTGGTCTGGAACAGAATGCAGACCGACGAGAACAGCACGAAGCCGGCGCTGATTGCAAGTTGCAGGCCGCTGATCTGGAAGAAGAAGCTCGCGACCACGGCACCCAGCAGCACAAAGAAACCAGCGGTAATGAAACCGCTGAGGAAGCTCATGTCCTTGCGGGTGATCAGCACGTACGCCGACAGGCCACCAAACACCAGCGCAGTCATGGCAAACGCCGAGCTGACCACTTCAGCGCCACCGGCCATGCCCAGGTACCGGTTGAGGATCGGGCCGAGAATGAAGCCCATGAAGCCGGTGAGGGCGAAGGTGGAAACCAGGCCCCAGACCGAATCACGCAGTTTGGCAGTGAGGAAGAACAGCCCGTAGAAGCCTATGAGCACGACGAACACATTCGGGTAACCGACGCGCATCTGCTGGGCAACGAAGGCCATGACACCGCTGAAGGCGAGGGTGAGTGCCAGCAGGCTGTAGGTGTTGCGCAGGACCTTGCTGACCTCCTGCTGCTCGGCTTGCTGGCCGTGGTGTACGGCATAATCCTGTTCGCGCATGGCGACACTCCTTATGAATCCATGGTTTTGGACGTTCAGATGCAAGCAGTCTAACAGACGCTCCGCAAGCCGCGACACAGAGAGTTTGACAGCTTGTTTCATTACGGTATCATGGCGGCCGCAAAACGAGCTGGAAGCGTGGCCGAGTGGTTTAAGGCAACGGTCTTGAAAACCGTCGATGGGCAACTATCCTAGAGTTCTTATCTCAGGTAGTCCCCAGATGCACACTTCAGGATACCCTCAGAATTGCATCGGGGAATTGGCAGAGTGGTTGAATGCACCGGTCTTGAAAACCGGCGAACGTGAGAGCGTTCCCAGGGTTCGAATCCCTGGTTCCCCGCCAAACACAAGCGAATCAAGGGCCAGAGAGATCTGAGCCCTTTTTTTGTGCCTATTTTTACCCTTCCTCCTTTGGCGCAAGCGTCCCTTATCCAAGCATGCACGTGAGTCAACTGCTCTCGGATGCACACTAATGCATACCTCTGACCCCGAGAGTCCTATCAGAATCCCAACTGCACACTTGCTATCCGCCCGAACTGATAGAAAAGACGCATAGCAGTGCTTAGGGGGATCCTGCTAAGTGTGAAATTCCAATCCTCAGTGCGACTCTGGATCCCTCGGAACCTATGAAAACCTTGGGCAGCGTCATCCAACAAGCTGCCCAATCCAGCATGTTTTGACTTCGGATTTTTTCTAAGCAGGTCAGTCACGACACGAAGTCGGGTCGAAATCTACTCAATACTCGGGCTCGACATTCGTCCTAGGCTCTGTACGAAAAGAGATGTCGCAAACACCGCATGGAGCAAGCCAGTGAGACCATGGCGGCATAACTTTTCGCGAGCTTGTCGAAGCGGGTCACGATTCGGCGGTTCTCTTTCAGCCAGCCGAACATGCGCTCGATGATGTTGCGCTGTCGGTATTTGGGCCGGTCAAACAGTCTTGGTAAGCCAGGCTTGGGCTTGCGCTTCATCGAGCGCAGCGGGATGACGGGTT